>CAUQHH010000027.1:0-15912 GCA_963517705.1 uncultured Campylobacter sp.
GGTAGCCTCACCGCGCCGCTAAACGAGCCGATACCGCCTAAAACGTGCGGAGTTTGCGTCGCTTTGACGAACGGTTTTATCGCGTTTACGAAGTCATTTCCCGCGTCTATATCGACGCCAGCGTCTTTGTAGCTTATCATTTTTGCCCTTTGTTGAAATTTGGTTGATTTTAGCCAAAAATTGCTAAAATCGGAGTAAAAAATCGGAGGCAAAATGCCGCAATTTAAACACGCAGTCGTCATCACGGGCAGCATCGGTAGCGGCAAGAGCGCGGTTTGCGAGCTGCTTCGTGATCGTGGATTTGAGATCATCGACGCCGATAAGATTTCGCATGATGTTTTGGATCGCTGCGCCGCGCAGGTGGCTGAAATTTTCGGCACGCAATACGTCGTGCAAGAAGACGCACAGGCTAAAAATTTGACTTCGCACGCGGAATTTGACGATAGCAGAGATGAGGAAAATTTGACCGACTCCCGCGCTTTTGTGGACCGAAAAAAACTAGGCGAACTGGTGTTTAAAAACCCAGCAGAGCTAGCAAAGCTCGAAGCGCTGCTGCATCCAAAGATAACGGCTGAAATTTTATCGCAGGCGCGGGCTTTGGAGGCGAAAGAAAAGCTTTACTTCGTCGATATTCCGCTGTTTTTTGAGGGCAAAAGATATGAGTTTTTTGATAAAGTAGCTGTCGTTTACGCACCAAAAGATACGCTGATTTCGCGCGTGATGAAGCGAAACGGGCTCGATCATGCCGCTGCAAAGCACCGCGTGGAGCTACAAACGGATATCGAGCAAAAGCGCGCCATGGCGGATTTTGTTATAGATAATAGCGGTGATTTGCAAAATTTAAGAGATGAAACCGGGTCTTTTTTGGAAAAAATCAGCTTAAATTTGCATATATAAGACTTTAAAAATAGCTTACCTTTCTATGACACGGCATTTTATGCTATTTGAACACCGCATTAGTTGCTTAGCAGCGGCAGTTTGTCGTCATATCCAGCCCTGCTGCTACTTGTGACGCAAACTACGTTGATTATTTTAGTTTATTTGCAGTCTTTGCTTTCAAGTTTTACCCTAATAAGCTCTTTGTCTTTTACATAATAAACAAAATCGACGCCGTCGGCTATATCGCGCACGGCCTTTAACCGCGTATCTTCGCAAAATTCTTTTTTGAGTTCCTTTGTTTGCTCGTCTTTTAGTTCAGCGATATCTTTATCATTTAGCGCGTTTTCATCCATTTCTAGCCCTTTTCCAAGTGCATATTGATAAATGATGCGACGATTTTCACAGCTGATTTTTTCGAGCGTATTTATCTCATCTAGTTTTCTCGGGAGACCTGAATTTAGTCGTGCCAGCATTTCTTGTACATTTGGCGCTTCGCATAGATTTTCTTTCATTTTTTCTTTTGCGTATTCTACTTTACTGCCTATAAAAACTTCTACGCCGATCCAGATCGCGACGGCGATGCCTAAGATAATAAATAAAAATTTGTTGAGTTTGTTTAGGTTTTGATTTAGTTTTTGTATATCCATTTTTGCTCCTTAAATTTGAGGCGGTATTTTATCGGAAAAAACGAAAAACAAAAATTAAAATTTGGAGCGAAATTTGTTTTATTGTGATTTTTTTTTGGGGGGGGGGGTGAACAATCAAATTTAACTAAAATAAATAATCAAAGAAAAAGGAGCGGGAAACCGCCCCTGAGTATTATAAAGCAGCCTTTGCTTTTGAAGCTAGCTCGCTGAAAGCTTTTGCGTCATTCATAGCTAGATCGGCTAATATTTTTCTATCAAGCTCGATATTTGCTTTTTTAAGTCCCGCGATAAAGCGCGAATAGCTAATGTCGTTTAGGCGGCACGCAGCATTGATGCGCACTATCCACAAGCGGCGGAAGTCGCGTTTCTTGCGGCGTCTGTCGCGGTATGCATAGACCAAACTTCTTTCTAATTGCTCTTTAGCTTTTCTAAAGTGTTTGTGTCTAGCACTGAAAAAACCTCTAGCTAGTTTTAAAACTTTTTTATGGCGTCTTCTTCTAACTACGCCTGTTTTTACTCTTGCCATATTTATCCTTTACAAATCGGCGCTCACTGAGTGAGTCTTGCCCCAAATTTGGGGGAGTTTGGAATGACTTTTCGTCAAAAACTTAAATTCCGAGCATCGCTTTGACGCTTGCGACATTTGTGCTGTCTACGTACTGAGGCGAGCGTAAATCTCTCTTGCGGTTGCGAGATTTTTTAGTCAAAATGTGGCTTCTAAAAGCTGAGCCTCTTTTGATCTTGTTTTTGCCCACTTTAAAACGTTTAGCAGCGCCGCGAACTGTCTTCATCTTAGGCATACTAATCCTTTTAAAATTTCTTTTACGCCTTACGCGTAAGAGTGGGATTATACCCAAAATTCCTTTAAGAAATTTAAATTTAACACGTCGCACGACAAAAACACAAAACAAATTTACAATACAATCTTGAAAGTAGCTTAAATTTTATATTTAATTAATATTTTTAGTCCTATAATTTTACTTAGATTTATTATCTCAAATCAAGGAGTAACGATGAAGATAAAGTTTCTCGCCTCTGCGGCGGTAATAAGCGCGATGTTTTGCGCAAACGCGCTAGCTTGCACGACTATTTTGGTTGGGGAGGGTGCCTCTGACGACGGCTCGATGTTGATAGCCAGGAGTGCCGATAGCAAGGCGATAAAGGCACAGGTATTTTTGATACATCCGAAAAAATCCAATCAAAAAGGCGTCCACAGCTCAAAGGCGCATGACGGGGCAAATGATTTTACATATCCGCTACCAAAAGAGAGCATAAGATACACGACGATAGCAAACTCTCACACCAAGCTTCACGGCGCGGTCGGTTACAATGACGCGGGCGTTGGCATCAGCGGCACCGAGACCATCTATGCCAAAGACGAACTGCTAAAAATCGATCCGTATAACGAAGCAACCGGCATCACGGAGGACGATATCCCGGACGTCTTGCTACCTAGGATGAAAAGCGCGGCCGAAGGCGTGAAGCTACTTGGCGAGATAGTGGAAACTACGGGCGCTGGAGAGGGTTTTGGCGTGGTATTTGTCGACAAAAACGAGCTTTGGTACTTTGAAACGGGTACGGGTCATCACTGGATGGCGGTTAAGCTACCAAAAGACGAGTACTTCGTCTCCGCAAACCAAGGCAGACTACAAAACTACAAAGAAAACGATCCAAATTTTATGGGATCGAAAAATTTGATCAAATTTGCCCAAGATAACGGCACCTACGATCCGGCAAAAGACGGCGAATTTCAGTTTACCAAGGCCTACACCAGAGATGACGAGAGAGATATGACCTACAACTATCCGCGCGTTTGCTGGGTGCAGCAGATGTTTAACCCGGAGCTAAAAGACAAGCAGACCCTTGACGGCGGCAACTATCCGGTATTTTTAAAACCGGCTAAAAAGCTAAGCGTACAGGATCTAAAAAATGCTCTCAGATCACACTACGACGGCACTGCCTACGATAACTACGCGAGCAAAGACGAAAATCAAAAAAATATCTACCGCGCCGTGAGCGTCTTTAGAACCTACGAGTCGCACGTCATGCAGGTGCGCCCGTGGCTACCGCAAGAGATCGGCAGAGTGACCTACGTGGCGCTTGGTATGTCGGAGCTCGGCGTTTATTTGCCGTATTACTACGGGCTGGATAAATTTATCGACGGCTACGACAAGGGCTCGTATAAGGCCGACGACGAGTCGATTTATTGGACGTATAGAAAACTGCAAACTCTCGTGATGATGGATTATGATAAGTATTCGCCGGTCGTAAAAAAGGCATACAAGGAGTTTGAGGATGCGCTCGCGGTCAAGCAGGCTAAATTTGAGGACGAATACGTCAAACTCTACAAAAAAGACAAAGCCAAAGCAAACAAGCTGCTAAACGAATTTTCGACGAATATAATGAAGGAAGCCAAGGCTTTAACGAAAAATTTAACGAATGAAATCTTCACGATGCTAACTGACGACACCGACGCCAAGCTAAAATCGCTAAACAAAGGCAAAAAAGACTAGGCAAATTTAAGGGGCGGGCTGCGGCCTGCCTCAAGTTAGCCGAAATTTGATAAAAAGTTCTTGATTTATTTTTTAAAAATCTTTATAATACGGCTCAAATTTGACCCCAAAAGGATGAGCTTAATGCCTTGCCCCATGCCTGAGACTCTTTAATCTTAGCAAAAAAACCGCAAATGACTTTAAAAAAACAGCCAAATTTTTAAATAATTTCACGTTTTTAAACATTAATATAAATTTATTTCTATCGCCGCGTCCGATGCATTGCAACTGTATTTTTAAAAACAAAGCGAGGCAGTGTTTGAAATTTGGGCGAAATTTATTTAGCAGGGTTTTTTATAAATTTTATTTTAGTTTGAGAAAATCGGGTTGCCACCCGCCGTTTCTAAGCCCGCTCTTTTCAAAATAGCAAGCTTATAGCGTATAAAATTTAAAAATAAAAAATCAAAATTTAAAGGAATCAAAATGATAAAAAGTTATGTTACGGGTTTCCCACGAATCGGAGAAAAAAGAGAGCTAAAACGCGCGCTTGAAGGCCTTTGGGCCGGCAAAGAGGGCTTTAGCGAGGAGAATTTACTAAGCGTCGCTAAAACGCTAAAAAACAGACACTGGCAATACCAAAAAGACGCCGAAATTTCGGCCATCAGCGTAAATGATTTTTCGTTTTACGATCTTATGCTTGATAGCATCGTGGCATTTGGCGCCGTACCGCCTAGATTTGCAAATTTGAGCGGACGCGAGCAGTATTTTGCCTGCGCGCGCGGCAACAAAACGGGCGTAGCGATGGAGATGACGAAGTGGTTTAACACAAACTACCACTACATCGTGCCTGAGCTTAGCGCCGAGACGACCTTTAAGCTAGACGCGTCAAAAATCCTGGCAGAGTATGAAGAGGCAAAGGCTGCTGGCGTAAAAGGCAAGGTAAATTTGATCGGACCTATCACGTTTTTGGCGCTTTCAAAGACCACGGACGGCAGCTGCCCGTTTAAAAACCTAAACGCTCTAGTCGCCGAATACAAAAAGCTTCTTGAGCTACTTTCGACGCTTGACGACGAGATTTTGGTGCAGTTTGACGAGCCGATTTTTGCGACCGATAAAAACGAAGAAATCCTACTTAGCGTCATCGGCAAAGTATATAACGAGCTAGACGCAGCCGCAAGCAACGTCAAAATCGTGTTTATGACGTATTTCGAGCACGCGCTAAAAGCGGTTGCCGAGGTAGCAAAAACTAAAATTTACGGCATCGGACTTGATTTCGTTCACGGCAACAGAAATTTCGAAGCGCTTGAAACTATCAAAAACAGCCACTTAACGCTATTTGCAGGCGTCATCGACGGACGAAATATCTGGAAAAGCAACATCGACGAAAAGGTAAATTTAGTCCGCGAGATCGGCGAAAAAATCGGCGGCAAAGATTTCTACGTCGGACCTAGCTGCTCGCTACTTCACGTGCCTTATACCCTAAAATACGAAGAAAAACTAAACTCAGAGGTCAAAAGCTGGCTGAGCTTTGCCGTAGAAAAACTAGACGAGATCAAAATCATAACCAAACTAGCTAACGGCGTAGCGCTAAATGCGGCGGAAAGCAAAATTTACGAAGAGAACAAAGCTGCGGTTAAAACGCGTGCGACGTCAAATTTGATCCACTCGTCAAGTGTGCAAAACCGCGTGAAAAATCTAGTCAAATTTGAGCGCGAAGATAAATTTGAAGATCGCATCAAAATCCAGCGCGAAAGCCTAAACTACGGCATCCTACCGACTACGACGATAGGTAGCTTCCCTCAAACCGTCGAGCTAAGAGTGCTTCGCCAAAACTTCAAAAAAGGCGAGATCGATGCGGCCGCTTATGAAGCCGGTATCAAAAAATACATCGACGACTGCGTCAAATTTCAAGAAGATATCGGCCTAGACGTGCTAGTTCACGGCGAGCCTGAGCGAAACGACATGGTCGAGTATTTCGGCGAGCAGATCGAAGGGTATGCATTTAGCGAAAACGGCTGGGTGCAAAGCTACGGTAGCCGCTGCGTGAAACCGCCTCTACTTTTCGGCGACGTGAGCCGCCCAAAAGCGATGACGGTCGAGTGGATGAAATACGCCCAAAGCCGCACTAGCCGCATAATGAAGGGCATGCTAACGGGTCCTGTAACCATGCTAAACTGGAGCTTCGTGCGCGACGACCTACCTCGCAGCGAAGTGGCCAAGCAGCTTGCGCTTTGCATATTTGACGAGATCGCAGACCTGCAAAATGCCGGCATCCGCATCATCCAAGTGGACGAAGCTGCGTTTAAAGAGGGCTATCCGCTACGCGCCGAAAACATCCCCGCGTACGAGAAATTTGCGGTTGATTGCTTTAAGCTCTCCGTTAGCTCGGCCGAGCCTAAAACGCAGATCCACACGCATATGTGCTACTCCGAGTTTAACGACATCATCAAGACGATCGAGGCGATGGACGCCGACGTCATCAGCATCGAGACCGCTCGCAGCGGCAACGAACTGCTAAAGATATTTAAATCCGTCGGCTACAAACAAGAAGTCGGCCCTGGCGTTTACGACATCCACAGCCCGCGCGTACCTAGCACGGACGAGATCGTGCGCCAGATCCGCGCGCTGCTCGAGGTTCTACCAAAAGAACAGCTCTGGATCAACCCGGACTGCGGCCTAAAAACTCGCAAATGGGAAGAGGTCGAGCCGAGCCTAAAAAATATGGTCGAAGCCGTCAAAATCGTAAGAAATTCATAATTTCGACCGCTTGCGACTCGACTAAATTTGCCGCTTTTGCCGTTTAAATTTGCGGCCGAAGCGGCTTTTGTCCGCTAAATTTTGAGCTCAGGTTTAAAACCGGCTCAAATTTGACGCGGAGTAAATGCCTGTCGCTGGCGAATAATTTATCCTGCGCACGCGCCGCCACGGCATAAATTTAACCGCAAACGGCGCGATTTTCTACATTTTAAATTTGGAAATTTTATGTTAAAAGAAAAAATTTTAAACAAAGAAAAGGGGCTAGTACTCTACGGACTAACGCCGCCAAAGGCCGAATTTGAAGAGGCTAAACTGCGCGACATCTCGGATCGCTGGACGGGTAGGATAGAGGGTATAAACGCCGACGGGCTCGTGCTTTACGAGGTGCAAGACGAGAGCGAGAGAAACGATAGCGAGCGGACATTCGAGTTTAGCGGCACGCTAAGCCCGGAAATTTACTACCGAGACTACCTAAGCGTCGCGACTCCGAGCGTTTTTTACCGCGTGGCTAGCGGCTACGACGAGGATGGATTTCGCGCGGCCTTAGCCGAACAAAGCTCAAATTTAAACGTGCTCGTCGGAGCGACGTCTAGCTCACAAAAAGTGCGTCTAAATTTAACTCGTGCGTACGAGATTGCGGGCGAATTTGAAAATTTAGCCGTCGGCGGAGTGTGTATCGCCGAGCGTCACGCCAAAAAGGGCGACGAGCCACAAAGGATGCGCGAAAAGATCGCGGCTGGGGCGAAGTTTTTTATCTCGCAGGCTATTTTTGACGCGGATATGACGCGTAAATTTTTAGAGGGCTGCGCGGCCGCAAAGATAACCGAGCCGATATTTCTCACGTTTTCAACGGCGGGCAATCCAAAAACGCTAGAGTTTATCAAGTGGCTAGGCGTTAGCGTGCCAAGCGCAGTCGAGGCGCGTCTAAACGCTGGCGAGGACTATCTGGGGCAAAGTTGCGAGATCATCAAAGAAATTTGGCGCGAGCTAAAGAAATTTGGCGACGAAAACGGGCTAAATTTGAGCGCGAACATCGAAAGCGTGATGGCTAAACGCGCCGAGATCGAGGCGAGCCTAGAGCTAGCTCGCGAGTTTAGGCAAATTTAGGAGAAAAGATGGCGGATGCGGACGAGCTCTACGCCAAGGCAAAACGTGCTAACGCGCTCAAAAAAGTTGTGCGCACAGCTGCCGTCCTGATCGCCGCGCCAGCCCTTTTTGCGCTATCAAGCGCGCTCCTAAACGGCGAGCTTTACGAGCCTTTTAGCTACCTTTTTATCGGCGCCATAGCTGTTCTTTTTATTGTTCCATCAGTTTACGGATTTATAGCAAATTTTTATGCAAAACCGGCGGAAACTCCAAACGAAAATGCTCAAAATTTCGTCTCTAGCGAGATTGCCGCCGAGCTGAGCGAGCTAGAAAACGAGCGCGTAAATTTAGTAGCCGCCGTCAAAAAAGCAAGCCTGATCGCCCTTACGGTGGGCGTTTGCGTAGGCGCAGCAGCAGCGTATTTTTTAGACGCAATTTTTGGCGTGACGCTGGGCGCGATCTCATATGCTGCGACGACCGGCCTTTTGACTGCGTCTAAAAGGCGCGAATTTAGGGCAAATTTCAAACGACAAATCATAGAAAATATCGTAAAAAAGCACGGCCTTAGCTACGACAAAGACCGCGGGCTAGGGCTTGATGATTTTTTTACGATTTACGATTGCAGAGTCGATGAGTGGAGCAGCGAGGATCTTGTTTGGGGCAATATAGATGGCGTTAGCGTCAAATTTAGTGACTTTTACGCGGCCAAAAAGGTGAAAAAGAAAAACGGCACCGAAACGGTCGTGCAGTTTCAAGGCGTGCTTTTTAAGGCGGATTTTAATAAAAAGCTAAGCTCCATAACGCAAATCGCGCACGTAAATTCGCGAAATTTAGCGATTTACGGGCCAAAGGCAAATATGGACGACGTGAGATTTGAGGAGATCTTTGACGTCTATACGACCGATCAGATCGGCGCTAGATACGCGCTTAGCCCGGCGCTGATGGAAAAATTTACCCTGCTTTGCCTCAGGCTAGATGCGCCCGTAAACGCCATTTTTAAGGATAATCAAATCTTTATCGCCGTAGAGACCTGGCGCGACGACTTTGAGCCAGATATCCGCAAATCACTAATAAACAACGAAACCATAGCGCTTTACGAGAGCGAGATAGCAAGCTTTACCCAGATAGTAAAAGAGTTAAATTTAAACCGCAAAATTTGGTAATTTTGAAATTTGGATAGTTTTGTGGGTTGCACCTCAAATTTGAATGCAATGATAAAATTTTACGTAAATTTAATCACGATATAGCGTAAATATTTTCTAAATATTAAAGCGTTTTTGTAGTATAATCGCCTTATAAATCCACACAAAGGAGTCGTCATGAAAAAGTTGATTTTCGCGATCTTTTTGACTTGTTTGGCATTGTCTTCGGCACAAGGCGGCCAAGAGTACGGCGATGGATTGAGAGCCGTATCCAGAGGAGAGTGGGCTAACGCGGTGCAGTATTTCACGGCAGCTTGTTATAACTATAACGACAACGAAGCAGGCTCTTGCAAAGAGCTTGGCGTGATATACGAGTACGGCAAGGGCGGTGCTGGCCCTCAGAGAGTGAAAAAAAATGACGCTCTCTCAAAGCAAGCCTACGCGCAATGCTGCAAAAAGAGCGGTGGCCTCATGAGAGAGTGCTGCAAAAAGGTCGGCAAATAATCGCGGCTTGTTCTGGGCACTAGCTTTAAGTATGCGGCCGCTTTGGGCGTGAAATTTAGCTTTAGGCGGCTCGCATATGAAATTTATTCTTTAGCGATTTTGGCTCAAATTTATCAAATTTTGCTTCTTTGGTGTTATCGAGTAGGTATGTTTCGTGAGACTACAAATTTGGGTTCGGGCGATATTTTATAAATTTGCCGAGTTTGTTTTTGGTTTTATTCGGTCAAATTTTGCTTGGCGGCTTGAAGGACTTTTTCTAGCTTTTTGTTATTTTTACCGTCTTTTTCGAGATATAGTCGCTGTTGTTCTTTTAGGGCTTTAAAAATTTGCGCTCGCTCTTCGCCGCTCGTTATTTCAAGCAGTGCTTGCGCCCAGTTAGCAGGATAGCCAAAGCCGTATTCGCCTATGCCAACAAGAGTTTTTTGCATTCGCTTGGCGTCATAGTTTAGATTGTGAATGGGGTAGGTCGAGATGATTTTTAGCGTTTCTCGCTCCGCTATTTCGCAGGAGATCAGTTCTTTTGCTAGCTCGATACGTATTTTAAAATTTCTTTGATCTGATCGTTTGTGTAGCGATTTGACTTGCGCGAGTTTGCTTTTTGCATATTCGTGTTAAGCGATCTTTTTTTCACCATATGTTGCTAGCTTTACGCCCTTATTTATCTCTGCAAAATATGATTTATTCACTATGGAACCATCCGGAGATTTTGCATACTTGATGATTTCATTTGCACTTATTTTATTTGATAATATTTGCTTGCTAAATCTTATACCAAACAAATGTATCATGGCTACTCTTTCGCCGTAAAATACATATTTGCCAGTTCTTTTCCTAGCTCTTGTGCAGTCATAAATTTCCTTTGATGGAATTTTGGAATAAATTTGGGCGAGAAATCGCCCAAATTTATGAATTTTTATCTCTTTGGCGTTACTAGCATATTGACGTAGCGGCCTTCTAGCAGCGGCTCTTTATCGCGGTCGGAGACGTCTTTTACCATCTCCCAGACTTTTTGTAGCATCGCGACGCCGGCTTCCGGGTTGCTCATCTCGCGGCCTTTTAGAAATACGCGAAATTTGACGTGTTTGCCGTCTTCTAGAAACTCAAGAGCGTGCTTGACTTTATAGTTGATGTCGTTTTGAGCGATTTTGACGGAGAGTTTGATCTCTTTTACTTCGATCGTTTTTTGCTTTTTCTTGGCCTCTTTTTGCTTTTTTTCCTGCTGGTAGCGGAATTTGCCGTAGTCCATTATTTTGCAAACGGGAGGTTTGGCTTCAGGCGCGATTAGCACTAGATCAAGCCCCATTTTCTCGGCGATTTTCAAGGCCTCTACTCTTGGGATGACGCCGTATGCGGTGCCGTCGTCTCCCACGCATCTCACTTCGCTCGCTCTGATATCTTCGTTGAGCAACACTTCGTTTTCTTTAGCCAATTAGTTGTTTCCTTTAAGTTGAAATTTGTTGATTATATCCAAAAATATTGTGTTTTTATTGTATTTTTCGTTGAAATTTATTGCGCTGTGACAATTTTTGCAGATTTTGGTAAAAGCCAGGCTTAGCATAAAGCTGCGCCTAGCTCAAATTTAGCGGATTTTGGTCCGTATTTCAAAAAGTTACCTCAGCTAGTTTTGATTTTAGAAGCCCTACGAATTCGTCCAGCTTCATATCTTTTTGTTCTCTAGTCGTACGGTCACGCAGAGCGATAGCGCTATTTGCCACTTCGTTGTCGCCCAGTACCGCGATCATCGGCACACGCTGTTTTTCTGCGGTGCGGATGCGTTTGTTTAGACTCTCGTTTTTGCTCGCGATTTCGCTATCTACGCCGATTTTGCGTAGCTCTTTGGCAACTGTTTTGGCGTAGTCTAGATGCGCGTCGCTGATCGGCACGATGACTACTTGCGTCGGAGCGACGAAAAACGGCAGCTCGCCGCCGGTGTGCTCGATCAAGATGCCGATAAATCGCTCGAAGCTTCCTAGTAGCGCGCGGTGTAGCATGACTGGCTGCTGGCGCTCGTTATTTGCGTCGATGTAGCCCAGATCAAAGCGCTCAGGTAGGTTAAAATCGACCTGGATCGTGCCGCACTGCCATTTTCGTTTTAGCGCGTCGGTGATTTTTATGTCAATTTTTGGACCGTAGAATGCGCCGCCGCCCTCGTCGATGCCGTATTTAAAGCCGTTTTCATCAAGCGCTTCTTTTAGCGCTTTCGTCGCCGTTTCCCAAATTTCGTCCCCGCCGATCGCTTTTGCAGGCTTGGTCGAAATTTCCATCTCGTAATGAAAGCCGAAATTTTCCATTATTTTGCCGGCAAATTTTAAAATTTCTAAGATATTTTCTTTGATTTGGCTCGGCATACAAAAGATGTGCGAGTCGTCCTGGGCAAATTCGCGCACTCTAAAAAGTCCGTGTAAAACGCCGCTCTTTTCGTGGCGATGCACGACGCCGTATTCGAAAAATTTAAGCGGCAAATCGCGGTATGAGCGGATGTCTGACTGATAAACTTTGATGTGGCCGACGCAGTTCATCGGCTTTATGCCGTATTCTGCCTCGTCTATCGTCGTAAAATACATATTTTCTTTATAGTTTGCGTAGTGACCGCTCTTTTTCCACACGTCGGCTTTTAGTAGCTCTGGGCCTCTAACCGGCTCGTAGCCGCGGTCACGGTGAGCTTTGTATAAAATTTGCTCTAACTTCGAGCGCAAGCGTCCGCCGTTTGGCAGCCAGATCGGCAGACCGCCGCCGACCTCTTCGTCGAAGGTAAACAGCTTCATCTCGACGCCAAGCTTTCTGTGGTCGCGTTTTTTGGCCTCTTCGATGATGCGGATGTGCTCTTTTAGGCTCTCTTTATCGGCAAATGCCGTGCCGTAGATGCGGTTTATCATCTCGCGCGTTTCGTCGCCGCCAAGATACGCTCCGGCCACGCGAGTTAGTTTAAAAAATCTTAAAAATTTGGTATTTGGCAAGTGTGGTCCGCGGCACAAATCCTCGAAATTTCCTTGCTTATAGCTGCTGACTTCGCCTTCGGGGATACGTTTTAGCACCTCTTGTTTTAACTCGTCGTCTTTAAATTTATCGCTCATAAAGGCTTTTGTAGAGCTTGCTTTGACGATGTCAAGCTTTGCCTCGGCTAGCTCTTTCATCTTAGCCTCTATCGCCGCTAGATCTTCGTCGCTAAGCTTGCTGTTAGCCTCATCGACCTTAAAATCATAATAAAATCCGTCCTCGACGTTTGGTCCGACGAAAAATTTAGCCTGCGGATAAAGCTCTTTGATCGCCTGTGCCATGAGGTGCGCACAGGAGTGCCTGATGACGTTTAGCGCGTCGGGGGAGTTGTCAAAATAAATCGGTTCTGCGGCGTTTTCTCGCCCGTTGATACTCTGAGTATCGACTATGTTTCCATCCAGTTTGTATGCGATGATATCGCTCATTTTACGTCCTTTTTATCGAAACATCTTTCTTACGCTGAAAGAATTGGGCTTGATTTTAGCTAAATTGTTTTTAAGCTTTACTTAATGTTTTATTTGATTTGGGTTTAAACGGCGGTCAAATTTGAGTTTTGAATATAGTAGAATATATTGATTAAATTTTAAATATTGTTAAATCGGTAATATTCTCAATATAATTTATTATATTTTAAGAAAACTAACGCTAATATTTCATCGAATGAATCATGCATTTATCTCGTCTTTGCATTGTTTTGATTCATTTTTCTCCCAAATTGCGCAAAGGGGTGGTTACCTTTGCGCTTTAATCATTAAAATTTACTTCAAAATAACACATAATATACTTTTGGCTTTAGTAGGCAAATTTGACGAAAATTTAGCGTTTGGGTTTACGGCACGAAAGATAAAGCGAAATTTGAAAATTTGAATCCGAAAGAAGCGAAATGGTGGCCCCGAATGGACTCGAACCATCGACCACTACCATGTCAAGGTAGTGCTCTACCAACTGAGCTACGGGACCGAACTGCGAATAAATTAAAAATTAGAATTTATCTAAAATTACATTGAAGTTTGCTTAAATTTGAGATTTTGAGGTTTTTAAATGAAATTCGGCTAAAAAATCCGTTTTAAAATTTAAGGCAAATAAATATAAGTTACATAAAAATTATATTTTAAATAAAAATAATCAAAAAAATTAAAATAATTTTCCTAAGAAATTTAGGAAAAGTCATAAAATATTTCAAATTTTCCCTAAATTTAGGGATTTATGAAATAGAACAAATTTTTAATAAAACTCACAGCAAACTCACGATATTATAATTATAATGCCATCATGATATTTCATTCAAAGGAGAATGTATGCAAGAGCAAATGTCAAGACGCGACTTGTTAAAGCTAGGTATGGCGGGTGCGGGTGCACTCGCGCTAGGTGCGGTAAATGCGCAAGCAAGCGCGTTAAACGCAAAAGACGTCAAATTTGACGAAGAGTGGGACGTGATCATCATCGGCTCGGGCTTTGCGGGACTTGCGGCGGGCTTAAAAGCGGCGCAAAAAGGCAGCAAGGTGCTAATCCTTGAAAAAATGGGTCGCATCGGCGGTAACTCCGTAATCAACGGCGGCGGCATGGCGGTCGCAAACAACCCGGTGCAAGCAAAAACCAACATCAAAGATAGCAAAGAGCTGTTTATCGCCGACTGTCTAAAAGCGGGCCTTGGTATCAACCACACCGAGCTTTTGGAGACATTGGTCGATCGCGGTATGGACGCGTATAACTTCCTTCTTGAAAACGGCGTTCAGTTTAAAGAGCACTGCGCGCACTTCGGCGGTCACACCGTAGCTCGCTCGCTGTTAACCACAAACGATAGCGGCTCAGGCTATATCCAGCCGATGCTTGAAAAATTCGAAGCGCTAAAAGACAAAGGCTGCGAGCTTCGCCGCCGCGCCAAATTTGACGACTTCGTGCTAGACGACGACGGCCGCGTCGTGGGCGTGACGATCAGAGAAGAGTATAGGTTTGACGATAAGCTTTACAGCGACGACCTAGAAAACACGAGCGGCACGAAAAAAACGCTAAAGGCAAACAAAGGCGTCGTTTTAGCGGCCGGCGGATTTTGCCGCGATAAGGCGTTTAGAAAGCTTCAAGACCCGAGAATTCCGGACGACGTCGATAGCACGAACCACCCGGGAGCGACTGCGGGCGCGCTGCTAAAAGCATTTGAGATCGGCGCGTATCCGGTGCAAGTAGACTGGATCCAGTTTGGTCCGTGGGCGAGCCCGGACGAAAAGGGCTTCGGTACCGCTCCGATCCTAACTCAGCAAGGCACCTTTAAATACGGCATCGCGGTCGATATCCGCACTGGCAAGCGCTTTATGAACGAGCTGGCCGACCGCAAAACCCGCGCGGACGCCGAGTTTAAAATTTTACGCGAAAAACCGGGCGCATATCCGATAACCTTCGCCGACACCAAAATGGCGTTTAAAGACCTAAGCGAAGAGATCATCCAAAAAGGCATGGGTAGCGGCAAGCTAGTCGGCGAGTGCGCTACGCTCGATGACATCGCTAAAAAATACGGCGTACCTGCCAATGCGCTAAAAGAAACCGTCAAGAAATATAACGAAGGCGTCAAGGCTAAAAAAGACGAATTTGGCAAACAAGAAAGCGCGCTAAGCGAGATCAACGAAGCTGGACCGTTCTACGTCATCCGCCTATCGCCGAAGCCTCACCACACTATGGGTGGGCTAAAGATCAACACCAAAGCCGAGGTCATCTCAAGCAAGACGAATAAGCCTATCCCGGGCCTATATGCAGCAGGCGAGATCACCGGCGGTACGCACGGCGCGAGCAGGCTAGGTACTGTTGCGATAACCGACTGCATAGTGTTTGGGATGATTGCTGGAGAAAATCTAGCTTAAATTTGCGGCGTCTTTTGAGTGTCTTTACAGAAACCACGCCCAAGGCGTCGCTTCGCTGGTTTTGAATGAGTTTGAAATTTTAAGTCTGCGGCAGACTACTTGCCTAGCCTTGACTTAAAATTTCTGTACAACATTCAAATTCATCTCAAAATACTCGCAAATATTATTTCGTATCGCAGGTCAAATTTGATCTGCGATACTTCGTTAATTTTGATGGTAAATTTGTAAAATTTACTCCCAAAACCGCGACGCTTTGCTCTGTGAGCAAAGCAGTGTCACCACCTTAAAAGCGTCGTAGGGGGAAGGGGATTGTTAATGTGGAAGGGCACTCTTTTGCATCGCTACGCTTGCAACTGCAAAGCAGAGCATAATTCAAGCCCCTTCCCCCTTAACAAGAAGACAAATTTAAAGTTGTCGCGTATAGTGTGCTATGAAAATTAAAGACCAAATTTGCCCCTCAAATTTAACGACAAAGAGAACGCGTCTCTTTAAATCCTCATAGAAAGGAATTCGCATGAAACATAAAGCGTTTCTCGCCTTGTGCGCATCTATGCTA
>CAUQHH010000028.1:0-15283 GCA_963517705.1 uncultured Campylobacter sp.
AGCGGTATATTAAAGAATATAAACGTCGGCACGCACGTATCATATATGTGATTGTGCTGGCCGTCGGCGTTTAGACCGCTCGTAGGCCCTAGCGTGCTGTCGCTAGCTGGACTGCCCGCATCGCCCAGAGCCGCCGCGATACCGACTAGCAGGATGATAGCCGCCGGAGAAAATCCCAGCGATAGCGAAAACGGCACGTAGATCGCCGCGATGATCGGTATCGTGCCAAAGCTCGTGCCGATACCCATAGTAACGAGCAAGCCGATAGCTAGCATCAGTATCGCGCCGCCCATTTTGCCGCCGGCGACCGCACTAGCAAAGCTCACCAGCTGCTCGATGCCGCCGCTCTCGCGTAAAACCGAGCCAAAGCCCGCAGCAACGAGCATGATAAATGCGATAAAGCCCATCATCGCTAGGCCGCTGTCCATGATTTTGTCGATTTTTCGGTACTCGATACCGCCAAAAACTACCATAACGAGCAGGCCGATAAGTGCGCCAAGGGGCATACTCTCGGTATAAATTTGCACTCCAAACGCCGCAACCGCGCCGCCTAGCACCGCCCACTCTTTTTTCGTCATTTTTAGGCTTGCGGCCAACTGCGCCTCTTGCTCTTCGCTCGTTTCAAATTTGGTGTGCGCGTAGTCGCGTTTTTTGCGGTAAAAGACGAAAACGGCTAAAAGCAAGCCCACTAGCATAGAAAGGCCGCCGATCCACATCACGCTTGAGATCTCGCTCATCTGCACCTCTACGCCGTTGTTTGCGAGCTCTTTTTTGATAATGCCGTGAAAGATAAGGCCAAAACCCACGCTAAGGCTCACGTATGGCGCCTTTAGTCCGAAAGTTAGCGCGCACGCGACGGCTCGGCGGTCGATGCCTAGGCGGTTCATCAGCGGCAAAAGCGGCGGAATGAGAATCGGGATGAAAGCGATGTGAACCGGGATCAAATTTTGCGAGAGGCACGCGATCGCGGCGATTATCAGAGCAAAATAGGTGCTGGTTTTTGCTAGAGCCTTGCTAACGGCGTTTATGAGGATCGCGGTTAGGTTTGTGTTGGCTATCGCGGCTGCGAGAGCGCCGAGCAGGATGTAGCTGAGCGAGGTTTCTAGGTTGCCTTTCATGCCCGTTATCAACGTCGATGTGGTAGCTGTTAGCGCGTCGAAAAACGCCCCTACGCCGGCAAATCCGCCGTGATAGATGAGACCCGCAACTAGGGCGGAGACGAGGATGGAAAGCAGGATGTTAAATCTCAGCAAACAAAGCGCAGTCATCACTAGGATACTGATCACGACGGGGTTGGTTAGCATTGTTTTCCTTTTTGTAAATCAAATTCGTAAATCAAATTTCGCCGCCGGTCAAATTTGACGACTAGCGGCGAACGGGCGTCAAATTTATCTAACGCGGATGCCTACTTGCGGGCGAGGCGAATAGTAATAATCGTCTCGTCTATCGCGGTATCCGTCATCGTATCCGTCGTCGTAGCCTCTCTCGTAGCTTCGGTCGTCGGATTTATTTGAGCCGCCTTTTTTTATGTTATTGTTTTTTATGTACTGATCGACTAGTTTGTCGCGGTAGTCTCTGCCTCGGTCGGTTTGTTTGTAGCCGCCGTACGGAGGGTCCATATATATCACTACGTCGTCGTCGTATCTATCTCGGTGGCGGCGTTTTTTGTATTTGTAGCTGTTATCCGGGATGACTATTAAAGATTCGTTTGAATAACGGTCGTAAGCGTTTGCCAAATTTAAACAAAACGCTGAAAAAATAGCGATTAAAACAAGTTTTTTCATGTTAAATCCTTTCTGGTTATTTCTAAATCATTTTATAACATCAAATTTAAAATAAAGTAAATTTTTAGCGCAAATATATTACAATTTTGTAAATTTCTCCAAGGAGTTATAAATGAAAAAATCGTTTTTTAACGCATCGAAGATTGCGGCTTTGGCTCTGCCTTTTCTTTTGACGGGTTGTATGTCGTCGATGAGTATGGGCTCACCTGGGGCTAAAACGACGGCTACTGGCTCAGCTGCGGGCTCAAGCGCGCACAATACTAACTCTGGACTAACCAGATGTACCGAGTCTATGGGTACGGTTACGATTTATGAGGATAGAAATAGCGACTGGTACTCCGTCGTAACCGGGCAGTACAAACTAACATCTACTATCCCGGTTCTTAGGCTCCTAGCTCAGCAGTCAAACTGCTTCGTAGTCGTCGAGCGTAGCAAGGCATTTAACCAAATGTTAGAAGAGCGCGCGTTGATGGAGTCGGGCGAGCTTAGAAAGAACTCAAATTTCAAAAAAGGTCAGATGGTCGCCGCGGACTATACCTTAACTCCTACGATAACATTTAGCGAGAGCAATACTAGCGGACTAGGTGGCGTTGTCGGCGCATTTTTCGGCTCGGTTGCAGGCTCGGTCGCGGGCGGGTTTAGCACAAGCGACGTAAGTACTGTTCTAACGCTAATCGAAAACCGATCGGGCGTACAGTTAGCGGCAGCCGAGGGAAGCGCTAGAAACACGGACTTTGCAGGACTTGGAGGACTATTTGGCAGCAAAGCCGGCGGATCGCTAGGAGCCTATGCCAACACGCCTGAGGGCAAGGTCATCGTAGCAGCCTTCACCGACTCGATGAATAACCTAATAGAAGCCGTCAGAAACTACAAAATGCAAACCGTAAAAGGCGGTTTGGGCGCGGGCGGCGCGATGAAAGTAGCGGATTAATTTACTTCGATAGGCTAGATGCGGCCAAAACCGCTCTAGTCTTTTTAAGCGCAAGGCAATCTCTGCATTGCGCTTAAATTTGGGCTTTCGGGCTCAAATTTGGATATTTTTCTACGTCAAATTTGGATATTTTTCTACGTCAAATTTGGGTTTCCTATTTCAAAAGACCTGCGTTAAATTTACTTTAAATTCTAGTTCGAAAAATTATAGCGGTGAGTAAAATTTACTCAAATTTGATCTAGCCATAAACTAAAAGCTCAAATTTAGGCTCGCTAGTAAATATTAAATTTTACTTCGCGTGCAATTCTTTTGCGTATTTTGACTTTTCGAGATTTTCGATTAGCTTTTGCGTGCGCATATCTCTGGCCTCGGGCACTAGATGAAACCACGTGTCGTGCAGAAATTTACGCGGAAAATAGCTATCTTTATAATCGCCGATCATCTCAAAGCCGTTATCTTCGATGAGCTTTTTTACGTCTTTTAGAAATTTTTGATTATCCGCGGCGTGCGGGTAGTTTAGATCGTAGCAGTCGTCGCCTGCGACGGCCGGGTAGGTGAATATAAATTTAATACCCTTTTCTTGCTCCAGCTTTTTCATAAAATTTAAATTTTCTTTGAAAATATCGCTTATGCCGATTTTACCGCCTGAAAAATCGGTGAAAAATATGTATTTTTGGCACGCCATCTGCGTGTCTTTGGCTTCTTCTACTTTGCCGATGTATTTGTAGTCGCCGCGTTCGCCGTTTTTAAAATCCGGCGAAAAATCATGCACGGCTTGAGGTTTTTTGTTGATAAAGTTATCGAAATTTATCTCAAACGCCGCTATTTCTTTATAGTCTCTTATCGCCGCGTTTATAAATGCTTGAAACGGGATTTGCGATATAGTTTTTAGCTTTTCAAAAAACGACAAATAGTCGTAAAAATGGTGAATCTCAAAAAAAAGTCCGTAATAATAAGTATCGGGCGGAACATCGTTGATGTAGTACCTGTACTCCAAAGGCAGGATAAAAATATCTCCTTTATGCGCTAGCTTGGCCGCTCGGTAGAGTCTGTGGCGTAGCGGATAGCCGCCGTGATCGGCTAAATTTATAACCAGCTTGCCAAAGTGCTTTTCAAGCATCTGGGAGTTGATACCGTGATAGGAGTTTGAGCCGCTTTCGACGATGATACGGTTTTGTTCGGTCGTGTTTGAGATGAGGTAGTTTTTATACGCGTAGTGATGAGCCGACGAAACCCTGATGAGAAACATCGCAAACGCCATATAAAACGCGATCATAACTAGCGTCAAAATAGGAAGCGTCAAAAGAAAAATTTTATATTTTTTCAAATTTAATCCTAAAAGTTAAAGTACAAGAACGGAGACTCCTGCGCGCCGGAGTTAATTGCAAAAACCAAAGCCAACAAAAACGCCGTAAAAAGTGCGGTAAGAAAGCCAAATTTTGCTCTAGCGGCCATTTCGTTCGAGTTTCGCCCAAAAATCGTAACTAAAAGCGTAATACCCATAATAGCGCAAAACGTACCCATGGCTATTTGCGGCGTTTCCATAAAATTTATTTGATTGTATCCCAGAGAGTTGCTTATGTACTCTAAGTAGTTAAAATTTATCTTAACCGAGCTAAAATCAAACATGCCTTTTAGCACTTTCATCGCGCTATCTAGGTCTCTAGCACGGAAAAATATCCAAGTGATATTTATAAAGTTAAACGTTATAAACCAAGCTAAAAATTTATTCATCGGGCGAAAATGCGCGCCGTAAAATCTGCAGATCATCATCGCAAACCCGTGTAACGCTCCCCAGATGATAAACATCCAGCCCGCTCCGTGCCAGAGTCCGCCTAGCAAAAACACCGCAAAAACGTTGGCGTAGGTACGGTATTCGCCTCTGCGGTTGCCGCCTAGCGGGATATAGATGTAGTCGCGTAAAAATCTCGAAAGCGTCATATGCCATCTGTGCCAAAAGTCTTGGATATTTAGCGCTTTGTAAGGGGAGTTGAAATTTAACGGCAGGATAATGTTAAACATATATGAAATGCCGATGGCCATATCGGTGTAACCGCTAAAGTCAAAATACAGCTGAAACGTATAACTAATGCTCGTGATCCACGCCTCACTCATACTAAGCGTAGGGTAAACGTCAAATCCGTGAAGGGCAAACCTAGCGAAAAAATCGGCCACTACGACCTTTTTGAAAAGTCCGATCGAAAATAAAAAAAGTCCGATGCTTAAATTTTTATAGTTTATGCGCTTTAAACGTAAATTTGCAAACTGCGGCATCATCTCGGCGTGGTGGATGATAGGGCCGGCTAAAAGATGCGGAAAATACGTAACGAAAAGAGCGTAGCGAAGGAAGCTGGGCTCTTTTACTTTTTCGTGATAACAGTCTACTAGAAACGCTATTTGCGTAAATGTAAAAAAGCTGATGCCAAGAGGTAAAATAACGTGGTGGAGCGGTACATCGGCGCCGAAAATTCCGTTAAAATTTTCTATCAAAAAATCGGTGTATTTGTAGTAGGCCAGTAGGGCTAAATTTGCCGCGACGCCCGCCCATAAAATAAGCTTTTTGCGAGATGGGTGAGCGCAGAGCAGATGACCGACGTAGAAGTTAAACGTGATTGAACCTAAAATAAGCGGGATATAAATAAAATTCCAATATCCATAAAAAAATAGCGAAGCGACCGTGAGCCAAAAGATACTGAGTTGAACGAATTTGAGTTTATTTAAAACAAAATAAACTCCAAAGGTAATCGGTAAGAAAAAAACTATAAACGCAAATGAGTTAAAAAGCATTTTTACCCTTATTTTAAAAGAGTTTAAATATACTCAAATTTGATTTAAATTAAGCTTTTTAATCCTAAATTTGATAAAATCGCTCAAATTTCACCAAAAGGATCAAATTTGAGAAGCGACATCATCAAAAAAGGCTATACGCGCGCGCCGCACAGAAGCTTGCTAAGAGCGACGGGACTAAAGGACGAGGACTTTGAAAAGCCGTTTATCGGCGTGGCAAACAGCTTTATTGAGATCATCCCGGGACACTTTTTCCTCAACAAATACTCCGAAATTTTAAAAGACGAGATCCGCAAAAACGGCTGCGTGCCGTTTGAGTTTAACTGTATCGGCGTGGACGACGGCATCGCGATGGGGCACAGCGGGATGCTTTACAGCCTGCCTAGCCGCGAGCTCATCGCAAACTCGATCGAAACGGTGATGAACGCGCACGCCTTAGACGCTCTAGTTTGCATGCCAAACTGCGATAAAATCGTGCCTGGCATGGTGATGGGCGCGCTTCGCGTAAACGTGCCGACGGTTTTTGTTAGCGGCGGCCCGATGAAAAAGGGCTACACTAAAAAAGGCGAGCCGATCGACCTATCCACGGCGTTTGAGGCGGTGGGTAAATTTGAAACCAAAGAGATCAGCGCCGAGGAGCTAAAAGAGATCGAGTGCAAAGCCTGTCCAAGCGGAGGCAGCTGCTCGGGGATGTTTACGGCAAACTCGATGAATACGCTGTGCGAAGCGATGGGTATCGCGCTAAAAGGCAACGGCACCGTGCCGGCTCTCACGCCAGAGCGCGAGGAGCTCATCAGGCAGGCCGGGCGGCGAATTTGCGAGATCGCGCTAGATGAAAAATATAAAATCCGCAACATCGTGAACGAAAAATCTATCCAAAACGCCCTCGTAGTCGATATGGCGATGGGCGGCAGCAGCAACACCGTGCTGCACATCCTAGCTATCGCGCGCGAAGCGGGGGTAAATTTGCAAATCGCAAGCCTAAACGACATCAGCCGCAAGATCGCTCACATCGCCAAAATCAGCCCGAGCTTGCCAAATATCCACATGGAGGACATCGACCGCGCGGGCGGCCTAAGCGCCGTGATAAATGAAATTTCGCGCCGTGACAACGGCCTGCTGGATCTAGGCGCGCCGACCGTCATGGGAGAGAGCCTGGGCGAGCGCGTGGGCGCTAGCGTCATAAAAGACGAAGAGGTCATCCATAAGGTCGAAAACGCCTATTCGGACGTGGGCGGACTGGCGATTTTGTTCGGAAATTTAGCCGAGCAAGGCTGCGTCATAAAAACAGCGGGCATCATCGGCGAGCGTAAATTTAGCGGCAAGGCCGTGTGCTTTAACAGCCAAGACGAGGCGATAGAAGGCATCTCAAGGGGCAAAGTCGGCAAAGGCGACGTGGTCGTCATCCGCTACGAAGGACCGCGCGGAGGCCCGGGCATGCAGGAGATGTTAAGCCCGACATCGCTCATCATGGGGCGAGGGTTGGGCGCGGACGTGGCTCTCATTACGGACGGCAGGTTTAGCGGAGCGACGAGAGGGCTAAGCGTCGGGCACGTGAGCCCCGAAGCTGCCGAGGGCGGCATGATCGGACTGCTAGAGGACGGCGATATAATCGACATCGACGTGGATACGTACGCGATCAACGTGCGCCTAAGCGAGGCCGAGATCGCAGAGCGCAGAGCTAAATTTAAGCCGATTGAAAAACCGCTGCCGTTTCGCTGGCTACGAATGTATCGCAAGCTTGTAACAAACGCTAGCAACGGAGCGATTTTGGAGGCGTAAGACTTTATATCTAAGATATTTTGGTCAAAACGCTAGGTTCTCTTTGGTCTAAATGCACGCAAAGCGGCAGCAACTAAAGAGAACCGCTTAAAACATCCTCGTAAAAGCAAAACCAGGCGGCAGATACCGGCCGAAAGTTGCAG
This sequence comes from uncultured Campylobacter sp., assembly GCA_963517705.1. GTDB lineage: Bacteria > Campylobacterota > Campylobacteria > Campylobacterales > Campylobacteraceae > Campylobacter_A. The sequence continues at coordinate 7,428 of CAUQHH010000028.1, forward strand.
TAAAAGATCTAAACAAAAACAAAAAAGATGGTTATAGATTTTATATTTTAGATAAAAATATCGCAAATTAATCTAGCTAAATTTTAATTTTATTTAATAATATCTTAGCTACAATTCTTATTTTTTAGCGTCAAGTTTGACGACCACGTTTTTAGGATACCAAGATGACTACCTCATAAATACGCGCTTGATCTTAAATTTCAGTCTCGCGGGGCGAGGAAATTAATACAAAGAAAATTTATGTTTAAAGAATTTAGAACGAAATATCTAACTAATTTCTGGAATGTCGGGCAGGCGATGATTATCTTAGCCATCGTCGCGACCGTATATTTTGGGATTTTTGGCGGCGGATGGGCGGTAACGGGCGAGATGACGCGCTGGGGCGGCGAGTTTTTGGAGCTTTTCGGGATGGATCTTAGCGGCTACTCCTACTACAAGATCACGAACCTTGACGACAACCCGCTCACGCGCTTTGAGGGACTTATGCTAATAGGCATGTTCGTGGGCGCCACGATCGCGGCCTTTATGGCAAATAAAGTCAAATTTCGCCTACCCGCAAGCAAAATTCGCGTTTTTCAAGCTATCGTCGGCGGCTTGCTTTCGGGATTTGGCGCGCGTCTGGCCTTTGGCTGCAACTTGCTTGATTTTTTCACCGGACTGCCGTATTTTTCGCTACACACGTGGCTTTTTGCCGTGTTTATGGTGCTTGGCATCTACGTCGCCGTCAAAGTCGGCAAGCTCCCTATCTTTATGCCTAAAACCGAGCTTAAAAACTTCGGTCCAAAAGGCAAAGGCACGACGCACGACAAAGGCCGCGCCGACCGAAATTTCGCCATCGGCGTGATTATCGCGATTTTAGCGATTATCTGGTTTGCGTATCTTTTGATGCAGGCGCCGGCGCTAGATCTAAAAGTCAAAGCCAGCATCTTGCCGCTTGGACTACTTTTCGGGCTGATTTTCGGCTTTATCATCTCAAAGGGTCAAATTTGCTTTACTTCGTGCTTTCGCGACCTGTTTTTATTTGGCAGAGACGTCGCGACGAAGGGCGCGTTTTACGGCATGATCATCGCCACGCTCATCGTTTTCGTGCTGATGCTAAACGGCTACGTCGGCAAGGTTACGAATTTCTCGCCGGCGGTCGCGATCGGAGCGTTTTTGTTCGGTTTCGGCATCGTATTTGCGGGCGGCTGCGAGTGCGGCTGGACGTATAGAGCCACCGAGGGGCAGCTGCACTTTATGATCGTGGGCGTCGCAAACGTCGTAGGAACCATGGTACTAGCCCTTAGCTACGATCTCATCCCGACATGGATCAAAGACGGCCCCAAAATCCAGCTTTTAGAGGTATTCGGTCCGCTGGGCGGCTTAGCGGTAAATTTATGTTTATTCGTTTCGGCGCTACTGCTGGTGTTTATCTACAAACGAAATTTCTTCGCCAAAGGAGGCTACTAAGATGCATGAAGACGATTTTGAAATAAGCTATACGCTCGATATCCTAGGCGAGGCTTGCCCGATGCCAGCCGTCGCGACGCTAGAAATCCTGCCGAAAATGAAAAGCGGCGAGGTGTTAGAAGTGCTTTGCGACTGCCCGCAGGCGATAAACTCGATCCCTTACGACGCGAGAAACAGGGGCTTTGAGGTGCTTAAAATCGAGCAAGACGGTCCGACGCTTAGATTTATCATCAAAAAGCCTTAATTTAAATTTCGGCGCGGTGCAGGGTTTTGACGCGCCCTGCTCTATTTTGCTACGGCGGGCGGGTAAATTTACCGCTTGCAAAGTAAATTTTGCTCGCCCGGCCGCAGCCGTGTTTTGCTATTTTGCGCGGTTAAATTTACTATTCATGCGGTATTTTGCGTTACCGTTTTCGTCATGCCGAAAATTTAGCCGCCGCACGCACATTTCGTATTTTTACGCTTAAATTTGCGGCTCGAGAAAACTCGGAGCAAATTTAAAACGCGAAATTTGAAAACTAAAATTTCCCAATTTATCTCGCGGCGGTTAAATTTAAACCGGCGTATAAGAGTCAAATTTTCGTATCTTGCTAGCGCTAAATTTAGCCGCAAATTTACTCGAATTTACTTCGCCAGCTCAAAAATCTCTTTGATATTTTCTTTCGCGTATAGCTTGTCTTTGCGCCAGTTTGCCGCGTAGTCGTGGGCTAAATTTACGACTTCATCTAGCGTTTCGCCCTCTATGCCGACGGCTTTTAGGCTAACGGGAGCGCCGATTTTGCTAAGCCACGTTTTAAATGCGGCGATGCCCTCATCGGCTGAGTTTACACCGAAAATCTCGCGTGCAAAACGCTCGAATGCGCCCAAATTTCGGCTCTTATACCACTTCATCCACGCAGGCATTATGACTGCTAGACCCGCTCCGTGCGCGCAGTTTACGACCGCGCTCATGGCGTGCTCTAGCATGTGGTTTGGGTAGGAGTAGCCGCGCGTACCGACGTATGTTAGGCCGTTTAGCGCCATCGTCGCCGCCCAGGCAAACTCGGCTCTGGCGTCGTAGTCGTCGGGATCAGCTAGTAAAATTTCGGTCGTTTTCATCACGGTTTTGATGTTGGCTTCGATGTAGAGGTTGATGATGTTAGGCTGTACGCTTGCGGTAAAGTACCCCTCGATGCTGTGCGCGATGATATCGGCGGCGGAGTAGGCTAGGTACTCGCGGCTCACGCTGGCTTGTAGCTGCGGATTTACGACCGAGACTAGCGGATATAGGACGTCGCCGTGGATGGAGAATTTTTGCTTCGTTGCTTCGTTTGTTACGACCGCGCCCGAGTTCATCTCGCTGCCCGTCGCCGCAAGGGTTATAATGTCAAAGATTTTTAGCGCTCGGCTCGGGTCTTTGCCCGTGAAAAAATCCCACACATCGCCCTCATATAGCGCGCCTGCAGCGATGGCTTTGGCGCTATCTAGACAGGAGCCTCCGCCTACGCTTAGCACGCTGTCGGCGTTAAATTTCCTAGCTAGCTCGATGCCTTCGTAAACTTTGCTTAGCACGGGGTTGCTAACTACGCCGCCAAGTTCTATAAACTCTATGCCGTTTTCTTTTAGGCTTGCCGTAACCTTGTCAAAGAGTCCGTCTTTTTTGATACGGTCGCTGCCGTAGATAAGTAGGGTTCTTTTAGCGTTAAATTCGCGCATATAAAGCTCGATATTTCGCTCTTTACCTCTGCCAAATTCGATTTTTACGGGGTTGTGAAAAGTGAAGTCAAACATCTCGTTCTCCTTAAAATTTTAGCTTCATTATAGCGACAAAAGCTAAAATTTAAGTAGAACGAGATTTGCGGATCAGCGCTTATTCGCGCAAATTTCCAAAGTATTTGTCGTCGTTTTTCTCGACGTGCTTGATGTTAAAATGGACGAATTTATATCCGCCAAAAAGCGCCAAAACCCAAAGAAAAAGAAAAACTATCGCTTCTATCATTTTTATCCTTAATATGCGTGATGATCGTGCTTGATCTCGTCGGCCGTGATCTTTTTGCTATCCATCGCGCGCCAAACGACGAAAATATAGCCCAAAACAAATGGCACTAGCAGGCTCACGTAGGCCATGACGTTTAGCGTGTAGTGGCTAGAGCTTGCGTTTTTGATCGTGAGCGAGCTTTGTAAATTTGAAAACGACGGATAAAACGCCGTATCTGCAAGGCCTGCTATCAAAAATAGTCCAGTAACGGTTAGCACTACGCCCACGCCGTAAGGCACTACGCCGTAGATGCTTGTCGTAAACGCACCCTTAAATATACCAAAAAGCACGAGTAGGACGCCTATAACTATCATAGCTGCAACAAGCGGCATCTGGAGTAAATTTAAAGCGTATTTAAAGCCAACTAAGCTCACTACGCCGCTCTCGTCGTAGGCAAAGCCAGTTTTCGTAAACACCCAAGCGATGAATATCAAAAAGAACGGCAAAAACAAAATCGTATTTTTTAGCGCCGCTTTTCTGGCATTGGCTCTGATCTCGGCATCGTCGATGTTGTTGATGAGATAGAGCGCTCCGCCTACGCGAGCTAGGAAAAACATCGCGATGCCTAACGGATAGAGCATGATGTTGCCTAGCGCTTCAAGTCCGCGAAACGGCGTCTGCCACTGTACGAAGTTGTGCTCGTTTAGTAAAAAGTCGCTACCCGAAAAAAACGTGCTAACGGCCATACCGATGAGTATAACGCCTAAAGAGCCGTTTATGAAAAGGAAAATTTCATAGGTTTTTTGACCCAGGAAGTTGTCCGGTTTTTTGCGGTATTCGTAACTCACGGCTTGGAGGATAAAGCAAAACAAAATCGCCAGCCACACCCAGTACGCGCCGCCGAAGCTTGTCGCGTAAAATAGCGGAAACGCCGCAAAGCACGCGCCGCCAAACATTACGAGCGTTGTAAAAGTAAGCTCCCATTTGCGCCCGATAGAATTTATCACCATGTCCTTTTGAAGCTCGTTTTTGCAAAGCCCGAAAAGCAGCGTTTGTCCGCCCTGAACGAACATCATAAACACTAGCAAACCGCCTAGCAAGCTAACTACGCACCACCAGTAAATTTGTAAAAATTCTAAACTAAGCATGGTTTTCAAATCCTATTTTTATCTGTTTTAGCATGATTTTTATCTCGGCTATCAAAAGCGCCGTAAATAAAACGGCAAATAGCCAGAACGAAATTTTGACGTTGGTGTCGGCTAAATTCGTCGCTCCTACGCCCACCGTCATGAGGTCTTGCACGACCCACGGCTGGCGCCCTACTTCGGCTACTATCCAGCCCGCCTCGATCGCCACTAGTCCTAGCGGGATACTAAATACGCAAAGCCAGAGTAGCTTTTTGAAATTTTCGATATTGTTCGCCATGCAAAGATAAAGTACGACGAAAAATAGCGCTAAAAAGTAGGTGCCAAGCGCAACCATCACGTGGAAGCTATAAAACGTTAGGCCAACGGGCGGCACGGCGTCGGCAGGTTTTTCAAGATAGCCGTAGCCTAGAAATTTCATATTTTGAGCTAGAGTTTGCTCGGCTTGCTCCATCGCGGCTTTATCACCTGATTTTTTAGCGGCGTTATAGGTTGTTAGCGCGCTAACGGCTAACGAGCCTTTGGCCATCTTACTTGCGACGCCTTCTATGCCGTGAGTTTCATTGCCGTGCACTAGGTCGTCGATGCCGGGCGTAAAGTTGTTAAACCCTCTCGTAGCCATAACTCCGAGCGCGTAAGGAAATTTTATCTCGAATAAAAACGGATCTTTGTCGTCGCCTACTTTTTTAGACGGATCTAGCACGCCCATCGCGACTAGGCCGGCATTTGTTTCGCCTTTATAAAGGCCTTCCATCGCGGCTAGTTTCATCGGCTGAGTGCGCGCGACCTGATATGCGCTCTCGTCGCCGCTAAACATCAAAAACAGCGACGTCGCAAGCCCGAAGCTTGCCGCTACGATGATGGATTTTTTAGCCATGATTAGGTGGCGTCCTTTTAGGATAAACCACGCCGAAATTCCTATCACGAAAAGCGCGCTAGCGACGTAGCCGCTAGTTACGGTGTGTAAAAATTTGATGATACCTACCGGGCTAAGCGCTACTTCAAAGAAATTTTCCATTTCCATTCTTGCGGTTGCGGGGTTAAATTTCATACCTATCGGATACTGCATCCAGCCGTTTGCGATGAGGATCCAAAGCGCGCTCAAATTTGAACCGATAGCCACGAGCCAGGTCGAGATGAGGTGAAATTTCTTACTAACCTTATCCCAGCCAAAAAACATAACGGCAAAAAACGTCGCCTCCATAAAAAACGCGAGCAAGCCCTCGATAGCTAGCGGCGCGCCGAAGATGTCGCCGACAAACCAGCTGTAGTTCGCCCAGTTGGTGCCGAACTCAAATTCCATTATGATACCCGTAGCTACGCCGATAGCGAAGTTTATACCGAAGAGTTTTAGCCAAAATTTAGTAATTTTTAGCCACTGCTCGTTGCCGGTTTTGACGTAGATACTCTCCATAATGGCGATGATAAAACTAAGTCCCAACGTGAGCGGAACAAACAAAAAGTGGTATATGGCGGTGAGCGCAAACTGCGCCCTAGACCAATCGACCGAAGCGATTTCAGACATTTTATTCCTTTGTCAAATTTGAAATGACGAAGTTCGCTTTGGCCTCGTCGCTCTCAAATTTTGAATTTAAACTTTCATCAAAGATAAATACTTTTAAAATCCCGAACATTATAAGTAGCTTGATAGCTATCACTAGCCACAGGCTCTTTCCGAGCTTCATGTTCCTAAAGCCGTCGACATACATAGACGAGATGTTTTTAATATATTTTTTAATCATAATTTAACATACTACAGAAATTTAACTTAAAATATAATTTTAAAGTTTTGATTTTATAAAATTATTTACACCCTCAAGCATTTATAAATTTTAAATAAGGTATAATCGCGCAAAAAATTAAAAGGCGCGATATGCAAAAAAATCCAAACGAAACAAAGTATATTTTTATCACCGGCGGCGTGCTAAGCTCGCTAGGTAAGGGCATCGCGGCGGCTTCTATCGCCACGCTTCTTAAAAACACGGGCTTAAAAGTAAGCATGCTAAAGGCCGATCCCTACATCAACGTAGATCCCGGCACCATGAGTCCGCTCGAGCACGGCGAGGTTTTCGTCACCGACGACGGTGCGGAGACGGATCTGGATCTGGGGCACTACGAGAGATTTTTAGACGAGAGTCTAAGCCAAGATAACAACTTCACCACCGGCCGCGTTTATAGCTCCGTCATCGAAAAAGAGCGCAGAGGCGACTATCTGGGCAAAACGATCCAAGTCATCCCGCACATCGTGGGCGAGATCGTGGGTCGCATCAAAAAGGCAGGAGAGGGTCGCGACGTACTGATAGTAGAGATCGGCGGCACGGTAGGCGACATCGAGGGCTTGCCGTTTTTAGAGGCTATCCGCGCCCTTCGCATAGAGGTCGGCCGCAAACGCGCGATGAATATCCACCTAACTCTCGTTCCCTTTATAAAGGTTGCGGGTGAGCTAAAAACCAAACCGACTCAGCACAGCGTCGGCGAGCTGCGCCGTATCGGCATTAGCCCAGATATGATCATCTGCCGCGCCGAGCAGCCGCTAAACCGCGAGCTAAAGGATAAAATAGCCGCCAGCTGCGGCGTAGAACGCAACTGCGTCATCGAGAGCATCGACTCGGCCAGCATCTATCAGGTGCCTCTCGCGTTTTATAACCAAGATATTTTGACCCCGATCGCCGAAATTTTAAATTTAGGCGAGCTAAAGCTTGATATGCGCAACTGGGACAGCCTAGTTAAGCGCATTATCGCTCCGACGAAAGAGACCACGATAGCATTTGTGGGCAAATACGTCGATCTCAAAGAGAGCTACAAGAGCCTGACCGAGAGTATAATTCACGCGGGCGCGAGCCTTGACGCGAGGGTAAATTTAAAGTGGATAGATAGCGAGAAAATCGAACCTTCAAACGTCGATGAACTGCTAAAAGACGTGGGCGGCGTGCTTGTCGCCGGAGGATTTGGCGAGCGCGGCGTGAGCGGCAAGATCGAGGCGATAAAATACGCCCGCGAAAACGGCGTGCCGTATCTTGGCATCTGCCTAGGCATGCAGCTGGCGCTCATCGAGTTTGCTCGCAACGTGCTAAAGCTCGAGGACGCAAATTCGGTCGAATTTAAGCCAGGGTGCGTAAATCCTATCATCTATCTCATCGATAGCTTCATCGACGCGCACGGCCAGACGCAGATCCGCACGCACCAAAGCCCGGTCGGCGGCACGATGAGGCTTGGCGCTTACGACTGCGACGTGAAGCCGGGCTCGCTGCTAAGTCAAATTTACGGCGGCGCTAAAAGCGTCAAAGAGCGCCACCGCCACCGCT
>CAUQHH010000029.1:0-15283 GCA_963517705.1 uncultured Campylobacter sp.
GAATAAATTTACCAAATTATCCGCTCCGAAAATATCTTTGGTTGAGAGGATATTGTAGTGACAAATTTTAGCTTCGCGACTGTTTTATATTTGGCGATTATGTCAAATTTGTTCGGTAGGCTCAAATTTGGCGATAACCATAATTTATAAAAGAGACATCCGTTATTATTGCTCTCTTAAATTCTTTTTCATATTTTGAAGTTCGTCATTTAAAAGTCTTCCTTTGTTTATCAAGTACTGTATAATCGAGTCCGTAAACTTATTATGGAGTTCGCTAAAATCGTGCTTTACATAAAAAATAACGGATATTGCGGAAAATAAAATAGCAAAAGCACTATTGTGTATATTTTGCATAATAAAATAGGTCAAAAGCGAAAAACAGATGATGTATTTAATAACCGCACAAGCAATAAGCCAAAAATTTAACATTATCTTATCAATAAATATCTCTCTGGCTTCAAAAAAAGCTTCATCGTATAGTTCTATTTTTTTATCTGCATCTTTTTCTTGAAGCTTGTCCTCTTCAGAGATAAGTCGCTCGTGTATTTTGCTAAATTCTTTATGTAAATAACACTTTCGTAGAAATTACATTTTTAATCCTTTTCAATGAGGTGACTCAATTTTATTAAAAATCAACTTTAAATTTAATATTTGTTCTGTAAATAAATTTTGGGAAAGAGTGAAATTTAAAAAATCAGCCCCTCGTCGTCTTGTTTGATTAGCGTATCTTGCGCGTCTTGTTTCGGCACCGGCGAGATCTTCGTATAGACCTCGATCAGGCCCTCGTACGCGGTGTGAAAGACGCCCTCAGGCTCGATGAAGGTTTTTTGTTTTAGCGGATACTCCTTCATATAGCTTTCCATAAATTTCTTAAACACCGGAGCTGCCGTACGTCCGCCGCCCTCGACCTTTCTCATCGGCGTGTTGTCGTCGTTGCCGTACCATACGACCACCTCTACTTCGGGCGTAAATCCGCAAAACCACGCGTCTATGTTGTTATTTGTCGTACCCGTCTTGCCTGCGACCTGCACGCCGTTTAGCCTCGCGCTTTGTCCCGTGCCGCGCTCCACGACTGTTTTCATCATATCAGTCATCAGGTATGCCTGCTCGGGCTCAGTGACGAACGTCCGCTCGGGCTCAAAAACCGCTTCTAAATTTTGATAGTTTATGATGCGTTTAATGAGGCTTGGCTCCACGATCTCGCCGCCGTTTGGAAACATAGAGTAAAATTTGGCAAACTCCAATGGCGAGATGCCAAAGCTACCAAGCGCGATGGATAGGTTTTTAGGGATGTTTTTAAAGCCCATTTCGGTTAGCTTTTTATACGCCGTATCAAGCCCGATCTCGTCTAGTAAATTTATCGTGGCGAGGTTGCGTGACTGACGCAGAGCCTCGCGCAGCGTGATATAGCCCTGGAAGCCGCCGCTGTAGTTTTTCGGACGCCACTCGTACTGGCTGCCTTCGTTAAAGACTCTTGATATGTCGGCAGCCTTGCTCATCGGCGAGTAGCCCATGTCTAGGGCGATCTGGTAGATAAAGGGCTTAAAGCTGGATCCCGGCTGGCGGGTGCTCTGCGTGGCGCGGTTGTAGCTGCTTTTGGCGTAGTCCACGCCGCCCACTAGCGCTAGCACCTCGCCCGTTTTTGGTAGAGTGACGACGATAGCGCCGTTTAGGATGCTGGCGTTTGCGTCTTTGTTTCGTTTTAGGATCTCGTTATAGCCGTATTTGAGCGCCTCGGACGCCATTTGCTGCACTTTTAGATCGACGTTTGTTTCGATGATGTAGCCGCCGGTTTTGATATCCTCAAAGCGTTTTGAGGCCTCTTTTAGCACCTCGTCTACGATGTACGGGGCTTTGTTTTGCGTGAGCGTATCGTCAAAGACTACGGGCTGCTCGACTAGCGCGGCTTTATACTCTGCGTCGCTGATCCAGCCTAGCGCATTCATCCTTGAGATAACGTTGTTTGCGCGGCTTAGCGAGAGATCTAGGTGGCGAGTCGGATCATAGGTGCTAGGAGCCTTTGGCAAGCCGACTAGGATCGCGATCTCTTTTAGCGTGAGCTCGTTAAGCTCCTTTCTAAAGTACCCCTTGGCCGCGGTTTTGATGCCGTGGTAGCCGTGTCCGAGATAGACGTGGTTTAGGTAGCGCTCTAGGATTTGCTCTTTGCTTAGCTCGTTTTCCAGCTTCATCGAGATGATCATCTCTTTAACCTTGCGCGTTAGCTTTTTTTCTCTGGTTAGCACCATGTTTTTAACGAGCTGTTGCGTGAGCGTACTCGCGCCCTCGACTAGTTTGCCCGCTTTTATGTCCTTAACGATAGCTCGCGTGATGGCCTCGGGGTTTACGCCGCCGTGTTCAAAAAAGCTCGTATCCTCGATAGCTACTAGCGCCTCGATGACGCGCGGAGGGATGTCCTCGTACTTGACGTAGATCCTGTTTTCGTCAAAGATATTTGCGATGAGCTCGCCGTTTCTATCGTAAATTTGAGTCGTGAGCTTTGGCTTGAAGTCGATGATGTTTGACGCGTCAAAGGTGACTTGCGAATAAAGATAAACAAACGCCGCGCTCAGAGAAACAAAGATAATAAACAAAATCGAAGCTAAAATTCTCATAAAAAGGCCTTTAAAATTTTCACGTTTAGCCCCATTGCGGTGCTAGTTTCGCCGTTTTGGCTTAGTATGTACTTTTTGTTGAAATTTTCTATCGTCATGGCTCCAGCCTTGCCCTGCCAAAGATCGCTCGATAGGTAGTTTTGTAGGTCGGCTTCGTCAAATTTAGCAAATTTATACTCCGCAAAGCTGACGTTAAAAAGCTCGAATTTCTCGCCCAAAAATATCATCGCGGTTACGATCCTGGCTGTGTTGCCGCTTTGCATTTTTAGCATTTTTAGAGCTTCTTTTTCGTCTTTTGCTTTGCCTAAAATTTTACCGCCACATACTACGACGCTATCTGCGAAAACGACGTTTTTTACGTTTTCATTCGCCTTTAAAAATTGCTCTTTTTTTGCCGCGACGATCTTTTGGACGTAGATGTGCGGCGGTAAATTTTTATCCACGCCGCCCTCGTTGTAGTCGAAAAAAACCTGCTCAAATTTAACGCCGTGATCTCGCAAAACCTTAGCTCTCGTAGCCGAGCTCGAAGCCAAAATAATCATCAAAACTCCCTATAAGATACGCCAAGATACGCCGCCAGCAGTGCAAATGCCACGTTTAGCGGGATGAAATAATAAATCGTAACTATGAGGTTCTCGTGAAGCTCGATGTATTCGCTATTTTGCAGGGATTTTGAGGCTTTGTTTAGGCGGTACGTGACGTAAATAACGTTTAGGAACAAAAACCCCCAGATCGCCCATTTCGTCGTCAAAATCGTATTTAACATCGGATCGGCGTTTTTGATCGCGTTTTGCTTGGCTAGTATCGCGCCGGTTACGCCCATGACGGCGATCGAACCGTAGATAGCGTAGCCTAGGCGCTTTAGCATGGAGATTATCGTTTGGTATTTTTGTGTGTCGCCTTCGATATTTTTCATAAAAAATTTCGCGATGAGAAAAAAATTTGCTTGAAATCCGATAAAAACGACCACTGAGAGGATGTGGATAAAGGGCAGGGCGCTGCTAATCTTTGCAAAAGCTATGTTAAATTCGGGCATTTGTCCCCTTTGATCTAAAATTTTCTCGCGCTAAAGTAAATTTGACGGCGGTAAAACTCGGCGCCAAAATGCGCGAATAAAATAAACTCATAAACTTATATTTTCCTTTAAATTTTTATCTCGGCTTACAAAATGCAAATTTCGGATTTGCTTTGCGGCGTTAAATTTGGCCGTCAAAATTTTGCCTAAATTTTACGCCGCAAAAACCGCGGTCAAATTTAAGCAATTTTCTTAAATTTGACCGACGCAAGCTTATTTTTCTAACTTGATTTTAGCAAACTCAAACGCCTGCCTAACCGCATCCTCGATCGCTAGTACGTTTTTACCGCCTGCGGTTGCGAAATCATCCTTGCCGCCGCCGTTTCCGCCTAAGATTTGCGCCGTAAATTTGACCCATTCGCCCGCTTTTAACGGCGCATTTTTCACGCCGGCGGCCAGAGCGATTTTGCCCTCTTCGTTTACTTGCACGAGTAGGATCGCCGCCTTTTCGTTTTCGTTTTTAAACTCGTCTATCGTGGCTTTTATGTCGCCGCCGTCAATCACCGCGACGCAAAGCTTTGTCTCGTTTACGTTTACTACGGCTAGCGCGTGCGCGTCTTTTGCCTGCTTGGTTTTATCCTTTAGGCTTTTTATCTCGGCTTTTAGTTTTTTTACCGCATTCATCGGCTCGGCGCTTTTTAGCTCGGTTTTTAGCTCCTCGATCTCGCCACGCCAGGCTTTTGCTAGGTTTAGCGCGGCCTTAGAGCACACGGCCTCGATCCTGCGCACGCCCGCGCTCACGCCGCCTTCTTTGGTGATGAAAAACGCACCGATTTGGCTTAAATTTGCCACGTGCGTACCGCCGCAAAGCTCCTTGCTAACCTCGCCAAAGCTTAGCACGCGCACCTTGTCGGCGTACTTCTCGCCAAATAGGGCGATCGCGCCGCTATTTTTAGCATCCTCGATATCCATTATTTCCGTTTTTGCCTCTATATTTTCGCTAATCGCGGCATTGACGAAATTTTCAATCTTTGTTAATTCCTCTGCCGTTACGGCTTTTGGATGCGAGAAGTCAAACCTAAGTCTGTTTGCCTCGACGCTAGATCCGGCCTGCGCGATATGCGTTCCCAGCACGCTTCTAAGTGCAGAGTGGAGCAGGTGCGTGGCGCTGTGATGGCGTGCGATCTCGGCTCTTTGCTCGCTTACTTTTAGCTTCACGGCGTCACCGACTTTTAGCTCTTTTTTTACTGCGACGTTTGATAAATTTAGCCCAAAAAACTTTTGCGTATCTAGCACGTCGGCCGCGCCCGCGATCTCGCCGCTGTCGCCCGCTTGTCCGCCGCTTTGCGCGTAAAAAGGCGTCACGTCAAACATCGCCCAGCCATGCTCGCCGGCTTTTAAAATTTGCGTTTCTTTAAAATCCTCGTCAAGTAGCGCTAAAACCTTGCTCGTGCGCTCAAGCTCCTCGTAACCGCTAAATTTGTTTTCGCCAAATTTTTCTAAAAGCACCTTAAAATCGCCCTTTGCGCTCTTGTCGCCGCTGCCTTTCCAAGCAGCCTTAGCGCGCGCTTTTTGCTCGCTCATTAGCTCGTCAAATTTTGCTTCGTCGACTTTGAGTCCTTTTTCGCGTAGCATATCGGCCGTGAGGTCTAGCGGGAAGCCAAACGTGTCGTAAAGCTTAAACGCAGCCTCGCCGCTAAAAATATCTTTCGTGCGCGCTAGCTCACTCTCAAAAAGCTCGAGTCCGCTCGCGATCGTGGCTAAAAATCTCTCTTCTTCAAGCCTTATTTGCTCTTTTACCGCCGCTTTTTTCTCGTTTAGATAGGCGTAGTGGCCGCCCATTAGCTCGCAGACTTTATCGACGAGGCGGTACATAAAGGGCTCTTTTATACCTAGCAAATATCCGTGCCTGATCGCGCGGCGAAGGATACGGCGAAGCACGTAGCCGCGGCCCTCTTTGTCAAATGTAGTGCCCTGAGCTAGCAGGAAAGTCACTGAGCGGATGTGGTCGCTGATGACGCGGTAGCTAGCGCCACTCTCATAAGAGTAAGGTTTACCGCAAAGCGCGGCTACTTCGTTTATAAGAGGCATAAAAAGCGAACTGTCGTAGTTGCTAAATTTGCCTTCCATTATCGCCGTGACGCGCTCAAGGCCCATGCCCGTGTCGATGCTAGGCTTTGGTAGTGGAGTCAGCTTTCCGTCGCTACTGCGCTCGTACTGCATAAAGACTAGGTTCCAAATTTCAAGAAATCTATCGCCGTCGCCGCCCATGTAGTCTTCAGGCGTGTTAAAGTGCTCGCTACCTTGGTCGTAAAAGATCTCCGAGCACGGTCCGCACGGTCCCGTATCGCCCATTTGCCAGAAGTTATCGTGATCGCCAAATCTATAAATGCGCTCCTTTGCGATGTGTTGCTCCCATAGCGCAAACGCCTCGTCATCGCTCTCGTGGACAGTCACATAGAGGCGGCCTTTGGGTAGTTTTAGCACCTGCGTTACAAACTCCCACGCATATGCGATTGCGTCTTTTTTGAAGTACTCTCCGAAGCTAAAATTTCCCAGCATCTCAAAAAACGTGTGGTGGCGCGCGGTGTAGCCGACGTTATCTAGGTCGTTGTGCTTGCCGCCTGCGCGGATGCAGGTCTGACAGCTCGTGCGTATGGGCGGAATAGGGCGCGGCACTTCGCCGGTGAAAATGCTCTTAAACGGCACCATGCCGGCGTTTGTAAAAAGTAGCGTAGCGTCGTTTGGCACTAGCGGCGCGGACGGGATGATCTCATGACCTTTGCTTGCAAAAAAATTTAAATAAGCTTCTCTAATATCCATCGTTTTTCCCTGATTAAAGTTTTAAAATAGGGCTGATTTTATCATAAATTTGATAAAACTTGTTTGAGGCTCGCTATAAAAGGCATCGGCTAAATTTTAAAAATCGCTCGCATTAGCCGTTTAATTACTATTTTTTACTATAATTGTCACAAAAACATTAAAATTTGGGAAAAAGATTATGAAAAAACGAGTTGCGATAATAGGTTTTGGAAACGACGCCAAACACTACTATAACGAGCTTCGCCGCTCAGAGCACTTTGAGCTTGCGGCGGTTTTTGACGGAGTTAAAAATAGCGAAATTTGCGGACGAATTCCTTTTTACGATAATATAAACGATCTTTTGGAATCGGTACGTATCGATGCTCTCATTGTTACCGACACGCATAAATATCTAAATTTGATACCTAAATGCCTAAATTTTATAAAATTTATCATGCTTGATCCTTGGCTTTGCAAATCAGGCGAGATAAGGGAGCTAAAATACTGCTTTAAATCCCAAAATATCGGCGCTTATATGGCTTTTATAGATAGATTTAATCCCATTATCGCCTCTATAAAAAAAGAACTCGCCAAAGAAAAAGATATTTTTTCGATAAATATCGCTCGAGGGTTTAGTAGGGGCGTAAATTTGCAGCTTGAAATTTTACAAAACATCGATGTTGCAAGGTTTATAACGGGTAGCGAGATAATCTTTAGCAATAAAGTTTCAATCCAAAACGACGACAAAAGAAGCGAAACAGACTCGCTTTTCCAGCTTAAATTTAAAAACCAGACGCTAGCTAGTATCCACAACTCAAAGCGCTTTAAAGCAGAACGCTTTACGATCGAATTTGCCGCGAACGGGGGCGTGTATTTCGGCGATATGCTGGGCCTTAAGCTAAACAAATACACGCTTGACGGGCAGCAAAATTTAAAGGTTTATGGCGACGTTTCGCCGATTAAAGCGTTACTAAACGAGTTTTATCAGGCATGTTGCGGCGCAAAAAGCGATCTAAGTACGCTCGAAGATGCGCTAAAGGCTCAGGAGGTTTGCGAATGAGGCTAATTTTACTGCTAAATATGGGCGGACCAAACGACCTTAGCGAGGTTGAGGTATTCTTAAAAAATATGTTTAACGACCCGTATATCCTGGGGATAAAAAGCCCGTTTTTGCGCAAATTTGTTGCGTTTATGATAACCAAATCGCGCCTAAAAACCGCGCAAAATAACTACCGTCAAATCGGCAGCAAGTCGCCTATCTGCGAGCTTACGGCGAAACTATGCGGTAAAATTTCGCATTTTTTAGACGATGATACGGCGGTAGCTTTTGCGATGAACTACACGCCGCCTTTTGCGAAGGATGTTTTGGCTGAGTTTACGGAGGCTTCGGAGATCGTCGTTTTTCCTCTCTATCCGCACCATTCGTTTACGACCGTAACGTCTAGTATAAGCGACTTTGAAAAGGCGCGAGCCGAGCTAAATTTAAAGGCGAAAGTAAAAATCGTTGAGCCGTTTTTTGAGGATGAGAGATATAATGAGGTCGTCGCGGATGACATCGAAAAAGCTGCGAGTAATCTAAACTCAGGCGAGATAACGCTGGTATTTTCAGCCCACTCTTTGCCGCAAAAGATGATCGACGCGGGCGATATTTATGAGGAGCACGTCAAGCGGCACGTTCAAATTTTAACCGAAATTTTAGAAAAGCGCGGAGTAAAATTTAAGGAAATTTTGCTCGCATACCAGTCAAAGCTAGGCCCTGTAAAATGGCTCGAACCCTCGCTAAATCAGGCATTAGCCGAGATAAAAGACAAAAAAGCGCTCGTTTATCCGATCTCGTTTTGTATCGATAACTCTGAAACCGTTTTTGAGCTATCAAAGGAATTTCGTCATATCGCCAGTGAGTTAAATTTTGATTTTTATGACGTCGTAGGCTGTCCAAACGATAGTGAAAAATTTGCTAAATTTATAGCAGATAGAGCTAAGGAATAAAATTTGCTTGCGATAATGTATCTTTTATAAAGGATGCGAAATGACGATCGAAGAGCAAAAATTTATCCAAAAGATTTTGGCCGAGCTTTCGCAAAAAGTTGCTGAAAAAAGTGCAAAAGCGGCAAAAGAAGGCGACTTTGAAAAAGAGCTTAAAGTTGCTACCGAGGCCATAAAAACCAGTAAAGAGCCCGACGTAGAAGGCTTTAAAAGAACTCTCACGGAGCTTGGCGCAGCAGGATTTTTATCGCAGATGAACGAACAAAAAATCCAGGAAAAACTAAGAGTCAAAAAAGAGGAGCTGATGGAGGCTCTAGGACTAAATACTGATATGAAAAAAAGCCTAAGAGATGAGCTTGAGGCTGTACTAGACGATCTTTTGACTAAATATGAAAAAGAGCTACGAGCTAGTTTGCAAAGCAACTCCTTGCTAGAAAAACAGCAATCTTTACAAAATAAAAATCCGTCGATGTTAAGTACGGTTTTGGGCATCGTGTAAATTTGGTGTAGTTTTAAGTCGCGGCGAGAATCGGCATGAAATTTGAATTTAATTAAGAATCAAAGCCTTAAAAGCTCGCCGAGGCTAAATTTGCATGTTTTGAGTGTGGTTGCCTATAGGGTTTTTGGTTGATGAAAAAATTTCACATAAAATGGCTATTTTCTCTTGCAATCATCAAATTTAAAAATAGCTTTTCAAATTTGATCTTGCTAAATTAAACAATCTTGTATTTAAAACTACCTATCGGTGTTGCACAAATTTGCTTATCATTAAAATTTAAGCAATGCGTCGCAAAGTCGGTAATAAATGATTGAAATTTGATTAGCGGTTTTGTAGATGTGAAAGTAAAAAGGCGAGAAGTTGTCTCGCCTAAATTTGATTAATAAAGTCCGAATTTACCGTCGGAGCGCTTGTAGATCACGCGCATTTTGGCGTCCATATCGTTAAATACGTAAAACTGCGCATCGCTATCTTTTAGCTTTTGCATAGCCTCTTCGATTTCTAGGGGTTTATATAGCTCAAGCTCCATAGGGATTATCTCATCTACCTCGCCGTCGTTTATATGTTCGTCGGCGATCGCAGCTCTAACCGCTTTGCCGTCGTCTTTATTTTTGACGGTTGTGTTTTTGTCGTGCTCGCGGCGAAGCACCTTTGATGCGCGCTCGAGTGCAAGATCGACCGCGGCGTATAGATCTTTATCTTTGTGGCGGATTACGATCGTGTCTTTTTTTGCCAAATTTAGCGCAAATTCTACGCTAAAGCCTTTTTTGCCGTTTTTTTCGTCCGCAGAAACTACGCAACGACCCGAAATAATATCCAGTCCGTATTTGTTAAGCGCATCAAATGCGTTTTCTATGTGTTGTTTGATTGAGTCTGTTAGGTCAAATTGTTTACCTACGATGCTTAAATTCATCATCTCTCCTTTGCATTAAAGTGCTAACATTATAGCATATAAAGTATTATTTTAGAGCTTTTGAATCGTGCGTCTGTGAATTCTTATCGGCGGAACATTGGCATTTGCCGATGTAACAACTACGTCTAGTATAACCGTTCCAGCAGATTCTGGGGTGAGTATAGGCACTACCGCCGAACCTCTACCGGCAGTACCGTCGCAAGCTCCTATGGTGCCGAGTGCCATATTTACTGTTACTGTTACTGTAAACAAAGAGGTGGCGACGTTGTTGGTTGGAAAAGTTGTTTGTAAAAGAGGAGTAGGATTGCCCGCGTTTAAAAATGCGCAGTTTGCTACTTGCGTGAAATTTGTGTTTAGGAGATTAAAAACAGCTATCTCGGTAGCGCCCTGAGCTAAGAGTTCGGCTTGTTCTCGTAAAAACACATCCGATGTTTGTTTTGCCGTAGTTGCAGAAGTATTTAGCGAAAACATAGCCAAAGTAGCTATCAAAACTATAAAAATAATCGCCGTTACTAAACTAAATCCTTTTCTCATTAGTATATCGCCTTTGTTTTGCATACAGTAGTCTCTTCTTCTGCAGGCTCTAGTGATCTGCGACCGTCCCTTATGCATAGTTTTAAAACTATAATACCGTTTGCTTCCGTAAAGTTAAATCTCGTTACGTTTGTAGCTAGCAGATCTGAGTTTCCGTTATTGTATTCTTGTCCTGCCCATGGACGAAAATTATAATGAAGGAATAAGCTAAAATCTCCATTGGCACTAGCCACGCCAGGAACTACCGCATAAGCCGTATGAAGTAAATAGTATTGTTCCGAGATAAGAGCATCTCTGTAGTTTGCTACACTTAGTATGTTATTTTGACCATTGGCTACTATGGTGCCTATGGAATTTGCATTCGTTCTGTTATAGCCAAAAGAAGTAGCGGGGTTAAGACTCATGTTTTTAAACACTATACCTATATTGCCGTTAGCTATGCTGGCTGCATTGCTGGTGAGATCTCTTATATTTTGATCAGCTGAGAAGTTAGGCGCAGCCGCGGCTACGGCCAATCTGCTTCCGGGAGTCGATATTGTTCCGCTTCTTGCGTTTCCGGCTATGGCTGCTATTGCGGTATTTGGACTACTCAGGTCTGCAAAACCGCTCCATCCTCCGTCCTGAAAGCTCTCGTAGCTATAGGTTATCCACTCTAGGATAGAAAAGGTATTGTTTAACCCCGCCGCGCTAGTAGATACGAAAGCTCCGTTTCCGTTGGCGGCCGGCTGTTTTCCTATTGTTGAACCCCTAACTCGTATGGCAAGTCTTTTTGAAATTTGCTCTAGAACTAATTCGGTTTGCGTTTCTAGGGTATTGATGGCTCTACTTTGGAGATAGCTTCTATATATATTAAGAGTCATTTGGATGCCCATATGCGATAATAGTCCTATTATAACTATAACGACCATTAGTTCAAGTAGCGTAAAAGCTTTTTTCATTTTACCTACCAGACCTTGGTTAAAATCACGGGCGCGTCGCCGATATTGGCCGAATATGCTCGCAGGATTATCTGATGGCCGTTTCCTTGTCTTCTAGTGTTTTGAGTGGTTGCCGTTACGGCAATCTCCCGTACGTCATTGTCTGCTGCGCCGGACATATTTCGCGAGAGATTTACGTTGCTTACCAAATTTGCCGTTATTATGCTATCTCTATCGTATCCTGCGGCGCTAATTATCTGCGTACGTCTTCCGTTAAATGAGTTCAAAACGCCTGTTCTGTTTTCCCACTGTCTACACACTACGCCCGTTCTTGCTATATCGGAAAAAATTCTTCTTCCCTCTTGGGGTATACCGTTTGTGGTGTAAAAATTATTTAAACCCCCAAATATAGGAGTCGAAAGTCTTTCGAAATCGTCCTGTCCGGTGCAACTCCAAGCTGCGGTAGAGATGATAGCTAGTCTTGTTTTGGCATCCATTACTGTTTCTTGTATTACGGCTAGGCTGTTATTTTCCGATACTCTAGAAAATACATTTGGCACTACAGCCATCGTCAATCCCATAATAACGATGGCTAGTATAAGTTCTATCAAAGAAAAGCCTTTTTTTGCTCTTACCATTCTATTCTCTTGCTCGGTTTATCTATGATATTATTTAGCCTGCCGCCGCCTTGCGTACCCACGACGTTACCTACGCCCACGTCTGCTCCTTTGTTATTAAGGGACTGTCCTCCCCAGTTTACGTTATTTGACGTAAAGTTAACGGTAAAGCGATTTACGGCAGCCAAAGCATTTATCGGGTCAAATATAAGCCAACCTGATGCAGGCATGCTGATGATGTCCGTACCTACTACGGTGCTTGAAAGTCTCATGTTGCCTATACCGTTTGCCGGAACTGGAGTGGCCGGGGCTATCGTAGTCGTAGCAGCGCCTGCTAGTGCTCCGCTCGTTCCTTGAGCTAAATTTGTATGGGCCGTATTTACAAACCAATTACTCGCTTGCGGTAGCTGAGTGCCTGTGGCTAGAGTATATATGGCGTTATTGCAATCGTTACAATATATGCCGTAGTATAGGTTCGCATTAAAACCAGCTTGCGGTCCGGTGTATGTCGGCGCATATACCCTGCCGTAGTAAAACTGCGTCGTACTGACGACGGTAGGTCTTGCGTATGCAGCGCCGGCTACGGAGTCTGTATCCGATATACTGCCTATCGTTAAGTCTTGGTTGCTTAAAGTAAATGGATTTTTAGGTATATTTACGCTTCTTGCAAAATTTAGCCTTACAGTTACAGGTGCCGTGCCGCCGTTAAAAGCGTTGGCGTTTACGCTATATGCGCCGTTGTTTGCTACGGCATTTACTTTTCTTACGAAACTAGGCAGATTGTTATCAAAAAATATAATTGCATTTTGAATATATGCAAGCGTCGCCGCACCGCCGTTGTTTGTTTTAAAGTCGCCTAAAATTTGAGCGATTCCCAATGTAAAATTATTATTTCTAGAATAGCAACCGGTATGGTATAGCGTAGCAGCCGTCCTGGCAGCATCGCCTAATCTAGCCGTTAGATTAAACGTTACGTTTGCCCCCATAGGCGCAACGTTTGACATATATGTCATATTTCCACCGGCAAAATTAGTTACGGTTAAATTTTGCGCCGCTATATCATTTGGTACGAATAGCAAATTTTGCTCGCCTCTAGTTTGGGTATCGCAACCTATCTTGCCGTTTGCGTCTTCTGTCGTGGTATCGCTATCTGTTATGCAGTCGCTAGGATTGCCGCCGGTGCCTCTATCTACGTTTGTCCACTTCGTATCTTTGGCGTGTATGGCAACGTGTCCTATGTTTGGATATACGAAGTCGCTAGTAGCGCCTCCGCCTTGGGATATTCTTATTTCTCCTAGTCCGTTAGTGGTATCGGATTCTAGGTTTATACCGTTTAAAAACGTAAAGCCGTCGGTGCAAGTTGCCGGAACTAGAGTCGATCTTCTAAGCGTAATAGGTTTTATATTTGTCGAGTAGTTGTCTGCTGTATTGTTTTCATTATCTATGGCTTGTACCCATATATTTTTATACGCTCGTCCTCCGACCATGCTTCCAAAATTTGTCGAATTGGTGGTACTGTTATAAATTCTCAGTTCCTTCGGTCTTATCGAAAACGAATCGGAACTACAAACTTTGTGGTCTATATTTTTTGCATCTTTATATGAAAGTCTAAATATCAAATTTGGATAAGCTTTTTTGATTAGGATATTTTTTAGATCAATTATGCTTTTGCTGGCCAGGTCTGTTTTTAGTACTCGAATAGCTTGGCCGCCTTCGATTACGTTTGGTGCGTTGTTGCAAGGTTTATTTGCTTCTATTACGTCTACGTAAACGTCGTTGGCAAAGTTAAAATCGTCAAGCTCTTTAACCTCGTTGCCGTTTTTTTCGCTTATGAATAAATTTACTAATTTAACATCAAATTTTCTTGCGGCAAGTTGAGTGAATAAATTTTCTGAATTACCCACCGTGCCGAATTTTTTATTTACGATTTTTGACACCATGCCTCCTACCCTTAGTTGATAGTTTGTTTCGGTGCACTCTTCTATGGCGCCCTTATACACTAGCTTTATGCTAGGATTTTCAAAATTTGCTGTATATGAATTTCTAGCAAAAGCCTCTCCGAGTACCGTATCAAATTGTATAAAGGCTTGATTATGGCTTCCTATCGTACCGCCGTTACCTCCGCCGGCGCCTTGGCCGACTAGGAATTTTAGCTTACCTGAGGCATAAGTTTGCAAATTTGTATTATCTGGGTTTTTATCTCCGGCTCCTACCGCAAATGTCGATCCTCTTCCAACATTAGGTCTTATAAATGTAGTATTGTTTACATAGGTCGAATTTTTTGGATCTAGCACAGTGTTTACAGATAGTTTTTGCGCCTCTTCGTTTCCGTTGTTTACTATTTGAAGCCTAACTCTTAGGGTATCTCCCTTTTTTGCGATAGTTTTGTTGCTGGCATTGGTGCTAACGGGTTCAAAGTCTTGCTCTCCTGTTTTATCTTTATCTCTAACATATAGAGTTTCTATATAACATACTTTCGGTACATATAGATCGGTAGAAAACGCCAGCATACCTACGGTAGCCTCGTCGCCTTGTAGGCTACCACCAGGTCTTTTGATTATTTTTGCAGTTAGCCGTATGTCGGCAGACGTTTGTTTATTGGTAAGTTTTCCGGTAATATCGTATGTATCTAAATCCATACTCGCGTTATATTTTTTGCTAGGGTTTAAATGCTTATTAAATTTAGATATAGTGGAGTTAAACTGGTCGCCTTTTTGATTTAGGGTACTATCAAAAATTGAACTATACGGCGAATGGCTATCTTTTCTAATCTCTATGTCTTCGGCGGAGATCTCGCTCGCTGCGCCGAATGAAAGAGTGGTAAGAGAGGAAACTACCGCGCCGTTTACTGGAGTATAAAAGCCGCTAACCGTTATGTCTGCGCTTCTGCTAGCTCCCTTGTTTAAATCTAGCGGCGTTAGTAGCTTGATGCCGTCAAATATATTGACGCCTTTGGGTTTTATTTTTTTACCGTCTTTGCTACCAAAGTCATATACGATAACTAGTGCCCATCCTCCGTATCTAGGCGATTGTAGATTGTTAAACCATTTTCCGTCGGTGTATGAATATAGGCCCGGAGGTATTCCATCATGAGTTTTTATATTTCCTGCGCTAAAAGTTCTGCTCGCTACGGTATTTCCTAGGGACTCTTTTACTAGCTCGGTAACGTCAGCGCTTGTTTGATATTGAAATCTCATGCCCCTACTTGAGAGCGATCCAAACCAAAACGTATCTTTTTCGTGTGCGGTAATATTATAGTATCCTTTTGGTGTTCCGAATCTTATCGTATTGAAGTTTTTTATCGTATCAAAGTATTTATCTCTAGCTGTGTTATCGTTTGAAATACTCCAACCTAAAGAAAAACTTCCGGCCCAATAAAGTCTAGCAT
>CAUQHH010000030.1:0-14857 GCA_963517705.1 uncultured Campylobacter sp.
CATAAACGAGAGCGATGAGAGCGACTACAACGGCTACGTGACAGCCAGAGAGCGAGCAATGATAAGAGAACTAAAGGAGATGAACGATGAGTAACGATTTGATAATATTTGTAATTTTCGGGCTGATCTTGACGGTGCTTTTTGTGCTAGTTTTTATAAAAGATTTAGAGGCCTCGAGAAAATTTTCAAGATACGAAAAAGCGATCGAAGGGCTAATGCAAGAGCTTCACGCGGTAAAAAAACAGGTTGCAAATTTTAATCAAAGCGAGCCGGTCGAATTTGACGCGGCGCAGCTAGAAAGCAGTCTCGAACAGCGCCTAAACGAAAAAATAAATCAAAAAATAACTCCGATAATAAACACTCTCCAAGGCATCGAAAGCTCGATAGATAACTTCCAAAGCCAGCAGCAAGATAGGCTATTTACGCTTGAAGAGCGCACCAAAAGCATTAGCAAGATCTCCGCTCCAAACGGCGAGGACGACGAAAAGCGCATCGTGCAGATGTATAGCGAAGGCAAAAGCGTCGAAAGCATCGCAAAAGAGCTATGCGTGGGGCTTGGTAAGGTCGAGCTGACGCTAAAACTACGAGAGCTAATATAGTGTTAAAAGCTAGGCGCGAAATATAAAAAAATAACATTATTTTCATACGCGAATTTTAAAAAAATTTAAAGCTTAAATTCCTATAATGCCTTTTAACCAAATCAAAATTAAATGGTTTTGATAAAATTTAGGGGCGGAAAAATGTTAATAGACGGGCACGGACGGACGGTTGATTATCTGCGTATTTCGGTCACGCAAAGGTGCAACTTTAGATGCAAATACTGCATGCCTAAAACTCCGTTTAGCTGGGAACCGAGAGAAAATTTACTGAGCTTTGAGGAGCTGTTTTTATTTGTCAAAGTCTGCCTAGACGAAGGCGTAAAAAAGATCCGCATAACGGGCGGTGAACCGCTACTGCGCAAGGACTTGGACAAATTTATCGCGATGATAAACGAGCACAGTCCTGATGTCGATCTAGCCATCACGACCAACGGCTTTATGCTCAAACACTACGCAAAAGCCCTAAAAAACGCGGGTTTAAAGCGCATAAACATGTCGCTTGATAGCTTAAAAACAGAAAAAGCCAAATTTCTCGCGCAAAAAAGCGTTTTGCACGAGGTTTTAGCGGGCCTTGACGCAGCGCTCGAGGCAGGACTAAAAGTCAAGCTAAACACCGTCGCGCTAAGAGGCGTAAACGACGACGAGATTGTATCTTTACTAGAGTTTGCACGCTCTATGGGCTGTCAAATTCGCTATATCGAATATATGGAAAACGTCCACGCAAATGACGAGCTAAAAGGCATGAAATCGGCTGAAATTTTGGATGTCATCGCGCAAAAATATCGCTTTGAAGCGGCCGAAAAAATCCCGACCGGCCCAGCCAGCATCTACCGATTAGAGGACGGCTATACATTTGGCGTCATCGACCCGCATAAACACGATTTTTGCGAGAGCTGTAACCGCATCCGCCTCACGGCCGAGGGGCATCTCATCCCGTGCCTATATTTCGAGGATGCGATGAGCATAAAAGATGCCGTTAGAAAAGGCGATATCGCGGGCGCTAGCGAGATATTGCGTCAAGTGTTGCAAAATAAGCCCAAAGAAAACAAATGGGCGATCGGCGCTCAAAATGAGACCTCAAGCCGCGCCTTTTACCAAACAGGCGGCTGAAATTAGGGCTAAATTTACGCTAGATTTGACGTAAATTTAGCCTGCTTTTATTAAATTTGAATCAAATTTAGCTAAGTTCAAATTTTATATTTTTATCCATAAATTTGCCGCCGTTTTTTATCAAAACCCGCTCAAATTTGACGTAAAATCCGCCTAGCTCCATAAAACTACCCTTTAAATTTTGATATAATCGACTAAAATTAAAAGGCGAAATTTGAGTTTAAACCTAGTCGAGAGTTTCCTAAGCATCCAAGGCGAAGGCGCAAGCAGCGGCCGTTTGGCGATTTTTTTGCGTTTTGCGGGCTGCAATCTAAACTGCGCGGGCTTTGGAGTGCGCGCCGTCTCGCCCAAAACCGGCGAAACGCTAGTTGGCTGCGACACGATCCGCGCGGTTTTTACAGGGCATTTTTCGTATCAAAAAATCTTGCGCGCGGACGAACTCATAAAAATAACGCAAAGCTTGAGCGCAAATTTACGCCAAAAGCCTATCATCGTAATCACCGGCGGCGAGCCGCTGCTACATCACAAAAATCAAATTTTGCTAGATTTTTTAAATTTTGCGACTAGCGAGGGCTACGAGGCGCATTTTGAAACAAACGGTACGATCGAGGTGGATTTCGCTAGATTTGAGATTTATAAAAGATGCCGTTTCGCCGTTAGCGTCAAGCTTGAAAATAGCGGCGAGAGCGAAGCTAAGCGCATAAATCCCGCCGCGCTAAAAGCGATAAAACAAAACGCCGCGGGCTGTTTTTATAAATTCGTCCTTGATAAAAAAAGCGCGGAAGACGGCTCGGCGATAGCGCAAATTTCGCGTATTTTAGAGATTTGCGACGCGGAAGTCTTTTGTATGCCGCAAGGTTATGATAAAATAAGCATTGAGCAAAACGCCCTATCCGTCGCGCAGTTTGCGATCAAACACGGTTTTAGCTACTCCGATCGCCTGCACATCAGGCTTTGGGGCGCAAAAGAAGGGGTTTAAAGCCTAAATTTAGGCGGCGTTACCCGCATCTTTACGGCGCAAAACGAAAATTTAATAAACGGAGCTAAGATGATAATAAGAAAAATGTTTAAATTTGAAAATGCTCATATCGTTAGATTTTGTAGCTCAAAACGCTGCAAAACGAGTATCCACGGGCACTCTTACAGGGCTGAAATTTTACTGGAGTCAAATTTCCTCGATAATGCGGGGATGGTGTATGATTTTGGCCTGATGAAGCGCGAAATCGGCTGCATCATCGATAGCTTTGATCACTGCACGACGATATTTAGCGGCGACGAAGCCGAGTACAAAAACGACCTCAAAAAGCACTCCGCGCGCTGGGTAGAGATCCCGCTAAACCCCTCCGCAGAGCAGTTTTGCAGGATATTTTTCGTGATGATAGATAGGCTTTTAAAAGCCACTCAGATGCAAAACGGCGAGCGCGAAGTGAAGCTTCACAGCGTCATCGTCCACGAGACTGATACGGGCTACGCGCAGTGCTTCAGAGAGGATGCGTATAACGCTAAAATGGGCGAGGTAAATTTAAACGAGGTCGTCTTTTCCGAGGGCGTGAGAGCCGAGTGGGATGACGCCGAGCTGTTTGAGAAGATCAAACTAGGCAAAAAAATAGTAAATCCAAAGGAGGTCTAGCGCAAATGAGGAAAATTTTTGCGATTTTGACGCTGACGGCTCTAATCTTTAGCGGCTGCGAGGATAAAAAAAGCTCGCCTGAACTAGATCTAAACGAAACCGTCCCCAGCGACGTACCTATCGCGCAAAGCGACGCAAACGTGAGTATCGACGAAAATATGCCGCCGGAACCGGTGCCTGAAAAATGAAATTTAACGAACATCTATCAGAGCTCTACGAGCTAGCGCGCTCTATACATATCGGGCTTGCCTTTATGCTTTTGGCGCTTGTCGCGGCGCACTTTTGCCTGATAAATTTCGGTATAAACTCACCCGCCTACGCTAAACGCATCAGACTATTTTTGCCCACCTACTACTCGTTTTTGGCCGCGACGATGCTTACAGGACTGCTTTTGATGAGCATTTTTTACTTTTATCTGGGCCTCAAAGCTCTTGTTATGATCGCTGTTTGGATGCTGCTTATCGGGCTTGGAGCGATGGAGTTTAAGCAGCTAAAAAAGGCGATGAAAACTAAAAATTTTGCCGCTTTTAGAGCCAAAATGCGCCTAAAAATTGCGGCTGATTTTGTTTTGATACTAATTGCAAGCGGGGTGAGATGAAATTTTTATATTCAAAAGAGGCCAAAAACGAGCAAATAAGGCTTGATGGAGAGGCGTTTTTGCACCTAAAGGCGCGGCGTGCAAAGGCAGGCGAGCGCATCGACGTGCGAAATTTGACCGACAGACAAAACCACATCTATGAAATCGTAAATTTAGACAAAAGGGGCGCGGAGCTAAATTTAATATTTTCGCACGACGTGGAAGCGCGAAATAGCGATCTAACGCTAGCCTGGGCCGTCGTCGATCCAAAAACGATCGAAAAAACGCTACCTAGCCTAAACGAAATGGGCGTAGCTAAAATCGTCTTTTTTTACGGCGAATTTTCGCAAAAAAACTTTAAGCTCGATTTTTCGCGCCTAGAGCGCATTCTGATAAGCTCGTGCGAGCAGTGCGGACGAAACGATTTGATGAAATTTGAAATTTACAAAAGCCTGGACGAGCTAGTCAAATTTTATCCAAACGTCGCTCTTATCGACTTTGAAGGCGAAAATCTAGACGGCTATGCGGGCAAGGAAATTTTAGCGATCGGGCCCGAGGGGGGATTTAGCCAGAGCGAGCGAGGAGCAGTCGCTAAAAAATACGGGCTAAGAGCAAAAAATATTTTGCGCTCGCAAACGGCGATTTTAGGCATAGCGGCTAAAATTTTAATTTAAATTTGATTTTTTACGAAGTTTTTTGTATAATCTCGCCTTACTTTAAATGAAAATTAAAAAATCAGACGATAAAAGGACAAAAAATGAAAAAAGAAATTCATCCGGAATTTGTTGAGTGCAAAGTAACTTGCGCTTGCGGCAACACCTTCACTACGAAGTCAAACAAAAACGAGATCAGAGTGGATATCTGCTCAGAGTGCCATCCGTTTTTCACGGGCAGCGAAAAGATCGTAGATAGCGCAGGCCGCGTCGATAAATTTAAGAAAAAATATAACTTAAAATAATCCTTTGCTATATTTCGTTCCTACGCCGATAGGAAATTTAAGCGATATCTCGCTTCGCGCTTTGAGCGTTTTGCGCGAATGCGAGATACTTTTTTGCGAAGATACCAGAGTCGCAAAATCCCTCATAAACCTGCTAAACACGCGTTTTGACGCAAATATAAATATCCAAAAATTTATCCCGCTGCACACGCATAACGAAGATGAAATTTTATCTAAAATCGAGCTTGAGATTTTTGATAAAAATGTCGCGTTTTTAAGCGATGCGGGTATGCCGGGCATCAGCGATCCGGGAGCTGCGCTCATAAATTTTGCTATAAAAAATAGTATCGCGTATGAAGTATTAAGCGGCTCAAATGCCGCGATATTGGCCGTCGTCGCCAGCGGACTTTGCGAGAAAGAATTTTGCTTTCTGGGATTTTTACCAAACAATGGCAAAGAGCGAGCCGCAGCTATTCAAAATGCTCTAAATTCGCCTTTCCCGGCAGTCATTTACGAAAGCCCAAAACGCATACTTTCGCTCATTTTAGACTTTGCTAAACTTGAGTCAGATAGAGAAATTTTTGCCATAAAAGAGGCGACGAAAAAATTTGAAACCAAATTTAGAGCCACGGCAAACGAACTGGCGCAAAAGTTACAAGAGGCAAATTTAAGCGGCGAGTGGTGCGTCGTAGTGCAAAAAAATCCAAATTTCACCTTTGAGAAAATCACTCAAAACGATATTTTGAAACTTGAAATTTCACCCAAAACCAAGTCTAAACTGCTAGCCAAAATCACAGGTCGAAACGCCAAAGAAATTTACTCCGAACTCACGCGCTAAAACTTGCTCGCAGACTCAAACTAACAGCGAATTCATCCGAAAATTTAGCTAAATTTTACCGATTTTTAGCTATTATCAGGCGATGATAATATACGGAAAACAGCTATTTTTGCACATCATAAAAAACTACAAAAAAAGCGTCAAAACGGTCTATCTCGCCAAAGAGTGCGACAAGGCGCTATTTTCGCAGATCGTAGGCGTCGGCGCGCCGATAAAGCGCGTGGATAATCAAAAAGCCCAAGCTCTCGCACACGGCGGCAATCACCAAGGCTTTTTAGCCGAAGTTGAGGAGTTTGAGTTTAAAAGTATCGACGAGATAAAAAAACAAAATTTTATAGCGATCTTATACGGACTTAGCGACGTGGGAAACATCGGAGCCATCGTCCGAACGGCGCATGCGCTGGGCTGCGGAGGCATCATAGTAGTTGCTAAAAATTTGGCGATGGAAGGCGTGTTGCGAGCTAGTAGCGGAGCGGCCTACGAGGCAAATATCGCTCTTGTTGAAGATGGTCTTAGCTTGCTAAACGAACTAAAACAGGTCGGTTTTAAAATTTACGCCACGGTAAGCGGCGGCAAAAACGCCCACGAGGTCAAATTTAACCAAAAAGTCGCGCTCGTGATGGGCAGCGAAGGCGAAGGTTTGCACAAAAAAGTCCTTGCCAAAAGCGACGAAATAGTAGGAATAAAAATGAAAAACGACTGGGACAGCCTAAACGTCTCGGCTGCGTTTGCCATACTTTGCGATAGGATTATAAATGAATGACATAAGTTTGCTAAAAGAATTAGGGCTTAGCGAGGTCGCCAGAAGAACGCACATCGAGGCAGAATATCTAGGCTACATCGCCGATAAAAATTTTGAAAAGTTGGCACGTTTTAACGTCAAGGGTTTTGTTAAAATTCTGGAGCGCGAGCTTGATATCGACTTTACGTCGTGGATGCGAGAATACGAGACGTTCATGGCCGAGCACGAGAGCGAGTTAAAGCACAAAACCATAACCATATCGCCTAAAATTCCGGCCTATACCGCAAACGATAAATCGTCTTACGGCGGTATGCTGGGCGGCATCATCGCTATTTGCGCGATCGGCGCTTTAATTTACTTTTTCGAGCCTCAAAAATACATCGGCGACCTCTCAAGTTTCTTTGAGGACAAAAACAAAAGCGTGACTTACTCCGATACAAACGTAGTGCAACAGGCGACTAAAAATTTAGACTCCATCAAAGACGCAAATATCACGATAAGTGTCTCCTCTGTCCCTAAACAAGAGGACGAGATAAATAAAATCGAAGAGAACGCTTCAAATTTTGCCGTTACCCAAGTAGAGCAACCCCTGCCAGAGTTTAACGTGACGGTTTCTACAAGCACACAATCAAAACCCGCAGAGCAAAACGTAAGTCAAAATTTGCAAAGCGAGCAAGTTTCAAATTTGACCGACGAAAATGCATCCACCGCAGTCCAAGTAACGCCTAAAAGCGGCGATGTATACCAACTAAACGGACTAAGCGAGATAAAAGTCGTTCCGCGCAGAAAAGTTTGGCTCGGCGTGATAAATTTGGACGACAACAAAAAGAAATCTCAAAATGCCTCAAATGCCGTTTCTATCGAGATAGGCAAAAAACAACTCATCGTCACCGGACACGGAGAGATAAATTTAGAAATCGGCGATCAAAATATCAAATTTAGCGGCGATAATCCAAAGCGATTTTTGGTAGAAAAAGATAAAGTTACGCCGCTCACATACGACGAATTTGTAGCTCTAAATAAGGGCAAATCGTGGTAAAAAAGCTTTTACTTTTGACTGCTAGCGCGGCCTTTTGCTTTGCGGCTAGCGTGGTGGATATAGCAGGCGGCTTGCTAGGTCAAAATAGCGCAAAAGCAACTCAGCTCTTTGGCGACGGTTCGGCATATCTAAACGCAAACGGTAAGCCCGACATCGCTAAAATTTCAAACGTTTTAAAGTCAAATTCGCTCCTACGCCTATCCTACAAGCAAAATGTCAAGGTAAATATCAAATTTATCTCGCACCAAAACAACCCGCTACTAATCATGAAAATCACAAAAGACGCTCTCAACGGCCTTGGCTACAACAATATCTTAACGAGCGAATTTTCTAACGCCGGCGGCGCGCTTTGGGGCGTGACGATCGACACCAAATTTATCCCAGATCCCGGCTCGCTCTACGCCGCGCTTAAAGAAAGCGGCACCGAGATAACGGACATAAATAGACCCGGCGAGCTATCTTACGAGTACGTCATCGACGCGTCAAATTCCTCTATAAACCAAACTCCCGTGCAGTTTTCGCAAGAAGTCCAGCTCTCAAAGCCGCTTGAGCCCTATCTCATCGACGTTAGCGGTGCAAAAAGCGCGACGATAAGCGCTAGCTCGGAGGATCGCTGGTCCGCCGTCGTGAGAATTTTGGATAAAAATCTAAATTTGATCGACGAAAAGCAAAGCAACAAGGCCGTAAATGGCCTAAAAGTATCGCTCCCTCAAAATGCAAAGTACATAATGATCGACGATGCAGTAAGCCTAG
The DNA here is from genome assembly GCA_963517705.1 of uncultured Campylobacter sp. GTDB lineage: Bacteria > Campylobacterota > Campylobacteria > Campylobacterales > Campylobacteraceae > Campylobacter_A. Next base: position 8,226 of record CAUQHH010000030.1, read on the forward strand.
AAAATATCAAACGAGGACTCAAAATCTACCTAGAATAAGGAGAAATTTATGTTTGACGAGATTAGATTTAATACCATAGAACGACTTCCAAACTATGTATTTGCCGAGGTAAACGCCATAAAAATGGCGGCACGCCGAGCGGGCGAAGATATCATCGACTTTTCGATGGGAAACCCCGAAGGTCGCACGCCTCAGCATATCGTCGATAAACTCTGCGAAAGCGCGCAAAAAGACAAAACCCACGGCTACTCAGCAAGTGCTGGCATCTACAAACTGCGCCTAGCTATCTGCAACTGGTACAAGCGCAAATACGGCGTAAATTTGGACCCCGACACCGAGGCCGTCGCGGTTATGGGTAGCAAAGAAGGCTTCGTGCACCTAGCCCAAGCCGTGATAAACCCGGGCGACGTCGCCGTGGTGCCAGATCCTGCATATCCGATCCACACGCAGGCGTTTTTATTTGCCGGCGGTAGCGTGGCGAAGATGCCTCTAAAATACAACGACAAATTTGAGCTTGACGAAAATAAATTTTTCGAAGACCTGCTTCACACAATCCGCTCAAGCTCGCCAAAACCTAAATACGTCGTCGTAAATTTCCCGCACAACCCGACGACAGTAACCGTGCAAAAGAGCTTCTACGAGCGGCTAGTGGCGATGAGTAAACAAGAGCGCTTTTACGTGATCTCCGACATCGCCTACGCCGACCTCACGTTTGACGGATACAAGACACCAAGCATATTTGAAGTAGAAGGCGCAAAAGACGTCGCCGTGGAGTGCTACACGCTATCAAAAAGTTACAATATGGCGGGCTGGCGAGTCGGATTTTTATGCGGAAACAAGCGCCTTTGCGCCGCTCTTAAAAAGATAAAATCATGGGTCGATTACGGCATGTTTACCCCGATCCAAGTCTCCGCCACCGTCGCGCTAGACGGCGATCAAAGCTGCGTCGAGGACATCCGTCAAATTTACGAAAAACGCCGTGACGTGATGCTAGAGGCCTTTGCAAGTGCCGGCTGGGAGATGCATAAGCCAAGCTCGAGTATGTTTATCTGGGCAAAAATCCCGCCACAAGTCGGAAACATCGGCAGCCTTGAGTTTTCTAAACAGCTGCTTACTAAAGCTAGCGTCGCGGTGAGCCCGGGCATCGGCTTTGGCGAAGGCGGCAACGACTACGTGCGCCTTGCTCTCATCGAGAACGAAAACCGCATCCGCCAAGCGGCGCGAAACGTTAAAAAATATCTGAAAGAATTTGCATGAATATAGCCATTTTAGGCGTCGGCACGGTTGGAGAAGCCGTAGCTAAAATTTTACTCCAAAACAAAAAACTGATCGCGGCAAGATGTGGCGAGGAGATAGTTCCGATTATCGGCGTCGTTAGAAATTTAAGCAAAAAAAGAAATGTCGCCATCCCACTCACGGACGATATCGATAGTGTCATAAAACGCGACGATATCGACGTTTTCGTCGAGCTTATGGGTGGCGTCGAGGAGCCGTTTAAGGTCGTCAGCCAAATTTTAGAGCGCAAAAAAGCTGTAGTGACGGCAAACAAAGCGCTGCTGGCCTATCACCGCTACGCCTTGCAAAATTTAGCGCAAAATACGCCGTTTGGCTTCGAGGCTAGCGTCGCGGGCGGTATACCTATCATCAGAGCCCTTCGCGAGGGCCTTAGCGCCAACCACATCCTAAGCATCAACGGGATTTTAAACGGTACTAGCAACTATATCCTAACCTCAATGATGAGCAAGGGCTCAAATTTCGCGGATGCGCTAAAAAAAGCCCAGGAACTAGGCTACGCCGAGGCTGATCCGACATTTGACGTAGGCGGATTTGACGCGGCGCACAAGCTACTGATCCTAGCCAGCATCGCATACGGAGTGCACGGCAACCCGGAGGATATCCTAATAGAAGGTATCGAAGGCATCACGCCCGAGGATATCTTTTTCGCTAACGATTTCGAGTACGTCATCAAACTACTCGCCATCGCCAAAAAAACCGGTGACAAGGTCGAGCTGCGAGTACATCCAGCACTCGTACCAAAAGATAAAATGATAGCCAAAACAGACGGCGTGACAAATGCCGTGAGCGTAGTGGGCGACGCAGTCGGCGAGACAATGTTTTACGGTCCGGGCGCGGGCGGTCCTGCGACGGCGAGCTCGGTCATCAGTGATCTCATCGATATAGCCAGAGACGGCAAATCCCCGATGCTAGGCTACAAGGCGCCGTTTGAGCTAAATGCTCTCGAACTTTTGGATCCGAGCGAAATTCGTACGAAGTATTATTTTAGGCTCAGGGTCGAGGACAAGGTCGGCGTGCTGGCTAAAATCACGAATTTAATGAGCGAAAACAACCTCTCTATCGACAGCCTGCTACAAAAACCAAAAGACGAAAGTCCGTATGCGACGCTATTTTTCACGACGCACACGAGCGTGGAAAAGGACGTGAGGCGCACTATGGAAATTTTGCAAGAGCAAGAGTTCGTAAAAGAAAAGCCTTTTATGATGAGGATAGAAGAGTAAAATTTGGGGCTTAGGGCGTATCTTTTCGGCAAAAGCTCGGAGGATCTGGCTTGCGAGTTTTTGCTAAAAAACGGCTGCGAGATTCTTGCTAGAAATTTTAGCTCCAAATTTGGCGAGATCGACGTCATCGCTAAAAAAGACGGCATCTTGCGCTTCGTTGAAATCAAAGCCACACAGGGCGACTACGAGGCAGAGTATCGCCTCACGCCCGCTAAATTTAATAAAATTTTAAAAACTATCGATTTTTATCTGCTGCAAAACGGCGCAAATGCCGATTTTCAGGTCGATTTGATCGCGATAAAAAAGGGCAAGATAAAGTGGATAGAAAATATTAGTTTGTAAAAATTCTTATTTAGCTAAAATTTAAATACTTTCGTGTATAATTACAACTATCTTTAAAAAGGAGAATAAAATGGGAAAATACGTAGAACTAACGACTGCGAATTTCGACGTCGCTAAAGAGGGTGTCGCGCTAGTAGATTTTTGGGCGCCTTGGTGCGGGCCTTGCCGTATGCTTGCTCCGGTCATCGACGAGCTAGCTGAGGAGTTTGAGGGCAAAGCTAAAATTTGCAAAGTAAACACCGACGAGGTGCAAGACCTAGCCGTAGAATTCGGCATCCGCTCGATCCCTACGCTTCTATTTTTCAAAAACGGCGAAGTCGTAGAGCAAATGGTCGGTGCGCAATCAAAACAAGCCATCGCCGATAAGATAAATTCGCTTCTTTAATGGTTTTTAGACGAGGAGGAAGCCTGCTTCCTCTTACCTCCGTTTTTGCGTCCTTTATCGGTGCAGCGCTGGTAGCAGGCGTATTTGCTTACAATAATTACAGATTTTCGCGGTATAAATTCGTAAATTTTAACGAGCTGGTTTTTTACGAGCAGGCTCAAATTTTTGCGCCGCAAGACGATAAATTTTTACTCGTGGTTTTTAGCTCCAACCAATCAGACTGGAAGGAAATTTTAAAAACTTCGAATAAGGATTTAAAAATCGTCGCCGTGGATTTACTCCAAAAACGCGCGCCCAGCGAGGGAAATATAAACTTCGTCGCTTCGGATATAAATACGATTTTAAAGCTGATGCACGTCCTAAATATCACGTCTTTGCCCGCTAGCGTGGAGCTAAAGGCGCAAAAGGGCGGCATTTATAAACAAGATTCTAAAATAAATAAAATTTAAAGGAAAAAATATGTTAGATTTAGCGATCATCGGAGGCGGTCCCGCCGGACTTAGCGCGGGACTTTACGCCACTCGCGGCGGACTAAAAAACGTCGTAATGTTTGAAAAAGGAATGCCCGGCGGCCAGATTACGAGCAGCTCCGAGATAGAAAACTATCCGGGCCAAAAAGCGCCGGGCGAGAGCGGTATCGACTTCATGAGCACGTGGGTCGCGCAGTGTACGCATTTTGGACTAAAGCACGAGATGGCGGGCGTCGAGCGCGTAGTAAAAAATGCCGACGGCAGCTTCACGGTCAAGCTTGAAGGCGGCAAAGAAGAGCAGGCCAAAGCAGTCATCGTAGCCACCGGCTCAACTCCGCGCCGCGCGGGCTTTGCGGGCGAGGACGAGTTTTTCGGCAGAGGCGTGAGCACCTGCGCGACTTGCGACGGATTTTTCTATAAAAACAAAGAAGTAGCTGTCCTAGGCGGCGGCGACACGGCGATCGAGGAGGCCCTATATCTAGCCAACATCTGCTCGCGCGTCTACGTCATCCACCGCAGAGACGAGTTTCGCGCCGCTCCCGTCACGCTAGAAAAGGCTCGCGCTAACGCCAAGATCGAGTTCATCACAAGCGCCACGATCAAGCAAGCTTACGGCGACAAAGCAGGTCTTGCAGGCCTCATCATAAACACGAAAGATGGCGAGCGCGACCTAAAAGTGCCGGGCGTTTTCGTATTCGTCGGACTTAACGTAAACAACGACGTCCTTCGCCAAGAAAACGGCGAGTTTTTGTGCGATATGGAGGCAGGCGGCCAGGTTAGCGTCGATCTAAAAATGCAAACTAACGTGCATGGGCTATTTGCCGCGGGCGACATTAGAAAAGACGCGCCAAAACAAGTCATCGTAGCCGCAGGAGACGGCGCAGTAGCGGCCCTTAGCGCGCTTAGCTATATCGAGAGCTTACACTAAGATTTCTTAAATTTAGCCGAGCTTTTCGGCTAAATTTTTTCTTTTTATCTCAATTTTTTCAAATTTACCGAGTTTTACTTTGCCCTTTCAATTTTTGCAGCGATCCAAACCCGCCCCTTTTTGATTTGATTTTTCGGTTTATATTTTTACCCTGCCCCCAAATTTCACTCAAATTTAACCGCCCTTTGGCTAAGATTTCGCAAATTTAGTCATGAGCAAAAGGATCGAATTTGCATGACTTGCTAAAAATATTTAAAACTATTTTATACGCCGCACTGTTTTTAGGACTTTATCTTTTGGCGGATAAGTACGGACTGTTTTCTAAATTTAGCTCGCCTACCCGCTTCGTAGTCACCGCCGACACCAAGATAATCCCCGGTTCGGAGCTAAGCAAATACGTAACGCAAGAGGAGATAGACGATTTTGCTTTTAGATACTGGGATATAGATAAGCAGATAAAGGACGACGCATTTGCGGAAAATTTCCGCAAGCTTTTAAAATCAAAGCAAACGAATCAAATTTTAAAATTTACGCAAGATAATAACATTAGCATAGACTCTCCTGTCATAGACGGCGTTACTCCTTTGATGTACGCTAGCTTTTACGACGACGAAGCCACGGCAAAAAGACTTATAGATATGGGCGCAAACGCTCGTGCGCAAGATAACTACAAACTCTCGCCCCTGGCCTACGCCATAGAAAACAACTCTACAAAGACCGCCAAGCTGCTACTTGATAGTGGGGTTAAATTCGATGAAGTAAAGACGGTGCAGTGGTATAGAAAAACTCCTTTTTACTACAATATCGAAAAACTTATCATAGACGGAGACGACGTAAAGATAGTATTTCGAGATAATTACCAAGTCAATAAAGAATCCAAAGACGCAAATAACCCTATGAGGTATATAATATGGCACAACTATGTCGAAATGGCCGATATAGTCCTTGCTAGCGGGTATAGACCAAAACTAGACGATCATCACAATACGTTTTTTCACGGGCTAAGAGACGATTCCGAATTTATGCGATCTTTATATATCTCGCTAGATAGCCACCCGAACTACGAACCTATGCTAGAGCTTCTTTTAAAGCATGGCGTTATAGGGCAGCCTACTAAAGAGGAGCTAAAGAAGGCATATGAGGAGTGCTATGATAAATACGCGCTTAGCATCATATTAGCTTATAGTATAGACAAAAACGGGACTTATAGCTTAAAATACGAAAATTTAACGAAAAACGTTTTGCAAAAATACTGCTCCGAGAAAAATTCTACCTTTAGCGACGTAAGGACTTTTATCGCTTGGGCAAATGAGTATAAAAGAGCAGATGCGATAGAAGATATCTTGTTTTCCAACAAAAAAGATAAGGTAATTTTTAAAACAATGCAACCCAATACACAATTAAACCGTACAAGGAACTAACCTCCGACGAGATAAAGGCTATAGTGGAAAGCAGGAAAAGGTGATTTGCTTAGTCAAATTTAGTATTAATAAAACCGACAAGGGAACAAAAACGTCAGCGAAAATTTGAGTTAAATTTAAGCCTTCGCCGCGTTTTTAAATTCGGCTAAATTTGCTTTGATTTTAGGATACCTCAAATTTCACTCAAATTTAACCCCGCAAGCTTGTTTTATAAAAGCAAAATTTAGTCCGCATCAAAAATGTGCGGGTCTCGCCCGCTCGGTAAAATCATCAAATTTGACAAAGAGAGCAAACGCTGTTGCGCGTTGCAAATTTGGCTTCAAATTTCAGCATGTAAAGCCAAATTTTACTCGTCGCCCAAGCGGCAAATCAAATTTACCGCCGAGGCTTAAATTTACTTCGCCAAGGCGGGATCGTTTACGCTTATCACGACGTTTTTCTCGTCCAGATAGAGCTTTGCCGCGTTTCTTACGTCCTGCTCAGTGAGCGCATTTACCGCGTTTTCGTACTCGTCCAGGCTCAAAACCTCATCGCCAAAAACCAGCTCGCGCATGACCGCGCGCGTCCAAA
>CAUQHH010000031.1:0-14724 GCA_963517705.1 uncultured Campylobacter sp.
TAATAAAAGTATAATTTTAAAAAAATTTATAAAAAGTGTTCTAAAAAACTTAGATACTACAAATTTTATGCATTAGATTTTGAAAATACCTTTACTCTTGGGGCATTGCCTGTAAACTTCTCGATGTTTACAAGATTAGCATATCCTTCGCAGTCATCATAACTGCAAGAAGAGACCTTCTTAAAAAGGACCTGAATCCTGTCAGACGGAGTTTCTAGCTGATTTTCTATCGGATATTCGATGAATTTTCTTTAAAAACCACATAATTATCACACCTTTTTCCATTTTTGTAAATTTATAGTATTCCTTCCCCAAAATGCTTCAAATTTTGGCTTTTGAGGTAAAACTTAAAAGCTCAAAGTTTTTTGTCGTAGCTACCTCTTTTGTTTTAATGCTATAAGGCTCAAGGTAAGTTAAAAACTTTCAAAGGAGTTTTTCTCAAAGAGTGTGCAAGCACAAGAGCGAATTAGACGAGAGTGTAATTTACTCTGATTGCAGGAAGGCTTATGATGGATTAGTGGATTATGGAGCCAAGGCACACTACAGAGTAAAACACTCTAAAAATGAATTCGTTAATGGTAAAAACCATATAAATGGCATTGAGAATTTCTGGGGATATGCTAAACATAGATTATCTAAATTTAAAGGGATAAAAAAGAGAACTTCCTGCTTCATTTAAAAGAATGTGAATTTAGATATAATACTAAAAATACACAGAAAAACTTATATCAGAAACTATTAAAACTGATAAGAGAGAATCCGCTTAAGTTTAATTGAGCCAAAGCCAATCCCATTTTCTTTTTTTCATTTAAGTTTTAGATTTTATCAGATTATTTATAATGTCTCATATAGTTTCATTTATATTTTTTGCCAATTATACATCTTTTATTTTACCTATATAAGGTATCGTAACATCATTATTCCTTAATCCCCCAATCTCTCTACCGGCCTGGACACTACCATTTTTATTGTTCAAACTATGCTCGTTGCGCTTTAAATTGGCGTTAGAATTTACAATAGTATCACTATTTACATTATTTTCTTTTAAACTCTCATCAAATTTCTTATTTGCTTTACCTAAATTCTTAGCTCCTTTCATAAGAGCAAAAGGACCCGAGATTGCTAAATCGATACTAAAATCAGCTGAAACATCTGAAAGAGTATGAATGGCTTGTTTTTGAGTATTTTTCCAGTAGTCCTCGTATTATTGACAACGGCGGCAAGCTTCTTAGCAACTTTACTCATTTAAATCCAAATAACATAAATTTGACCGTAAACCGATAGTAGCTTGAAAATCCGTAAAACCAAACAATTATAGTATTAAATCAAAAATCATCGCAATCAGTATTGAGTGCCAAGTATAGAATAAGCTAAGAAGTAGTATAATCATTTTATTTTTATTTATACTGGATTAGTTTGATAATGCCAAATAACCCCAATAAGACATTAGAAGAAGAATATATTGAATTTAGAAAAAATAACTATTTCGGTAAATGTTTTATTTCTTCACTGTATGTGCACGTAGCTTTGTTGCTTATTATTTTTATTTTACCAAACCACATAATGAGCTTACTGCCTTTACTAAAATTTTTTACACACATCATGAAAAATGTTTTTCCAAATATAGAATATTATTCTAATGCAAGCAATTTACCTGAATTATGTGAATTTTATTTTAGCTACTTATGGCTGGTATGTCTTATGATATCAATATGGTGTATTATGCAATCGCCACAATTAAATCATGAGGCTAAGCGGTTTTTTGGAACATATGAATATCTTAATAAAGGAATATTTCCTGAAAAATTTATTAAAATTGAAAGCAGTAAAAAAGAGCGTATAATAAGTATGTTTTGTCTTATATTTATCGGATATGCTCTGTATATAAATTACAATGGCTATTTAATAAATAGTAGTATATTTTCAGAATGGGTATCAGATAGGCTAGGGATACTTGTTATGGGCGCTTTTCAAAATTTAACTATTCATGTAGCAATAGTATATATTATGATTAACATATATACTATTATACATATTAAATGGCTACATAAAAATACAAATATAAATTTTAGGCCCAATTAAACTTAAACGGACTCTCTCTTATGAATTTCAACAGTTTATGATATAGCTTTCCTGTGTATTTTTAGCGTTATATCTAAATTCTATTCGCTACGCTCATTACTTTTCAAGAATGCAGTTCTAAACGTAACTTACCGCTCCCTTGCGTGAGCCTAATTTAAAAATATATCCTTTCAGTCAATCTCAGTAAGCGCTCAAAATAATTCAGTATAAAATATTTATATTTGCCAAATTTCGCAAAAATAATACAGATAAAGAAAACATTAAATTTATCCTAAAAATAACCTCGTTATTAGTAAAATATAGCATAATCAATAATAAATAAATTCCATACAAGGAGATCGCTATAAAGAAACTAGTTTTCATCTTTTTTGTTGCGTTGCTTGCAGTATCCGCTCATGCGGAAAGCAGTACTGTAATCGCAGAGCAACTAAGATCGGCCGGCAAAACCGTAGAGTCTCTCGCCTACGATCAAGAGGGTTGCCTGAAAGAGAAAAGTTGGATATCTTGCGAGCGACTCGCGAAGCATTACGACAATACGAAGCCAGATATGCCTTGCGATTCGGAAATGGCCACGGAGTACTACAAAAAGTGTTGCGATTATTCAAAAAACAAGGTCCAGCTATGCTGCGAAAAAGGATATCCAAAAGAACTTGAGGAAAAACGCGATGCGGCTTGCAAGGCAAAAGATTCTAAAAGTTGCGGCAAGCTAGCCTACATCGCACGCAAACAAAAAGACTACGAGAAGTCGTTTAAGTATGCAAAAAAGGCTGCGATGACGGAAAAGACAATACCTCCTGCGTACATCTTGCCTATATGTATTATTACGGTCAGGGCGTTGAGAAGGATTATAAAAAATCGTTTAATCTATATGAAGGATTATGCGAAAGAGGCATATATAGTATGTGCCCTATCCTGAGCCATTTCTATACGGACGGCGTAGGCATGAAACAAGATATCAAAAAGGGTAAGGAAATTTTAGAAAAACTTTGCTACGATAAATATAAAGAAGGCTGCGCCAATCTAGCCGCGCTCTATGAAAGCGATCAATACGGCATGAAAGACGAGAAAAAAGCGACGGAACTCTACACTATCGCTTGCAAAGACGATCCAAAAAGTCCGTCGTGCGACAAGATAGGCGGCACGAGCAAGAGGCTTGAGTTTTTTGTACCGAAAAAAAGCGCGGTTATAGTTGCGTTGAGCTGGCAGATACTTATTACAGAAACGATCTGGAAAAGAAGTTATATTTTTACAACAAAGCTTGCGAAATCGGATTTGAACGTGCTTGCGGCCAGATCGCTAGTATCACCGAGCAAAAAGAAGCTTCAGAAAAACGAAAATCTGCTTGCGAAGAAAAAAATGACGGCGAAGCTTGCTTCCAGATAGCAAGCTCCTACAACTACGATCCGAAAAATCAGCTGTATTTTTACGAAAAAGCTTGCGAATACGGATATGCGCACGGATGCTACGAGGCCGTAAAATATACTAACGACCCGGAAAAAAAGTTGTATTTTTTTGACAAAGGTTGCGAGTACGGGCTTGCGTATACGTGCCTCTATGCTTTAGACCTTGTCAGAGGAGATAATAACAAAGCGATGGAATATGGATACAAAGCATGCAAACTAGGCGATACTGCAACTTGCAAAAGAATTGAGGGAATCGCTAAGAAGGCTTGCGATGAAGGCGATCAGGACGGCTGCAAGTGGCTAGATACAATAAAAAATCGTAAATAAATTTAAATTTGAGCCGAGTTTAAATTTGCGCTCGGCTCAAATAAACTAAAAGATTGCGAAATCATAGTTTTTTATATCTTGCCTTTACAGAGCTGATCTTCTAGTCAAATTTAGAAAAAATAGCCCCTAAAGACTCTATAAAATTGTTTTTGCAAAATTTTTAGTTCAATATGCGACTTTAAATTTCCTACCAAAAAAGGTTTTAGTTTAGGCAAGTCGCATAAAAAAGAGAAAAATCTAACGCACAAGGAATCAGGAACCGATAAAATTTTCTACAAGGAGAGTGTTTTATGGTTTGCAAACATTTTATTTTACCGTTTAAAATTCTTTTCGTTTTTGCCGCTTTTTTCTCTAGGGAGGCGACCAAATGAATCCCACGCCAAATTTAAAAAAATTAACCCTACTTCACTCAAATGATTTGCATGGAGACTTTTTAGCTGAGCAAATAGACGACAAACTAGTAGGCGGCGTCTCTATGCTGTCCGGTTATATAAATCAAGTCCGTCAAACAGAAAAAAACGTCATCTACGCTATCGCCGGAGATATGTTTCGAGGCTCGATTATAGATTCTGAGTACAAAGGGATTTCTACGATCGAGATCATGAACGCCTTGGCGCCAGATATCGCTACGGTAGGTAATCATGAGCTAGATTACGGTATTCCGCATTTGTTATTTATCGAAAAATGCGCCCAGTTTCCCATCATAAACGCAAATTTGTTTATCAAAACCAATCATGCTCGTCTATTTCCGCCTTGCTATATCATGGAGCTTGACGGCATGAAAATCCTTTTTATCGGTATCATTACCGATGCGGTTTTGGCGCAGGCCAAGCAAGACCACCTGATCGGTTCTTTCATCGGAATCGAAGAGGCGGCACAAGAGATCGGGCGAATCTGCAACACCTACAACCGAATCGATATCGATTTTACGGTTTTGCTAACTCACATCGGTTTTGAGGCTGATAAAGAGCTAGCCGCTATGTTGCGACCGGAATGGGGCGTCGATCTGATTATCGGAGGGCATTCTCATACCTTGATGGAGCAGCCTTGCGTCGTCAATGATATTTTGATTGCGCAAGTCGGCGTCGGTACCGACCAGATCGGGCGATTTGATATCGTAGTTAATACCGATACCAACAGCATCGAAAGCTATAAATGGCAGTGTATCCCCATAAACGACAAATACTGCCCGGTCGATGAACAAATAGAGAATTTGATTCAAAAATATAAGAGCGTAACCGATCAAAAATATACTCGCGTCATCACCCGTTTTAGCTGTCCGCTAACGCACCCGCAGCGCAACACCGAAACGGCTTTGGGAAATTTGTTTGCCGATATTTTCAAAAACAGCCTAGGCATAGATATTATGTTGCTTGGCTCAGGCAGTATTCGGGGCGAAAAGCTAGGGCCGATCGTAGAGTATGGGGGCTTGACCGAAATTTTTCCTTATGATGACGGCGTTTATATGCTCAGAGCGGACGGCAGAACCTTTCGCCAAATGATGCGCTATCTACTGCGAGACGACGCCTTTTTGGGAACAACGGAATTTTATCAGTTATCGCAGGGGCTAAAACTCTCCTATTCGCGCTCCAACCGAGAAATCATTAGCCTAACTTATCTTGGAATAGAAATAGCAGATGACGATATTTTCACGATCGGTCTACAAAACTACCATTACTGTAATTTAGAAAGCTTTTTTGGCGTTAGCTTTGAACATGTAAAAACTTTCGGTACTCCTAAGACAATTGCCACTTCTTGCTTAGATATTTTGGAAGAGTACTTAAGCACGCACAAAGCTATTCGGCAAGACGTAGAGGGGCGATTAACGATTTTGGATTAAAAGTATTTTCGGTCGCCCACGCGACTTTTTAATATTTACCATACAACTGCGGCTATATTTCTGCCACATTCAGCGATAAGCGCAAAAGAACCGTCAAATGACTACGGGCTTGATTGCGACAAATAAAGCCTCAATACTTAATGTCTAGAAGCTTTTTACGATCAACCCGGCTCTTATCGCAATTTAGTTCAAGATAATTCTTCGCGTTTTTAATTTTTGTTTTGATTTTAAAGGCTTATATTTAAGGATGCTTTTTGCTTTGAATTATGATAAAAACAGCGACGGTTTTAGCAAATACGCTCTTTTCGGACAGCATACAAATCGTGGTCTATGAGTAAAATTTAACAGCTTAGATGATAACTAATAAATATGCAAATATCGGTTTAACGGTACGTAGAGAACAGCAAAAATGTAAAAAATATGCGCTTACGCTAGGTGCCGCACGCCAAGCTCGGAGAATCTTGATATCGGTACCTCTAAGTTTTCAGCAAATTCGAGACGCGAGTTAAATAACCGGAACAAATACTAAAAAGTTCCATGAGACATTATGTTATAGATTTAGACTATAAAATATTTTGCAAAGTTATAAATTTATGCTAAAATCGCGCGCTTTTAAATTTACCTAAAAGGGAAGAGATGAAAAAATATTTAGCTGAGTTTTTTGGTACATTTTGGTTAGTTTTTGGAGGTTGCGGCAGTGCGGTATTTGCAGCGGCTTTTCCTGAGCTTGGTATCGGATTTGTCGGAGTTTCGCTAGCGTTTGGCCTTACGGTTCTTACGATGGCTTACGCAGTTGGTCACATCAGCGGCGGCCACTTTAACCCAGCCGTATCGGTTGGCCTACTAGTTGGCGGAAAATTTGACAAAAAAGACTTCGTGCCTTACGTCATCGCACAGGTTATCGGAGCGATCGCAGCTGCCGCCGTGCTATATCTTATAGCTTCAGGTAAGGCTGGATTTGACGCTGCTGCGAGCGGTTTTGCTAGCAACGGATACGGCGAGCACTCACCAAATGGCTACAGCCTATTTTCAGCGCTAGTTGCCGAGGTGGTTTTAACTGCATTTTTCCTTATCATCATCTTAGGTGCGACTGATGAGCGTGCGCCAAAAGGCTTTGCACCGATCGCTATTGGCCTTGGTTTGACACTTATTCACCTTATCTCAATACCTATCACAAACACATCAGTTAACCCAGCTCGTTCAACTGGCGTTGCGATATTTCAGGGCGGTTGGGCATTAGAGCAGCTTTGGCTTTTCTGGGTTGCGCCTATCGTTGGAGCGATCATCGGAGCTATCATCTATAAAGTTATGGGTTGCGCATGCGGCTGCTGCAAAAGCACAAAATAATTAAATTTATACTTCAAGGGGTGATCTTCGCCCTTTCTATTTTCATAAAATTTTTAAAATTAAGATCAGTTAAGCGAATATAATAATCTATTTAACATATTACCGTTATTACATCTAACCACTACTTCGCTATCCTTCTAGCTTCGTCTTAACAAACGGTAAGCGCATCGCAATTAAATTATTCTTTGAGTTCTTTGTGTCACTATAACCTCGTCTCCGCAATTCAACAAACCATCGTAAGCCTTCCGGTAATCAGAATAGATAGCAAGTGATTAAAGTCGCTACACCTAGGCGACATCGGCATCAATTCATTTGCAAAATAGTTTTAGGCTATAAGTACAAACTTGAACATCGCGCTTTAGTATGCCGTTTTACTAGCAACTGCAAGCCAAGAAATGTTATAAAGTAGTAGGTTTTTAACCAAATAGGCATACGAGCCAGAAATCTATTCTAAAATTAAATATTGTATCATGCGCGCCGGCCATAAAATTCTGATATTTTTGGTTATTTTATCGATTTTTTTTATGAAATTTTAATAAACTCCGCTATTTTTACCACTTCCATATCGAACTAAAAACACTATAAAATTTCTCTAAATTTCTTTTTCGGAATTTTTAAACGGACTATATATGTTTATTTTTTATCTCTACGCTTGTTATTTTTAAGAACATCGACAAGATCGTGTTTTTTGTGTGTTTATACCTACCTTCAACGAAAAGCTCCTTTGGGAGTTTTTGTATCGCATTCGGGCAAATTTGCCTGCCCCCTACCTGCACTCCAGCTTTGTTATCGTTTGGGTATTAGCAAAGTACGACGGATACGGCATCGAGAGGCTAAAATTTCGTATTTGTTTAGGCGCGATATTTTTAGCGACGCTAGCGGTTATCTCCGTTACGTTTGAGCGCTCGTCGCTGCGCGAAGATAGCGATAGTCCGCTAGGCTTAAAGATAGAGCCCGCGATCGTCTCCTTGCTCACGGGGTTGTTGATGAGTTTGACGGTCAGATCGCAGTTTGCGATACTAAACTCGCCCGTATTTCGCAGCGAGCCCTTAAAAACGATTGTTTCGTTTCTTAGCACGCGGTGGCCGGAAAACTCCGTCAGCACGGCTTTTTTGGTGTATTTATCCACGATCATCATGAAAAAATATCCGAGCATCAGCGTCGCTATTACGTTTATCGCAACGTAAATTTTAAAAAATTTCGGGTTTTTTTCGCCGCGCGATATCAGCGCAAAAAGCACCGATAGTAGCGCCAAAACCGCGAGCGCGATGAGGTGAAATACGTTAAAATACCCTTCCATCAAAAGCACTCCGAATTTGTCGTGATATTATAGTCCTGTGCGCGAAAGTTATTTACCGCGTGCGTGATCTCGCGCGTTGCGTTTACGTCTAGCGCCTCTTTTAGCACGATATTTTCCCTCAAAAACGGCTTTAGCTCGTTTGCGTAACGGCGCAGCGTATTGCCCGAGTTTTTGTAAAAGCTAAGGCCGATTTCGCAATAGTTAAACGGTTTTTTGGAGAGATTTGTGAGGCGCAGATCCACAAGCAGCGTGTTTGAGTACTCAAGCTGCTTGGTTGAGACCAGCTCGAGCGAGCGAGTTCGCAGATTTTCGTCTAAAAGCTTAGGCATAAAATACGCCCCGCACCCAAGCCCCGCGATAGTGACGATCATCAGCGCAAAGCCCGCAAAAAAGGACTTTGACGCGACGTAAATGCAAAGCGAAACGAGCGCTAAAAAGGTCAAAAACATCCAGATATAGGCGGCAAAATCCACCCAGCCAAGGTGCGTCAGATAGAAATTTAAGCCTTGTTTTAGTTCGTTTATCATCTTGCCTCTTTGCTTCGTTTGCCTTGCGGCGAGCCAAATTTAAACTCCTCTTGCACAAAGCGTGCCAAATTTGACCGCCCTAGCCTTTTCGCGAGTTTTTTTCCTCTATGCCGCTTAATCCGAAACGGCGCGCGAGCTCGGCCTTGACGCGGTCGGGGTGCACTCCGTGTAGCGCTAGCGCCACGAGCGAGTGAAAGCACAGGTCAGCCGCCTCGTAGATGATCTCCTCGGTCGGCGATTTTGGCTTTTGGTTTTGACACGCGGCAGTTTGACTATTTTCACTTGTGCCATTTTCGTTTGAAATTTTAGCAAAATTTTTGTTTTGGGTTAAATTTGACGAAATTTGGTCGCCGTTTGCGGCAGAGTTAAACTGTGCAGTTTCGTTTTTGCGCGCTGACGCGTCCTTGCACGCCATCACAAGCTCCGTGGCCTCCTCGCCGACTTTTTTTAGGATAGCGTTTTCGCCTTTTTTAAATAGGCTCGCGACGTACGAGGTCTGCGGATCGGCGTTTAGCTTGCGGTCTAATATCGTGTGATAAACCTCGTCGATTATGCCGTAGATCGGCTTTTTGGCTTGGTTTAAATTTTGCTCTTGCGTCAAATTTTGCCCGTCATCGCTAGCCAAATTTGACTCGCCGCCGTCTCCAGAAATCTTTCTAAAAAAGCATGATTTTGCGCCGGTATGGCACGCTACGCCGCCGTTTTGAACGACTTTGAGCAAGATCGTGTCGTTGTCGCAGTCCAGGAAAATCTCGCCTATCGCTTGTGTATTTCCGCTCTCCTCGCCCTTTTTCCAGATGCGGTTTTTCGTGCGTGAAAAATAGTGCGCAAAGCCCGTTTTTAGGCTCAAATTTAACGCCTCTTCGTTCATATAAGCAAGCATTAAAACCTCGCCGCTTGAGCTTTCTTGAACGATGGCGGGCAAAAGGCCGCCCACTTTTTCCCAGTCTATTTTCATTTTATTTCCTTTCGGCTACGGGTTTGGCTTGGCGCGCGGGGCAATTTCGAGCGGCATAAAAAATATCGCCGCTCGTTTAAATTTAGCAAATTTTAAAGCTCAAATTTGACTTCAAATTTGAGCTTTAAAAGGCGAAGTTTCGCTAAAACATTTACTTCGCAAATCACTACGCCTATTTTTGAATGATTTTGGAGTTACTTAGGTAAATTTAGCGACAGGCCGGACTTTGCTTGCAGCAACGAAGCAAAGCCATCCAAGCTAAATTTAGCCGACCCCGCAAAAAAGGCGAACCGCGAAAGGCCTTATTGACCTATCGCGCTCTGCTTCTCTTTATCCTTCGTGTCCACCCAGATATTCGGTACCGCTCCGCCGGGCGTTAAAAATATCTTCGCGTCTTTATTTTCGCGTAACGCCTCGTTAAATTTAGCCTGCGTCTCGATCTGCTTTAAATTTAGCAAATTGTGATCTAGGCTTTTTGCGACCTCTTTGTTTGCGTAGGCCTGCGCATCGGCTTCGATCTTAGCCGCGTCCGCACGGCCCTGAGCCTCGATGATGGCGGCCTTTGCCGTACCTTCGGCAAGGGCGGCTTTTTTGAGCGCCTCTTGATTTGCGCGCTCTACTTCGTATTTGGTTCGCTCGGCCTCTTGTTTAGCGATTTGTACGCGTTCGATCTGCTCTTTTACCTTTTCAGGTAGGATGATCTCGCGTAGCTGCACGGTTAGCAGCTCGACTGGTTTATTTGGCTGCGCGTCGATGTCCTTGCGGATACCCTCGTCGATAGCCGTGGCTAGGTCGTTTCGCTTCGTCGGAAGCTCCTCGGCGGTGTATTTACCCGCGATACTGCGCACGACGTCGCGTACGACGGGATCTACGATCTTGTTTTCCCAGCTAAGACCCCAAGATGCGATCGTTTGAGGCGCGTTTTCCGGATTTAGGCGGTACTGCACGGTGATGTCGATACTGACGGGCAAGTTTCTCGCGTCCAAAACGGAGATCGAGTTTTTGCGGATGATGCCGGCTTGAGCCTGCGCTCCGTACTTTTGCGCCGCCTCGCCCATATCTTCGCCCGATGTGTAGTTGATGAGGCGTACGCGCGTATCGACTACAATGACTTTTTGCAAAAACGGGATAAAGAAGTGCAGACCCGGCTGCATCGGAGACGGGTCGTATTTACCCAAATTTGACTTGATGCCCACTTCGCCCGAGTTTATCGTGACGAAAGGCTGTGTGAGCGCGATCACGGCCACAAGCGCGATGATGACGTAGGCAAAGGCCGAAATTTTGCCAAATCCTTTAAAATCAGGCGTTTTAAAATTTACTTTTGGACCTTTACTCTCGCCGCCGTTATCGTCTCCGCCGCCGCTAGAGCCTCGTTTTTTATTAAAATAATCATTCAAATCTGCTGGCATTTCGTTCCTTAAATGTAAGTTAGCATCGAGGCGTATTTTGGATTGCGTCCGTAAACTACGTCAAAATACGCGTCTTGTAGGCGTTTGGTTACCGCTCCGCGCTCGCCCGCGCCGATAACGCGGTTGTCGATGTTGCTTATCGGAGTGACCTCAGCCGCCGTACCCGTGAAAAACGCCTCGTCCGCAGTGTATGCGCGGTCGCGAGTGATGCGCTCTCTGCGCACTTCGATACCTAGGTCGCGAGCGATTTTGATGACGGTATCTTGCGTAATGCTAGCTAGACTGCTGTCGTTTGGAGGAGTGATGAGCGCGCCGTCTTCCACGATGAAAAAGCACTCGCCTGGTCCCTCTGAGATATAGCCCTCGCTATCAAGCAGTAGCGCCTCGTCGTAGCCCGCCTCTTTGGCTTCGTAGTTTGCCATTTGCGAGCAGAGGTAGTTCGAGCTTGATTTCGCGCGGCTCATTTGGCCGCCGACGTTTAGTTTGGCAAAGCTCGAAATTTTCACGTGGATGCCCTTTTTTAGGCCCTCTTCGCCCAGATACGCACCCCACTCCCATGCCGCGATTGCGGTATTTACGGGAGCTTTGGTGTGAGCTAGACCCATCACGCCGTAGCCTAGATAAACGATCGGGCGTAGATAGACGTTTGATTTAAATTTATTTGCGCGAAGTAGCTCGACCTGCGCGTCTTCAAGCTCTTTTTGCGTGTATTTGACGTTTAGGATCGTCATTTTGGCTGACTTTAGTAGGCGCGCGGTGTGATCGCTTAGGCGAAATATCGCTAAGCCTTTATCCGTCATATACGCTCTTGTGCCCTCAAATACGGCGTTTGCATAGTGAAGCGAGTGGGTTAGGACATGGACTTTGGCGTCCTCCCATTTGACTAATTTTCCATCCATCCAGATAAATTCGGAAGGGTTCATTTGGCATCCTTTTTTATAAAATTTGCTGAGTGTAGCTAAAATTTCTTTAAAATTTTGTAATGTTTAAGATTTTGGCTTAAATTTTTAAGCTTCTAAGTCGAAATTTACTCCAAATTTACAGCTCGTCTACGACGACGTCCTCTATATTTTCGGCAAAAGGCAGCACGAGCGTCTTACGAGAGCCAAACGCGCTATGCCACAGAGCTTTTTTGATTGCTTCGTAAGGCGTATCGTAAATTTTAGCCAGCTCTTGCAGTAGCTCCTCTGCCTTATCGTCGCTTAAATTTTCTCGGCGGTAAAATAGCATTATCGTGGCTCCTATGCCGATAAACTCGAATCCAAATCGCTCATTCATCATTAAGATAAACGCATACGTCTGCTCTGGATCAAAATCGTCCGCAAAATACCCCTGAATCATTCTCGCAAATACGTCCGTACTGCGCTCGCAAGGGCACAGATAAACGTCGATATCTTCGTCAAGCGCGTCGTAGTCGCGGGTATTTACGTATTCTAGCGCTTTTAGTTTATGCGGGTAGTTTAGACTAAATTTACCGTAAAATTCGCTCACTTCAGCCTTATACTCGGGATCGTTTAGGATGTCCAGCATCAAACGAAACTGTGCAACGGGAAAGTCGCGCGCATCCGGATTTTGCGCATTATACTCCTCCTCGTCCAGCATCTCGAAACTAGAGCTTGCGTGCATATTCGTGTATTCGCATTGCGGGGCATTTTCGATGATAAAAAGCGGCTTAAATCCCGCATATTGTTCGCACAAGCGGTCATAGGCGATCGTGACGGCGTTCATATTTTGATGAGCGTTAAGGACGCCGTATTTTAGGGTAAAATTAGCTTCGCGCGTGTAGTGGGAATCGGGCTTTTCGAGCCTAAACGAAATAAGCTTTTCGGGGCGACAAATCGTGTAAAAAGCTAGCTTTAATTTTTCAAAAAACGACATATTTTTTCCTTTTTAAATAATTTAATTCTTTAGTTTAAAGGAGTAATTTAAGCCAAAAACGGCTTAAATCTCAAAATTCGGCTTCATATTTAAACATAGAGCGATAATGCCGCAAGCAAAGTAGATGGGCAAGGATAAAGGAGCTATATATAAGCGACTCTAGCCGGCGGCAAAATTTAAACGAAATAATAATTTCTTGTTTGGGGCCAAATTTGAAGCGTTGCTTGGATTTAAAAGCTAATTCCAAATTTGAGCGTAAGAAAAAAGGCGAAGCATCGCGAGATCATTTTTAACGTCGCTACGGTTTTTGTGGCCAAGGCTAGCTATGCAGGTTGCCGCAAAGGCCTCTACTTAAAGTTAACTCATAAAAGCCGCCGGCAAAACGTGCCGTTATTTTTCTAAAATTATCCTAGTCGCGGCAGGATCTGCGCACTCTTTTTGCATTATTATTTCGCCTATCTCCCTTGCTCTTATCACGCCTGAGAGCGGGTTTTTCACGCTAGCTATGCCGCCTAAAATTTCCGCGTCCACGCTTGAATACTCAAAGGCTAGCGTGGTATCTAGCGTTTGGCAGCCGCGCAGCACGAGATTTTGCACGTAGCAAAGCCCTTGCAAGCTCTCTATCACGCAGTTTTCAAAGGTCACGTTTTTGCTGTTCCACGCGAGATATTCGCCGCTGATGAAGCTGTTTCGCACGGTCACATTCTCGCAGTTCCAAAAGGCGTCTTTGCTAAGCAGTTTGCTACCCTCGACGAGCACGTTTTTACAGCCGTCAAAGCCGTAGTTCCCGTCCAAATTTAGCCCGTAAACGCGCACGTTTTCGCAGTTCATCGCAAAATAATCCCCGCGCGCGCAGACGTTTTTTATCTCCACGTCCGCACAGCTCCACAGCGTCTCCTCGGCCTGGGTCAAATTTACGTTTTCTAGCCTTACGTTTTGGCATCTTCGAAAGGATTTTGGCGCCTGGATTAGCGTGTCTTTAAAGCTAACGTCCTGCGCGTACCAGATGCCAGCGCGCGCCATCTGCATCAAAAATCCGTCCTCCACGGCGACGTTTTTAGTATACCACAGCGGATATTTCCACTCGAAAACGCAGTTTTTTAGGCGCAAATTTTGCCCGTGTTTTAGCGGCGACTCGCCTGCCGCAAACCCGCACCGCTCAAACTCAGCGTCCTTTACGCCAAACATCGCGCGCTCTCCGATAAATTTTTGCTCGACAAATTTTTGCATATTTCGCCTCCGTCATTTTTGTTGATTATATCGGTTTTACGGCAACAAGGGTGTAAATTTTAAAAATCGGAGCAAAATTTGTGAAGCAAACGGGTAAATTTAAGCAGCAGCGAAAATCCAAGCGTTCGGGCGTTGCTATTGTCTTTCGGAGTCCTATTTTCCCAAACGCTTGGCAGGAAAAGGTAAGATTTAGACTAGCGCAAAGGATGGAAACGCGAGCCTAAATTTTACCTCTTACAAGATCGAATTTGATCTAAATTTAAAGCCTGCGACCCGTCAAATTTGAGCGGGCAAATTTAACCCGGCCGCAAGCGCAAAAATCCAAATTTACCAAAAGCGGCCCCGAAGCGCACCGGCCGGGAGCCGCTAAATTTTACTTCTCAAACGCCTTTTCTAGGCTAAACGGAAACGCCTGATAGCCCA
>CAUQHH010000032.1:0-14392 GCA_963517705.1 uncultured Campylobacter sp.
ATTTTAAGGGTTATATCGTTTGCTGTTAAAATTCCTCGCAAGTGGGTTAGTCCAAGAGTTTGGCCAAAATCTACATTCATTTTATCTGCATAAATATTGCCAAGCTCCGTTTGATGCGCAGTACCGCCCTTGATAACAAAACTATCTTTTACGAAAGTTTCAATATTTCCACCGCCGACTAATATAAATTTTTGAATATTAACGCTATTGTTAACAATATTTACAGATCCCGCATGCTCGATATCAAATTTTACTTCGCCTTGAGTGTTGTTGTTTAAAAACGCATTAATTGTACCTTGCGTATTTAAAGTAGCGTTTAGAGATTGGTATCCTTGTTTTTCCATAGTAGCCTGCAAATGATCTGCCGTCAAGTTTATATCCTGGATAGATAAAGCAGTGCCAGCAACTACGGTAGCTGATGATTTTTCGGACGTTCCTTTTAGATTAATAGTAGAAAGCGACTCAAGTTTCTCAGGGTCGCCTGTGAAATCAAATCTACCAGCCGTGGTAATATCAAGATTTTGCAACGCTTTCATGTTATTGTCAGTAGCTTTAAATACGCTGTCTTTTTGAACGCTCACAATTTTCATGGTAGTAGCTTTTTCCGCCTCAAAGCTAAGACCTTTAGAAACAACATCCAAAGAGTCTATATTAAGATTTATAGACGTAGCTTTATTGGCAGTAACTTTTGCGTTTCCTGACATAATACCTTTTAAGTTAACATTAAGGCTTGCGGCTTCTGCAGCATTAATGCTTCCTAGCTGCGTATCGTATTGGTTGTCATTAACATAGTTGATAGTTTTTAGAGCAGTAGAGTCTATTGTAATGAGATTACCGCCTTTAGTGTTTGTTATATAGTCTAAAGTATCCACCTTAGAATTTATAATATTTACTTTTGTATTAGGAGCTTGAGTATCTTTTAGACCTATAGTCAGTCTAACTACATCAGGCGATTTTTCCAAGTCAACAACAGCCGGGTTAAGAGGATTGGTAACTGTAGCATTTTTAAATATCAAATGCTCAACAGAAGTCGTAACAAGCTTTCTTGCAGTATCAAGACCACCTGTTAAGTTATCAAATTCTAAAGTATCGTAGCCTTTTCCACCGTCAACACGCAAAACACCAATAGTGCTTGCATCAATGTCTGCTTTAATAGTATCGTCAGCGCTACCGCCTTTTATATTCTCTAGAACTGATTTTGACGCAACCAAATTAGCAAATAACTTGGCCTTCAATTCAGAAGCATCAAAGCTCTTAGTATTTGCAGCAACGGCAACATCTAAACTAGCATCACCGGAAACCTTAACGTTTTCAGTATTCACATCTTTAATATAACTTGCTCGACCTTGAGTTTTGATATTTAAAGTCTCTATACCACTAAATGTAGTGGAAATAGAATTTGACAGCATACCGACAGGAGTACTTGCACCTACATTATCGAGTGTTAAATTTTGAACATCGCTATTACCAGATATGGTGCTAGACTGATATGTTAGCGTTATATAGTCATTTCTGAGGTCAGCTACGCTAAAGTCAATAATATTGGCCAAATTGATAACCCTAACAGCATTATTTCCATCAAGTTTGGCACTCTTAAGACCAGTAACGCCGTTAGCATTAAACTCTTTAAGCGCCCCACCGTTGTTTATTAGGTTTAAATTTTCTACATTTTTTAGCTCACCAGTAGTAAACCCATTAAAATTTGTATTCATAGTAACGCTTAGAGTGTCGTTTCCTGTGCTGCCGTCAATTTTGTCCTCAGGATTAAGAGTATTTTCGGAAAATACAGAGCTTGCGACAGCTTTTATGACATCAGTTTTAGCTGTACCATTAATAGTATCCGCTGAAGTAGTAAGCGTATGGAAATCAGCATTTGCCATCTCGTCTACCTTGACTTTTTGCTCAGCCAAATTTGTAGAATTTGTAGTTCTAATTATCTCTTGGAATGGCGTATAGTTGTAATCGCCCGTACCGTTTTGACTGATATTTGAAATTTTCTCCGCCATATATTTAGAAATTTCGGTCTTATTCTCAAATACTTTTGCCGCTACAGGATCTGCTGCTTTGGCTATTGCAGAAGTAGCTACGTCAAAAAGTTTTACGAGCATATCGCCTCTTGAGTTTCCGAGTTGAAGGTGTTTTACCCAGGCATTAATGCCGTCAGGGTCTTGAGAATAATCTTTGCCCAAGATGTTCTTGTAGACCATCTCTACAAAGTCTCTATCTTGATCTATGCTACCGCCGTAATACGCTATAGCCGCATCCGATTTTAGCATATCATTAGCTATCTGCGCTTGAGTTTTAGTTGCTCCTGCGCTTACCCATGCGTTAAAGCCCGCGCCTTCAGGGGCACGATTAAATAACGCTACGTAAAGCTGTGCAACTTGTGCTTGTGTTACTGCCATTAAGGACTCCTTTTTAGTGTGTTTCTTGAGTTTTTGGGTATCTTTACAGAATACTGTTGCTAATTATAGCATAAAAAATCACTTAAAACGTAAAAATTTAAAAAATAAATTTTACCTAAACGCTCTTTGCAAGTCCCGCATCATATCAACCGATATATTGGAATTAAGCCACTGGATTTCCAAATATGCGAGGACCAAATTATAAGATGCCGTTAGTGCTTCGTTTCTGGTTTTAAAAACTCTAGCGCGAGCATCAAACAAATTTACCGCATCTTTCAAGCCCTCTTCGTAGCCTCTTTCTATTGATTTTACATAAAGCTCCGCATTTTCCAAAGAGCGCTTCATTAACTCGCATTCGTCGATATAATTAAGATAGTTATTTATCGCTCTTTTTTGACTGATCTCTATCTCTTTTTGAATATCTTTTTGTTGTTCGATGCTAGCTAGTCTTAGTAGCTTGCCCTCCTCCACTCTTGAGCTGGTTGCGCCGCCAGTATATAAAGGTAAAGTAAATCTAAGCATAGTATCCAGTTTTCTTCTTCTGTCACCGGAATAGTTATTGTCTATGTAGTATAAATTTGCATAGCTGATACTAAAATCAAGCGTAGGGAGATGCTCGCTTTTTCTCTTTTTGTATTCTTGTTCTGAGATTTCGACGGCCAAAATGCTATCTTGAAATTTAAAATTTCTTGCTACATCGCTAAAATTCGACAAATTTACTTTTTTGAAAAATTCGGTATCTATGTTTGAAAAGCTATCCTTCACCTCGATCTCTTGCCCGACTAGCTTTACTAGCTCTAGCTTTGCTACTTCGATATTTAGTTTAGCTTTGTTTACGCCCAGCAACGCCTCGTCTAATCTGACTTTAGATTCGAGCATATCCATTTTATTTACCAGCCCGAATTCCAAAGACTTCTGCATTTGGTTATATTTGGCGCGGTTGGCTTCTTCGTAGCTCTGAGCAAGAGCTAGCGTCTCTGATGCGAAAGTATAGTTAAAATATGCCTCCACGACCTTTTTTGCCAGTTCTTGTTTGGTGTTTTCATACATCAGCTCGTTGCCGCGCACCCTGATCTCTTCTTGATTTCTTTGATACCAGATTGCTGGCCTAAATACACTCTGACTAAGACTAACGCCTACCTTTTTATAGCTTTCGTTTATTTTCGATACTCTTCGCCTATCCATTCTGTCGTATTTTTCGCCGACATATGCGGCTTCGGCGTTAATGGTCGGCAAAAACATGGCCGTAGCTTGAGATAGCCTCTCTTGAGAGGCTATACTATTGTACATGGTCATTTTAAGTTCATTATTGTTTTCAAGCGCCATTTCGTATGCCTGTGAGAGGCTAACGCTTTGAGCAAAAGCTAAATTTGAGGCCAGTAAGGCCGAAAGTAAAATTTTAGTCTTCATTAAATGCCCTTTTAAACATATCTATAAACGGTTTTAAGACATACTCAAGCATCGTTCTGTCACCGGTTTTGATCATTACCTCAACCGGCATTCCCGGAACTATAAAAAAGTCATTTCTTTTAAACTCTTTCATGCCCTCTTCCGTAAGCACAGCCTTAATATCGTAAAACGAGTGGCCTGCATTATCCTGAATACTATCGGCCGATACGTACGTTACTTTACCTTCCATGACGAAGCTCGGCCTGTGCTGAAATGCGCTAAATCTAATATCGGCAAGCTGCCCCACATGCACCGTATCGATATCTACTACGTTTAGTCTAGCCTCTACGACATAGTCGGTCTCGTCCGGCACTATGCTCATTATTCTCTCGCCCGGCCTTATTACGCCTCCGATAGTATGGAAGGCTAGTTCTACGACGCTACCCTCAACCGGAGATTTTACTATAGTGCGGTCGGATTGATCTTTTAAAGCATTATAGCGTTGTTGAAGATCCACAAGACGAGTTTTAGCGTCTTCAAGCTTTTTTAATACATCCTCTTTAAACGTTCTATCTCTTAATATAATTTGAGCTTGCGTCTCGGTAACTTGGACGTTTAGTCTTGCTATCTCGGCCTTGCCCGCAGCTATTTCACCCTCGACCGCCGTTTTTTCTCTATTTAAGTCGCGTAGCCTGACTTTGTCGGCCAACTGCTCCTTAAATAGCCTTTCCCACTCTTTAATCTCTTCGTTCAAAGACTTTATGCGGTCTTGTTTGGCGCTTACTATCGCATTTGCGCCTTTGATTTGATTTTCAAGCTGTTTTATTCGTTGCTTTAGGATGGATTTTTCTTCATCCAAAAGCTTTTTTTGCGCATTAAATATACTCAACTGCCCGTCTATAGCCTCTTTATAGCCCTCGATTTGCTTTATTTCGTCGCTAAATTTGACTTCCGTCGCATCGTCTTTTTGGGCTTCCAATCTAGAAACTATGACGCTGGTTCTTAAAAATTCTGCTCTAACTACGCTCATCTCGCTTTGCAAAGCAACGTTTTTTATCTCGACTAACGGAGCGCCCTCTTTGACCATATCTCCGTCTTTAACGAAAATTTTATCTACGACGCCACCCTCAAGGTGTTGGATGATTTTTTTGTTACTAACTACGCCTATTTTACCGACGGCTACGGCAGCGCTATTAAGAGGCGCCATGCCGAGCCAAATTCCAAAAACTCCGACTAGCAAAAATATAACGAACAACCCAAAATTTACGGTGCCTTTTTCATTTTTAAGTATCATCTTAGCCCTCCGCATCTTCTAGGCTTATGCTACGCCTTTTTTGTTGTTCTGCGACCTGCGGTTGTTGCGCATTTGCCTTGCCGAGCTCAGCCAATACCGCATCTCTGGCGCCAAAATACATCAATCTTCCAGCATTTAAAACGGCGATTTTATCAACTAAATTTAAGATATTTAGCTTGTGCGTTATTAACACTATAGTCGCCTTACCTTTCATCGACGCAAGAGCGGCAAATAGCGCTCTTTCGCCCTCTTCGTCCAAGCTAGCGTTCGGCTCGTCCAGTACGATTATTTTAGGCTCTTTATAAAGCGCTCTGGCAAGAGCGACTCTTTGGCGTTGTCCGCCGCTTAAGCTGGCTCCGCCTATGCCTATTTTGGTTTCATATCCGTCCGGTAAATTTAATATCATATCATGAACGTTGGCTAGCTTCGCAGCCCGTACGATCGCCTCGCTATCCAGTTCGCCGAATCTCGCGATATTTTCCGCGATATTTCCTTCAAAAAGCTCGACGTCTTGTGGCAAATACCCCACAAACTGACCCAAATGGTCGCTGTTGTACTGAGTGATATCGGCTCCGTCCACGCGCACTACGCCGTGAAATACAGGCCACACGCCTAGCATCGCTCTAGCTAGCGAGCTTTTACCAGCAGCGCTCGGACCGATAATCGCGCACATATCTCCGCTTTTAAGCTCGAAATTTATGCCCATCAAAGTAGGCGCTTTGCCATGAGGCGGTACTAGGCTTATGGTTTCTAGGAAAATATCGCCTTTTGGATCTGGAAGCTTAAGCTTTTCATTGTCGGCTGGGAAATCCTCTAAAAACTGCGAAAGTCTAGCATAGCTCTCTTTGGTGTTCTTATAGCTTTTCCAGCTTGAGATCAATATATCAAGCGGAGCTAGCGCGCGACCCATGATAATAGAGCCTGCGATCATCATGCCCGGATTCACTTCCTGC
Organism: uncultured Campylobacter sp.; assembly: GCA_963517705.1. Lineage (GTDB taxonomy): Bacteria > Campylobacterota > Campylobacteria > Campylobacterales > Campylobacteraceae > Campylobacter_A. The sequence goes on from CAUQHH010000032.1 coordinate 6,042, forward strand.
AAGACGACCAGATACGCGCCAAGGCCCAGCATAAGCGACTGGGAAACGACGCGAAATACCTTACTGATATTTGCATACATCCCGGCTTTTACGCTAGACTCGGAGTGAGCTTCTAGAAATTCATTATGCTTTTTGTGCCAAATTTTCTTTAAATTTCCGTTCATACCCATGGCTTGGATGACTTCGGAATTTCTCAAATTTAGATCGACAAAGCGAGTCTCGGCGCCAAAAGCATCATTTGACCTTTTTAGTCCGTCTTTAGTCGCGCCTTCGTTTAAAAGAGCCAAAATAAACAAAACGATCGCAGCCGCGATACTAAAATATCCAAAATACGGGTGGAAGAAAAACAGTATCAATATATAAAAAGGTAGCCACGGCGCGTCAAGAAACGCAAACACGCCGTTGGTGCTGAGATATTGTTTTATGGTATTTAGATCTCTCATCGGCTGAGAAGATACTCTGCCGGGCTGCCTAGCCGAGAGCTTAAAGATCGCATCATACACTCTCTCGGACAGCCTTAAATCTATCTGGTTTGAAAAAACTACCAAAATTCTCGAACGTAAAATTTCGAAAAACATCATACATAGATATAAGAATATAACTATCAGAGTAAGGAAAAATAACGTATCAAGGCTTCTTGACGTTACGACCCTACCGTAAAGTTGTAACATATATAGAGGAGAAGTTAGCATCAAAACGTTTATGAACATGCTGAAAATTCCAGCATATATCATAGCGTGTTTGGATTTTTTAATACTCTCCTTTAGTTCATTTACTTTCATTTTCTTTTTTACTTTCGTTTTCTAAAATTCTACCCGCCAAATTTTCCAAATTCGTTAAGCTTCTAATGTGCGCATCTATAAGGCTTACATAACCTTTTCTAACAAAATCAGCCAAAGTAGCGTCGTCAAGCTCGTTTAGTTTTTTTCTGCTCACGACAGAAAAGCCTTTGATTAGGGTGATTTTTTTATCGTTATCAGAGACGGTTAGCTCTTTGTTTATCAAAATTCCAGCCTTTTTGATCTCTTCTAACGCTTTTTGCGTAGCCTCTAGCTGAGCATTGTAGTTTTGCATAGCGTTTATGGTGTTTTGCAAAAATTCGCTCGGCTCTTCATTTTTCTTGAATAGTTTTTCGCCTTTACCTTTTAGCTGAGGCGCATCCTCGTCTATACAAAGGATATTTTTATCTTCGACTTTAGCAAGAGTAAAAGGATAGTTTTGTAAGATCGCAGGCACGTAGCCTTTGTAGTTTTTATCTATTATTAGATTTTCATTTCTACCTAGTAGTACTAGCAGTTTAGGCACTACGTCGTTCGTGAAAACTATAGGCAAATCTTTCTCGCAGAAAAACGCCTCACTCGCCACTATCTCCGCAAACGGGAAATTTGGCAACGCATCTTGGTGATAAGACACTCCGTTATGTACTTCTGAATTTAAAGCAACTATTTTCATTTCAGTCCTTTTTTTAAAATTTTGAATCTCTATTTTTTTTGCTAAACTTAAGTTTTTGTCGATGCTTCTGAAGGTATATCCGCCGTTTTGCTGCAAAAATGCCAAAACATCTTCAAATTCGTTTATAAAAACGTCTCGGATTTCGTATCTTTTGATGTCGCTTTCTTGGATATAACCCCGCGCTTTATTCCTATTTCTTATAAAGGCACTATTTAGCTCTTGCATGATCTTGGGTATATTTAAGGACTTTAAAAATAGCGATATGGAATTAGACTCCAGAATGTAGCCTAAAATTTCCATATCGTATTTTTGCGTTAGGGAACTTAAAATTTCAACATAAAGGTCTTTTTCGCTTTGATCGGCAAAAAAGTTGCCCTTTTGTTTTATCAAAACCATTTCTGATTTTATTTCTCTAACCGCTCTACCCAAAATTTACCTTAACCAGTAACTAAAACATCAAGAATGTGATTGTAATCCTTTTATGCTTAAATAAATATTAAAAAGTGCCAGAGTAATTAATTTTATTTTTTAAGCTACAAATTCTATGGAATAGTTATTGCTTATAATTCCGCGGTAAACACTCGTTGTATTTTATGATTTTTTAGCCTAGATATCGTAATATACGATGTTTGTTGTTTACTATCATTAGTACGTAGTACTAAAATTCACTTCTAAGGAGCCAATATGGCAGTAACGCAAGCACAAGTCGCCCAGCTTTATGTGGCATTGTTTAACAGAGCGCCGGAGGGAGCCGGATTAAACGCGTGGGTAAGCGCCGGAGCCGCTAAAACCCAAGCGCAAATAGCCGACGATATGCTCAAAGCGCCGGCCGTACAGTCGTACTTTAACGGCAGTATAGATACCGATAAAGGCTATATCGAAAATATCTATAAAAACATCCTCGGCAAGGACTACTCGCAAGATCCGGCAGGCATAGATGCGTGGGTAAGGCATCTACAAGCCGGCCATACCAGAGGCGAGACGCTAACGAAGCTTTTCGAGGTAGCGGCATCGGCGGAGGCTAAGGCGGCCGATCCTAGGGCTGCTAAAATTTTCGAAAACAAATCCGCAGTCGCAGCCTATATGGCGGAAAAAATAGGCGATATCGGCAAAGACGGCAGCGGGAATTTCGACTACGCGCCGTTTCAGGAGATTATCAGGACGACGAACGAGTCAAATTTAGAAGCGCAAAAAGCCAAAATAGACGAGCTAGCCAGCAAAGGCGTCGAAAAGAGCCTAACCGACGGTCTAGACAACATAACGGGCACCGCGGGCAACGACGTATTTAACGGCGTTTACTACGCAGGCAACGGCACGCAAAAGTCTACTTTGTCGCCTCTTGACAAGATCGACGGAGGCGCAGGCAAAGATACGTTAAATTTGACCGTGTTTAAAAACGACGCTCCGCAAAATTTGACTACGACCGAGCTTCAAAATATCTTTAAAGGCGTAAGCAACGTCGAAAATCTAAATTTGATCTCGGAGACCCAGTTTGACGCCGGCGGAGTCAAATTTAACTTCGGGCTGGAAAATTTAAACATCTCTACCATAGGCGACGTGAGCATATCCGAGACCGACGCGACGAACAAAGTCTCCGTAAATACGACCGGCAAAGTTTCGCTAAACGCTAAAAATGCGCAGAATATCGATATCTCGGCAAAATCGGACGTGACCTTGATCGCGCAGGACGCTAAAACCGTAAACGTAAACAGCGAAGGCAAGGCAAATATCGCCGCGACCGCCGCGCAGACGTTAAATTTAAAAGCCAACGGCGAAACCGAAGTCGCAACAAGCGCAAAGACCGTAAATATCGATCTAAAAAGCAAAACCAACGCTCTTAAAAACTTCACGACCCAGGCCGCCGATTTGACGCTTGCAAATTTAAAGATAAACGACACGTCGGGAAATAACGTACTTATCGCATACGGCGCCAAAAAGATCAGCGTGACGGACGTCGATTTTGGCGCAAACTCCATCCGAACCGACGAACGGGACGTGGATTTTACGATGTCTTACGCGGACGAAGGCATAGCTAAACTATCCTCAAGCGCGGCCGACAAGGTAAAAACGCTAAATTTACACGCTAAAGCAGGCAAAAAAGGCCAGCTAGATCTAGGCAACATCGCGTCGTTAACCAAGGTCGCGGTAGACGGCGGCATGAGGGAATTTGCCATGGACTTGTCGGCTCAAGCAAATCTTACGAATTTCGACTCTAGCGCTTACGAGGGTAATTTCTCAAACCTAAAACTCAAAAACGTCCAAAACGCCACTGCAAAACTAGGCGGCGGGGATGATTTCGTAGAGATAGATAGCGCGGCAAATGTCCATAGTATCGACGGCGGCGCGGGCGAAGACACCATGGTCGTAACCTCTGCCGTAGCTACCGCGACGACAAATAAGCTTTCTCTTTTAAATTTTGAAAATTTAAAGATAACCGACGCCTTAAGTGGGGCCGTAGATATGACTAAATGGGCAAATTTGGGCTCCGTAACGCTAGCCGGCGGAGCGGGAGCTGGAGCAAAGATAGATAATCTAGCGAACAACTCTACGATAGTTGTCGAAAACGCCGCGATCGCAAACGATATAGCCGTAAATATCAAAGACGCGGCGAGCGGCGCAGACGATACGCTAATCTTAAAGATAAATCCTAAAGCAAATACGGCAGGACTGGACAACACCGGAAATTTCGTCATAGACGGCATAGAAAACGTCCGCATAGTCTCAAGCGCCGATACGGCAAAAACCGCCGCAGCCAAAAACGTAATAAACCTAAACGCTAGCGACGCGACTAAAAGCGCGCTATCGGGCGTCTACGTGAGCGGCGACGGCAATACCGAACTAAAACTAGGCGCAAATATCGTAAAAATAAAAGGCGTTGACGCAAGCTCGCTAACAGGCAAATTTACGTTTGACGCGGGAAATCACGTCGAAAGAGGCGGCGTCGTAAAAGGCGGTAGCGGAGACGATACGCTAAGCTTCGGCTCGGTAGCGGGTCTTAAAATAACCGGCGGAGCGGGAAACGACGTCTTTAAGGTCGGCAAGCTAGGAGCGGAGGCGAATTCGCCTTTTGGCACGGACAAGCTAAGCTCTATCACCGACTTTAGCAAGGGTGACAAACTATACACGGGAGGCGCCGCCGCGGAGTCAAATTCTATCGCCAAGTACGACTCAGACGCATCGCTAGATTTTGCCAACAACTTACGCGAAGCCGAAAAGGCGGCCGCTCAGCATGCGTCAAAGAGTGCGTATTTCACCTATCAGTCAAACACCTACATCGTTACGTCCGACGGCGTGCAAGGCGTAGGGCAGGACGACTACGTGACCAAGCTAGCCGGCACGGTAGATCTAAGCGGCGCGAGAGTAGATAGCGATCACAATATCGTCTTATAGTTTCGCCTAAATTCATTTTTATCCTTCATTAGCGGCAGGCCGACGCAGTGCGGTTCTGCCGCCTAAATTTTCATTTTTTTTATCTACGATTTATCGACAATCAGGAATTTAATGCTATAATCGCCATGGAATTAAACAAAATCCCAATTTACCCAAAGGAGGCCTTTTATGGCAGTAACAAAAGCACAAGTAGCCCAACTTTATGTGGCATTATTTAACAGAGCACCCGAAGGCGCTGGTTTAAACGCATGGGTTTCGGCAGGCGTTTTTAGAGATCAGGCTCAAACGGCAGACGCTATGCTAAAAAGCCCAGCTATCGCAGCGTATTTTAACGGTAGAATAGATACAAACAGAGGATATGTAGAAAATATCTATAAAAATATCCTAGGCAAAGATTATTCTCAGGATCCAGACGGCATAAACGCTTGGGTGCGCCACCTAGAGCTAGGACACTCAAGAGGCGAGACTCTAGTTACTCTTTTCCAAGTAGCAAGATCGCCTGAGGCTATCGCGGCAGACCCTACGGCAGCGGCGGTATTCGCAAACAAAACCGCTATCGCGGCATATATGGCTGAAAAGATAACCGACATAGAAAGCGACGGATCGGGCAACTTTAACTATGCTCCGTTCCAGCAGATTATCGAAACCACAAACAGCACCAACCTAGAGGAGCAAAAAGCTAAAATAGACCAGCTAGCAGACGCTGCAAAACCGGGAAGCAAAATTTTCACCACCGGAGTCGATACGCTTAAGGGTACCGAAGGCGACGATACTTTTAGCGCTGTTTACTATTCTGGCGACGGCGATAAGACCTCTACTTTGTCCTCACTAGACACCCTAGACGGCTTAGGCGGTAAAGACACTCTAAAAGTAACCGTACTAAAAAACGGCTCAAATTCGGAGCTTGATCTAGACAATATCGATAATGCCATGAGAGGCGTAACCAACATAGAAAATTTAGAGATAAGATCAGAGGTAACAATAAAGGCTCCAGTAGCACCGGTCTTGATGAGTAAACTAAACAAAGGTCTTGATAATCTAAGCATTACATCCCCTGGGGACATAAAGCTAGAAACCGATACCAAAGAAAAAGTAACGATAGATACGAATAAAATCGCCACTCTAACGGCGGATAAAGCAAAAGAGATATCCGTAAAAGGCGGAGAAAATAGCACTATATCCGCAAAAGAGGCTACAAAAGCTAGCATAAATCTAGGCACAAACACAAAAGTCCTAACCGTAGCAGCCCCAGACGGACTAAGCAAAGTCGAGGATCTAAGCCTAGAAAACCTAAAACTAGCAGCAGCGCTCACCGCGGCTAAACTAGTTAAAATTAACGTAAAAGACGTCGACTTTACCAGCGCCCAAATCACAACCAACGAAGAAAAAGTGGATCTAACCACAAACTACACGGAAAAAGGCACAGCCAAACTACAAGCAGACAATGCCACTCAGCTAACCATCCACGCTAACGGCGAAAAAGAGTCTACTATCGAGTTTGTTTCTCCTCACAACAAGTTAGAAAAAGTAACCTTTGACGGAAGCGCAAAAGATCTAAAAATCAATCTGCAACAAGAAGGCGCTCTAAAAGACGTAAACGCAGCATCCTTTACCGGAAATTTCGCTGAACTAAAGGTCAAAAACATCGCCGGCTCGCAAGTGCTTTTAGGCTCAGGAAACGACGTAGTAGACATAGATGATACAGCTGCCGAGCAAACTATCAACGGCGGAGCAGGAACGGATCTAATATCTATATCTACAACGATTGCAGGCGCTGGAGCAGATAAGGTAACGCTTAAAAATTTCGAAGGCATAAGGATCAACAATACTATTGCAAATGATATAGATATGTCAAAATGGGAAGGCTTTAATAATATCACCCTAGCTCAAGGCGCAAATGCGGGCAAAAGTCTTACAAAAGTCTTAAATAACTCTACTATAACGGTAGAAAAAAATGATTTATCAAACGATCTTGCAGTAGGGATCAAAGACGCAGATACCGGCACTGCCGATAAGTTAAATTTGGTACTAGATCCAAAAGACAGCACAAATGGCAAGGTAAAAGGTCAGTTCAAAGTAGACAATATAGAAAACATCGATATAGTGTCAAAATTGGACGAAAAAAAGATAGCTACAGCTGAAAATACCGTAAATCTAAAAGCTAGCGCCGACAAAGGCACTCTAGCTAACATAGTAGTAAAAGGCGATGCAAACTCAACAATACTAACTCTGGACGCCAATTTCAAAAAGGTAAAAACCGTAGACGCAAGCACGCTAAAAGGAGATTTCAAATTTGACGCTAGCGGTCACCTTGATGAAAAGTCGGTAATCAAAGGCGGAGCGGGCGACGACGAGATAACCTTCGGCAGCAGATCAGGCGTAACCGTAACGGGCGGAGCGGGCGACGATACGTTTACGGTAACAAAGGTGGGCGCTGACCCGGCGGCATTCCCTGCATCAAAAACGGCTACTATTAAAGATTTCTCTAAAGGCGACAAACTCAAAATAGGCGCAAATTTAGGAGGAACCATTGATCAAAATATCACAAGATACGATTCAACAAAATCGCTAGACTTTGCAAACAACCTATCTAGAGCCCTAGACGTCGCAACGGCTGCAAGCAACAAACTTGCTTACTTTACCTACACGGACCCTGATAGCAATGCGACAGACACATATCTAGTAAGAGCAGACGCTACCGCTGGCATAAGCGATGACGACTATGTAGTAAAACTAAACGGCATAGTAGATCTAGCTAATGCTACGCTTGCCGACAATAGCGGCCTACAGATAACCCTCTAATCTCCGCGATAAACCCCGACCTTTCGGGGTTTATCCTTTTTAAACTCTCAAATTTCTCTCTTTCAAATTTTGCCGAACGAATCAAATTTAACGACGGACCAAATTTGCGCCGCTCTAAAATCCCCTAAAAATCGTCCTTCTCAATCAAATTTGAAAAAATCAAAAAAAATTTTACCTCTACCCCTAAAGTTTTTTTGATTTCGTCCGATATAGTTTTTGAACGACAAGAAGTCGTAATTAAACTTTAAAAGGATTTACAATGAGTTTTCGTATTAACACGAACATCAACGCTCTAAACACACACGCAAACGCAGTCGGTAACAACCGCAACCTTTCTCTTTCTTTGGGTAAACTTAGCTCAGGTTTGAGAATCCAAACTGCAGCAGATGACGCTTCTGGTCTTGCTATCGCCGATAGCCTTCGCTCTCAAGCTAGCGCGCTTGGTCAAGCTATCAACAACGGTAACGACGCTATCGGTATCATCCAAGTAGCGGATAAGGCTATGGACGAGCAGCTAAAAATCCTAGACACAATCAAGGTAAAAGCTACTCAATCAGCTCAAGACGGTCAAACTACTCAGTCTCGTCAAGCGCTTCAAGCAGACATCGTTCGTCTAATGGAAGAGCTAGACAACATCGGCAATACGACGTCTTTCAACGGTCAGCAGCTACTAAACGGAACATTCTCTAATAAAGAGTTCCAAATCG
>CAUQHH010000033.1:0-14261 GCA_963517705.1 uncultured Campylobacter sp.
GTCGTAAGGTAGGGATTTGATGATAGAAAACCTCGGGCCGCAGTTGGTGCAGTTTATAAAAGGATAATGATACCTCGGATCTGCGGGGTCGTAAAACTCGCGCTCGCAGTCGGCGCAGAGGGCAAAATCTGGCAAGATAGGCGCGTGTTTTTTGGCAGATTTTGAGGCGACTATCTGAAAGTCGTCAAATTTTACGCCCTCTAGCTCGGTTTTTCTCATCTCGTCGATGCGAGCGAGGCTGGGCAGCTCCTCATGTAGCGCTTTTTCAAACTCTTCTATCTGATCACCCTGCCCACAAAGCGTTAGTTTTACGCCCTCATCGTCGTTGTAAATTTCGCCTGCTAGGCCGAATTTTAGGGCTAGATTATAAACAAAAGGGCGAAAACCCACACCTTGAACCAGGCCTGAAATTTCATATTTAAAACATCTCTTCAATCAAAAACTCTTTGCTAAATTTGGCGTTTAAGCCCGTTTTTAGATGCTTTAACGTCAAATTTGCAAGCGTTTTGTTCTCAAAAAGCGAGCCACAAAGCAGCGCGTTTCGTACGCCAAAATCCTGCTTTAGCGAGTCTGAAAAATCGCTCAAAAAATACGCTAACGACTCGGCGTATCCGTAGCTAAGCAGCCTAGCATCGACGCCAGCGAGCCTAAAGCTCATGCCGCTTCTAGCAAATTTAACGACGTCAAAATGCGTTTTATTTAGCATTTTAAAATCAAGCCTAGGCCCTTTTGCGCCGTTAAAATCGCTCGCGTTTTGCAGTAAAATCTCTCCCGCTTTTTGCGCGTCGCTATCAAATCCAAGCAACGCTCCAGCCATACAAAATAGCCCAAAAAAGCCGTTTTGTATGGTGAGCTCGCCGCGCGGCAGGCTAAAGTTTTCGCCGTAATTTTGAAGCAATCTCTCGCCACCCTCCTCGCGCTTTATCTGCGCATAAAGCTCTTCAAAGCTCTCGGGTAAGGCGAAATTTAAGACGTTAAAATCATCAAATTTGGGATAAATTTTAACTTCATCGTCTTTAAACCTGCTTAAAAATATCCTAAATATCCCGCCGTCTGCGTCAAATTCTTTTTTTGCGAGGTTAAAATTCGCTAGATTTTTATCCGCAGCGCCCTCTATCCGGCTCAAATTTGCGCGCGAATAATAAATCCTAGAGCCGCTAAAAATGTATCCGTTTTCAAGCACTACGGCCTTAAACGGCGGCTTTTGCGCCAAAAAAGCGATAAAATTTACGCCCGCTTTAAAAAGCTTGTCGCAAAGCGCGTAGATGAAAATGTCCCTCGCCGCGCAGACGTCAAAAAATCTTGGCGAGCTTGGGTGATTGCCACGGTAGATCGCCGTCGTTTTTAGCGTAACGGCGGGCTTTTCGTAGCTTGCTAGGGCGACCTGCTCGGCTTCGTTTGCGATAAAAATTTTAGGCAAATTTTTAAGATTCGTCGGCATTAAAAGATTAAAATTTTCGTTTAGTTCGGTGAAATTTAAAGCTTCAAATTCGCCGCTAATATCTTTAAATTTAACGCTTTCGCCCGCGCATAAATTTTTAAAAGCAAACTCCAAAAGCTTGCTAAAATTTGCCTTCGTAACAGGCGTAAATTTGCCGTCTATAAAAACGCAAACGTCGCTAAAAACGCCGTTCTCGCACTCTTTTAGCTCGCCCTTTAGATAGGCGCTAACGACGCTTGGCGTGATGTTTGAGAGGGCGTTTATAGGCTCGTTTGCTTCGCCTTGGGGTAAATTTTCGCTCGCATAAACCTTTGAACCGCGCAAAAACACGCTGTGAGGCAGCGCGCTAGAGAGCATATCCGAAAACGCCAAAAGCTCCTCTTGCGAGCCTTTTGCGTAAAGCGTCGTTAAGTCTCGCTGTTTTTTAAGGCTAAAATTTAACCCGCTTTTTTGTGCGTAAAATTTAAGAAAAAAAGCGAAATTTTCGCTCGCGCAGTCAAACTCGTAAGTTAAAATCATATCGCGCCCTTTTTTGAAAACTCTAAAGCGATGTCTGAAGCGCTAAAATTTGCTATCTTTTCGTAGCAAAATCCAAGCCGCGAAAGCTCGTTTAAAAGCGTCTTTTCCATCAAATTTGCCCCCTCTTGCGCCTGCGTGGAGAGCTCAAAGCTCATAGGCTCGATACGCTTTGGCACGATACCTAAAATTTTCGTCCGCGGCAAATCACCCGCAAGCTCCATGAGTCGCAAGGTTTCTAGCATCTCGACCTCGTGTGCGGAGCCGTTCCACGAGACGGCGGGCGGCATCTGCTCGTAACCGAAAAAATACACATCCCCTGTCTCGCTGCCCTCGGCGCTGATGCAGTCAGCAACTATCAAAACATCCGCCCAAGCAATAACGGGCGTGAGCGCCATAGCTAGCGTACCGCCATCGATAAATCTTAGCTCCAAATTTGCGCCGTCTGCGTTGTTAAATTTAGGGTTGCCGCGACGAGCGAGGTCGCTACTTAAATTTGAGTTTGCGACATCCAAATTTGACGCGTCAAATTTATCGCCCAAATTTAACGCGGAGTCAAATTTAGCCCCGTTTTTAGGGCTAAATTTGTAGTTTCGCTCCATCATTTTTACAAAATGCACCCCAACGCCCTCGTCGCCAAACATCACGTTGCCGATACCTAGCACCAAAACGCGCATCAGTGCTCGTCTTTTACGTATTTGTAGCCGCTTACGATGGCGTCCATAGCTCCATTTTTGCCTTTTACGGCGTTAAATACCGCCATATACACGTGCGCTACCACAAAAACCATGATGATCCACATGCAGATGCGGTGTATCGTGCGAACGTTTGCCAGCCCGCCCATGAGCTCCTCGCACTGCCTCATCGGCTCATAAAGTAGCCCGCCAAGCCCCTCGTGATAGACGTGGACATAGAGCACGAGGCCCGTTAGGCAGATCAGAAAAAGCACCAGATAAAAGAAAAAATACGACGCAAACTGAAGCGGGTTATAAACGCCCTTTAGATGCGGATGCGGGCCTAAAAACAAGTAGTATTTTATCTGCGCTATCCAGACTTTTGGATTAAAAAAATCAACGATACTCACGACCTCTTTGCGGCTGTATTTGTCAAATATAAATAGGTAAAGCTTGAAAATAAAGCACGCTATCAGGACAAATCCCGCGATCTGATGAGCCGCGCGCCACTTGGCGTTCATAAAAAGTACGGGCTGGGTCGTGACCTCTGGACTAACGAAAACATAGGATATATAGTATCCGCTCACGACCAAAAAGGTGATGGCAAAAAACCTGATCCAGTGCGTCGCTCTAAGCCCGATGGAAAATTCATACTCGCTTTTGCGGTCAAATTTATGCTCGCTCATAGCCGCTCCTTTCACAAATTCGGATTGATTTTGTATTCGCCCAGCTGCGTGCCGCGCGCATCCATCACGTGTACGGCACATGCGATACAAGGATCGTACGAATGTATCTTGCGTATGATCTCAAGCGGCTTGGTTAGATCGGCGATCTTTAGCCCGATGAGACACTCCTCGTAGCTTCCGCGCACGTTTGCGGCGTCTTTTGGCGAGGCGTTCCACGTACTAGGCACGACTGCTTGCCAGTTAGTTATCACGCCGCCCTTTATGCGGCACCAGTGACTGAGCGCTCCGCGAGGGGCATTGCCTTGGAAATTTCCTTTATACTCTTTGTCGTTATCTATGACGTACTTCGCGCAGGTTTCTTGATCGGTTTTTAGATTTTCTATAAGGCTATTAAAGGCGGTTAGTCCGTGATCGGCTACTAGTTTGGCCTCTAGCATCCTGGTTGCGGTTCTACCCAGAGTAGAAAATACCGCCTCAAGCGGAAGTTCAGAGTCTTTTAAAAATTTATCGACGATTTTTACCACGCGCTCGTTGCCTTTGGCGTAGTTTATGACGATGCTGGCTACCGGGCCCACCTGCATAGGTTTGCCATCATAGCGAGGAGCTTTGATCCAGCTGTATTTGCCTTTTTCGTCAAATACCTTAGTATCCACCTCTTTGCCGTGACCGTCTAGAGTTTTCATATCTTTTAAGCCGGTGTAGTTTGGCTCGGTCTCGCCGTCATACGGATGCAGCGGGGCTGGGTTTTTATACCATGCGCGAGTAGCTTCCTCGGTGATCTTATCGCCGTCTACTTCGTAAACCTTGCTGATATCGCCGTTTAGGATAGCTCCGCCTTGGATCAGATACTCGTTTCTACCGACTAAAAACTCATCATAAGCGAACAAATTTGACACGCCGATGTCTTTTAGCACGCTAGGCTCGCTGCCGTAGGCTTTAGCGGCCATGACTAGATCTGGATAATACGCCCTGTTAATAAAATCGGCCGTTTCTTGAAATTTTGTTAGATATTCGCCTAATCTTGCGGGATCAAGTAGGTCCATGACACAGGTCACGCCGCCTACGGTTAGGCTTTGCGGGTGCGGGTTTTTGGAGCCAAATATCGCCATCATCTGCGCTACCGTTCTTTGTATCCTTAGGCACTCTAAATAGTGCGAAAGTACGATCAAATTTTGCTCAGGCGTAAATTTATAGGTCGGATGTCCCCAGTAGGCGTTGGCAAAAGGTCCTAAATTTCCTTTTTTTACGAAGGCTTCGACGCGTTCTTTTACCTCTTTTAGCTTATCTGCGCCGGTCGCGTAAGGAGTGTCGCAGTATTTAAACGCTTCGTCGCTAGCCTTGCGTACGTCCGCGCTTAGAGCCGAAACCACGTCCGCCCAGTCAAGGCCGTGGAGCTGATAAAAATGCACCACGTGATCGTGCATATAAAGGGCGTTATTCATCAGTGTGCGCGTTAGCTGCGCGTTTAGCGGAGGAACGATACCTAGCGCGTTCTCGACGGCCATGATGCCAGCGCGGTAGTGCGAAAACGTACAAACTCCGCAAATCCTCTGCATGAAAAATCCAGCATCCCTCGGATCTCGCCCCTTTACGACCTGCTCTATGCCGCGCCAGAGCGTCGAGCCCGAGTAGGCCTCTTTAACTACGTTATTTTCATCTACGACGACCTCTATGCGCAGGTGGCCTTCTATCCTGGTTATCGGGTCTATTACTATTCTTTGCTCGCTCATTTTTACGCCTCCTCTTTGTCTTTAGCAAAAATGCTTACCGCGGCGTGCGCTGCTATACCGATGCCTGCGAGCGCCAGCACTCCGATGCCGATTTTATCGCTGACGTTATCAGCGCCTAGGCCTAAAACCGTGTTAAACAGCCTATCTGCCATCGGCTCCTCAAAAGGCCCCATCGTATCCCAAAAATCAGGCTCCGAGCAACCTATGCAGCCGTGACCCGCCTGCACCGGCCAGCTAGTGTGCTGATTAAATCTCTCGCGCGAGCAGTTATTAAACGTATATGGGCCTTTGCAGCCGACTTTATAGAGGCAGTAGCCGTTTTTTGCGCCCTCGTCGCCAAAGGTCTGCACGAACTCACCCGCGTCAAAATGCCCTCTTCGCTCACAAAGATCGTGAATCCTAAGTCCGTAAGCCCATTTTGGACGGTTAAATACGTCAAGTGCGGGTAAGGTGCCAAAAAGTATGTAGTGAAGGACGTTGCCCACGATATTTTTCTCGCTAGGAGGACAGCCCGGGACGTTTATGACCGGTTTTGAAGTTACTTTTGATAGGCCTACGGAATTTGACGGATTTGGCCTTGCAGCTTGTATACCGCCAAAGCTCGAACAGGTACCGATGGCAAATATCGCCGCGGCGTTTTCGCTCGCGTGCTTTGCGTGATGAAGTCCGCTAAGACCTAAAGGACCGACGGTTAGATAGTTTTCCGTATCGCCCGTAGGTATGCCGCCCTCAACCAGCAGGATGTATCTGTTTTTATATTTTTCGATCGCGCTTTCTAGATTTTCCTCAGCTTGCCAGCCTGCCGCAGCCATCACGGTTTCGTGGTACTCGAGGCTGATGTAGTCAAAAATCAAGCTATCTATACTCGGCGCATCGGTACGAAGCAAACTCTCGCTGCATCCCGTGCACTCGGCCATATGTAGCCAGATCACGGGCAATCTATCGCTAAGCTCGGCGGCTCTAGCCACGGTTGGCGCCATCGACGCAGGCAGCGCCATAAACGCCGTCATCGCGCCCGCCCATTTCATAAAGTCGCGCCTGCTAAATCCGCTTTTCTTTAAAGCTTCGCCGATCGATCCGTTTTTTAGAGTCGGAAGCACGGCAAGCACGTTAAGCCTCTCGTTTATCCTAACTAGGACGTCATCTCTCATGCTCTCTCCTTGGAGTGAAATTTGCATTTTGGCATGTTTGATAAAAGAGTAAATTTGTCTTTAATTATTATCAAATAGCTTTAAATATTGAAATATTACAACTAAAATTTAAAATTCTATATTTAGCAAAAGAACTAGTTTTAATAATTAAGTATATTGTTATTTTAGTGATATTTTTGCAAAGAAAACTCTAAAAATAATTAAAGTATAAAAAGATAAATTTAATAAACTATTTTTATATTTTGATATTTTAAAATCAAAATCGCCCTATTTCTTCATTGGTTTCAAGGCTTTAAAATTTGAAATGCAAATTTACGGCGTCAAATTTTACTTTGGCCGCCTTGCATCTCTAAAATTCGCGCGCTTATTTGCATTATCTGCGCAAAAACCGCTCCCTTTTGCGTCTCGAGCGAGGCCGCCATATCTTTTGCGTACGGATTTTTGCTGGCATTTACCCGCTTTATCGCGGCTTCAAGCTCTTTTAGCCGTTTTTGCAGTTTTTCTAGCTGTTTTTTTAAGATATTGGCGCTGCTTTCGCCCTCGTTTGAGCCGCTAGGCAAATTTGACGCGCCGCTCAAAATATCGCCCCTATCGCTGCTTTGCAAATTTACGCTTTTTAAATTTGCCGCGCTAGTCGCTGCAGAGCTTTTGCCGACGCTCATCAAATTTGAGTTTAAATTTATGTTTAGTTTTACATCCATCGCCGAACCTTTAAATTTAAAGGTATATCGGCAAATTTGAGTAAATTTTAAGGCACAACCGTAAAATCTCGCTCTTAAATTTACGGATTTTACTTAGGCTCGGCAAAATCGCCCAAATCCCGCCGAGCCCAAAATCAAGCGACCAAATTTACTCCTTCGGCGCGATCATATCTTCAGGCACCACCCACGCGTCAAATTCCTCGGCGGTTAGTATGCCCGATTTTATCGCCTCCTCGCGCAGCGTCGTGCCGTTATGATGCGCGGTTTTGGCGATCTTGGCGGCATTTGCGTAGCCGATGTGCGGATTTAGCGCGGTTACGAGCATCAAACTCTCGTGCAGTAGCTTGTCGATTTTAGCCTCATTTGCCGTGATACCGCAAGCGCAGTGTTTATCAAAGCTGTTCATCGCGTCGCTTAGCAGGCGGATGCTTTGGATGAGGTTGTACGTGAGCACCGGCTTAAAGACGTTTAGTTCGAAGTTGCCTTGGCTTGCGGCAACGGAGATCGCGACGTGGTTGCCCATTACTTGCGCCGCTACCATCGTGACGGCTTCGCACTGCGTCGGATTTACCTTGCCCGGCATTATCGAGCTTCCAGGCTCGTTTTCAGGGATGTTTATCTCGCCGATACCGCACCTAGGCCCGCTTGCTAGCCAGCGCACGTCGTTTGCGATCTTCATCAAATTTGCCGCCAGACCGTTTAACGCGCCGCTTAAAAATACCTCGGCATCGTGGCTGGTTAGGCCGTGAAATTTATTCGGATGGGATTTAAATTTAAACGCCGTGCCCGTTAGCGCGTTTAGCTCGTCACTTACCATCTCGCTAAATTTTGGGTGCGAGTTTAGCCCCGTGCCCACCGCGGTGCCGCCGATAGCAAGCTCTTCTAAAAACGGCATAGTAGCTAGAATCTGCGCCTTGCTCGCCTTTAGCATATGCGCGTAGCCGCTAAATTCCTGTCCGAGCGTGAGCGGCGTGGCGTCTTGCAGGTGAGTGCGGCCGATCTTTACGATCCCCGCAAACTCGGCGGTCTTTTTATCCAGCGTCGCTTCTAATTTTTCGATCGCGGGCAGTAGCCTTTTTTGAAGCTCCAGCACAAAGGCTATTCGCATCGCCGTAGGATAGGTGTCGTTTGAGCTCTGGCCTTTATTTACGTGATCGTTTGGGTGCACGAATTTTGCATCTTTGACGTCCAACGCCGCCTTATCGCGGAAATTTAGCCCCAAAATCTCCATCGCGCGGTTTGAAACAACCTCGTTTAAATTCATATTCGACTGCGTGCCCGAGCCCGTCTGCCATACTACTAGAGGGAAATTTCCGTCCAGCTTGCCGTTTAAAATTTCATCGCACGCCTGCGCGATCGCTTCGGTGCGAGGCTCATCTAGACGGCCCAGCTTGCGATTAACCAGCGCGCACGCCTTTTTTAGATAGGCAAAGCCCTCTATGACCTCCCTTGGCATCGTCTCCAGCCCTACTCCGATCTCGAAATTATCGTGGCTGCGCTGTGTCTGCGCACCCCAATATTTATCGTTTGGTACCTTTACCTCGCCCATCGTGTCTTTTTCTATTCTATATTCCATGCCTTTATCTCCTTTGCTTAGATTAGTATTTGAAATTATATATCAATTATCATAAATTTAATCTTTCGAGATTTTACGCGCAAATTCGATATAATCGCGAAATGAAAAGAGTTTTAGCTAAATTTATCAAATACTTCGCCGCCTTTGCCCTGCTCTGCTTTGTAGCTTTTTTGGTGCTTGACTTTGCCTATCCGCTCGACGTCAAAGCGCTAAAGCGGGAAAATTCGTTCATACTTTTTGATAAAAACGGCCGTATCGTCGCTCTTCGGCCTAGCAGCGACGAAATTTGGAGATTTGAGGCTAAAAACATACCGCAGACGCTAAAAGATAGCGTTCTTTTGTTTGAGGATAAATTTTTCTACTACCACATCGGCGTAAATCCATTTGCTATGATCCGCGCGACCGCGCACAATCTCACGCACTCTAACCGCATCGGCGCCTCCACTATCACGATGCAAGTCGCGCGCATGATGAAGCGAGAGGAGCGTACCTACGCGAATAAATTTAAAGAAATCTTTACCGCACTTCAGCTGGAGTGGCACTATAGCAAGGACGAGATTTTAAATTTTTATTTTAATCTCGCTCCGTATGGCGGAAATATCGAGGGTGCGGCGGCTGCGGCGAGGTTTTATTTCGGTAAAGATTTAAGCGAGCTTAGTATCGCCGAGTGCGCTCTTTTAAGCACGATCCCAAAAAATCCAAACGCCAACCGCCTAGATAAAAAATCAAACATCAACGCGCTAAAAAATCGCGTCGCAAAGCTGCTTTATAAAGCGGGCGTGATAGATCAAAGCGCCTTCCAAAGAGCGCAAAGGGAGCCTTTTAAAAACAAGCGCTACGACGCCGTTTATAAGGCTAGGCACTACGCCGCGCAGGCTCTAAAAAACGGCGTTACGCACTCAAATTTGGATCTAAATTTGCAAATTTTACTAGAAAACGCGCTAAAAAATACGGCTACCTCGCTAAAATCAAAAGATGCCTATAACGCCGCGGGGATAATAATCGATAATAAAAATATGAGCGTGGCCGCATACGTAGGCTCGCACGACTGGCACGCTCCGCAGGGGCAAAACGACGGCGTAACAATGAGCAGAAACGTGGGTTCGACGCTAAAGCCGTTTATATTTTCGCTAGGGCTCGACGAGGGTTTCATCACGCCAAAGAGCCAGATGATAGATACGGAAATTTTCCTCGGAGAGTACGCGCCCAAAAACTACGACAGCAGGTTTTTCGGTATCATCTCGGCGACCGAGGCGCTAGCGCTTAGCCTAAATATTCCGGCCGTTAGCCTAAACAACAAATTAGGCGAAAACTCTCTTTACGAGCTGCTTTCTCGCGTGCATTTGGTGAGCAATTCAAAGGAATTTTACGCAGATAGTATCGCGCTTGGAAGTGCGGAGATGAGCCTGCTAAGCTTAGCCCATCTCTACACGATCTACGCAAACGGCGGCGAGCTAAAACCGCTGGAAGCGGCCGGCAAGACGATACTAGGCTACGGACGGCTAATCAGCCCGCAAAGCGCGTATCTAACCTCAAAAATGCTCTCCTCGGCCTCCCGAAGCTATCTGGGCGTCGCATGGCAATACGCAAAAGACACGCCTCAAATCGCCTTTAAAACCGGCACCAGCTACGGCTCGCGCGATATCTATACGATCGGCGTAAATAGCGACTACACGGTTGCGGTGTGGTTTGGTAACTTTAACGGCAAAAAGACGCAAAATTTAAGCGGATTTAGCGACGCTTCGCGCACGGTTTTTGACGTCTTTAAGCTGCTGGCTCAAAAGCAAAAACTCTCTTTCATGAGCGCGCCAGGCGGCATTGAGTCCAAAAAAACATGCCTTGATGTGTTTAAATTTAAAGAGTGCAGAGACGAGGAGGAGGACTGGCAGATAGACGGCGTAGCGCCAAAAGATATCTGCGAGAGTATCAGGGGCGACGAAGTAGGATTTTTACTAAAAAACGGCGCGATTACTCAAGAAGATATCAAAGAAAGTCCTTGTTACTATAAATTTAAAAGCTATAAACCTCTCGTTGCAACGCCGTCAAATAATCAAATTCTGCTAAGCGATGAAAATTTAACTAAAGTTATGCTAAAATGTTACGCATATATCGGAGATGAGATATATCTCAAGATAGATGAAAACGAGTGGGAAAAAGTAAACAACGCGAGCGAAAATACATTAAATTTAACGCAAGGCAAACATAAGCTCGGGTGTCTGGACGAAAATTCGAATTTAAGCGAAATCAATATCGAAATAAGGAGGTTTTAATGCGTTTAAAGCTAATCGGCTTAAGCCTAAGTTGCCTTTTGGCATCACATTTAAGCGCCTTTACGCTTGACGGTTCAAGCAGGGCATTAGACGACGGTTCGGTGAGTCTTGGCGTAAAATACGCCCAAAGCGAGCAATCGCTCATCGGTAAGGTCACGCACAAAAAAATAATCGAGTGTTCGCCCGAGATAACGGGAGCCTTTGAGTATGGATCAGACTCGATTTTCTTTTACCCTAAAAAGCCTCTTGCAAAAGGCATAAGCTACTCGTGCAAAAAAGGCGAGAGTAAGGTTAAATTTTACGGCGGAGACTTCGTACTATCAAACATGATAGAGTACTCCGGAGATACCTTTTTAGCGGTATTTAACGACGAGGTTAGTGAGGATGAGTTTGCCGCAAATTTTAAAATTTACGACAAGCAAAATTTGGCCAAGCAAAACATAAAATATAAAATCGTAGCCAAAACGCCTAAAAGCTTTCAGATAAAGCTACTTGAAAGCGGCGACAATTTAGTATTTTCGGTTTCTAAAAACCTCAAAAATACTTCGGGTATAAATTTAGCCGATAGTTTTGAAGTCATGCAAAAAGTCTCAAATCCAGATGAAAATTTCGTCGATAAGCCAAAAGCCAAGACTATGTTTTTAAACGAAGTCGAAGGCATCAGCCTAGATAACGGCAAACTAGCGGCTAGACTCTATCTTAAAGATTGGATAGATTCTGATAATATTAAAAAATTTATCAAGGTTGATGGCGTAAATAGCTTTGAAGTTGGCGAAATGGAGTACACTAGCCACCAAGACGCCGACGGCGAGTATTACTACTACTATATCGACATTACCAGTAAAGACTTCAAACCGCAGACAACCTACAAAGTCACCTTCTACAAGGGCTTTGGCGACGACTACTCGATGCTACGAGAAAACTCCTCATTTAATGTCGCTTTCGGCGATCTAAAGCCGTTTTTGGAGTTTACCGATAGCGGCGCGTATATGTCTAACCTGGGCGAGATCGGCATAAAAAGCGTAAACACAAACACCGCTAAAGTCGTCGTCGAGAAGCTAAAAGAGCAAAATTTAAGATACTTTTTAAATTTTACCGAGACTCCTTTGGATAACTACGCCGAGGAAGTGGCTAGCAAAAACTACGAGATCGGCGGCGCTCAAAACGAAATGCAAAAAAGCAAGATCAAGCTTGACTTTGCCGAGGGCGGAGATGGAGTTTATCTAGTCACGATCTACTACGACAAAGATAAAAGCGTACAAAAAGCGGTCTATCTAACCGATATCGGCCTAAGCATGAAGGTTTCAAAAGACGAGGTGTTTTTATTTGCCAATCGCTTGAGTAAAAACGAAGTTGTCGCAAACGCGGACGTCAAAATTTACTCCACTAAAAACAATCTCATCGCAAGCGGCATCACAAACGACGAAGGCGTGTTTAAATTTAATAAAAAAGACATCGGCAAAGACGTCTCAAGTGCAGTTTTAACGCTAGGTAAAGAGCAAAGCTTCATCGCCCTATCGCAAAACAAACGCCTAAACGAGGAGTCAAATTTAGACGCCAAAGATAGAAGCGAAACGTATAGCGCGTATTTGCACTTTGCTAGCAACATCATCCGCCCGCAGGAAAACATAAAAGGCGAGATCATCATCAAAAACGCGCTGTTTAAGAGCCTCTCAAACATGCCCGTTAAGCTAAAAATCAGAGATCCGCAAAATAAAGTGATCCTAAATAAAGGCGTAAACACCACCGAGCTTGGCGTGATAAATTTCGACGAGCCGGTAAACTCTGGACTAACCGGAACGTTTAAATTTGAAGTGATCTTTGCAAATAAAATCATCGATAGCTACGACTTTTCAGTAGAGTCATTCACTCCGCAACGCATCAAAAACGAGGTTAAGCTAGATAAGCAAATTTACGCTCTAGACGATCTAATAGACGTAAAACTACAAAGCAACTACCTTTTTGGCGGAGCGGCGGCTAATCTAGAGGGCGATGTGGCGTTAAATTTATATCAGCAAGATTACAAAAACGATAAATTTAAAGAGTATAAATTTAGCAACGGCGAATACGCGGCAAACGGCCTAGATCAGTTTACTAAACCGGTAACTCTAGATAACGAGGGCAAAGGCGCGACTGCGTTTAAGCTACAAAACAAAGGCAAAATCGCAAGCATTTTAAAAGGCACCGCGGTATTTACCATTAACGACGACGGCAAAAATGTAAGCGCTAGCAACGACTTTAGCGTATATCCTTTTGACGTGATGGTCGGCGTCAGAGCAAACGACACCTACATCGACTCAAACTCCAAACTAACGCTAAATTTCGTCAGCGTCGATCCACTTAAAGACGAGGAGCTAAAAGATAGACAAAAAGCCGTCGAGATCAAAAAAGCGATCTGGGAATACAACTACGACAAAGAAGGCTATCTAAAATGGAACAAGCGCTACGAAAAGGTCTTTAGCGATACTCTTAGCGGTAACGAATTCGTTTATGATTTCAATCAAAGCGGCGACTTCATAGTCGTGGTTTCCGATATCCTAAGCGGCCACTCGGCAAATTTAGATATCTACGTTAGCGGCTGGGACTACGGCGGCACGTTGCAACCGACAAAAGAGCTAGCTAAAGCCAAAATCAAGCTAAATCAAAAAGTCTATAAAAAAGGCGATTCGCTAAACGTAGACGTTAGCTCTGTGCTAAAAAGCGGCATCGGCATCATCACGGTCGAGTCAGAAAACGTCAAAAAGTATAAAGTCGTAAATATCCAAAACAACGTAGCAAACGCCAAATTTGACCTTGACTTCGATTTTGAGGGACTTTACGTTACCGCATCCATCATGCGCGTGGCAGATAACGACGTCTTGCCGTTTAGAACCTATGACAAAGTCTATGCAAAAGCGGATAAATCATACCGAGCGACAAACGTCAGCATCGAAGCGCCAAAAGTCGTGAAGTCAAACTCCAAATTTAAAACCACCGTAAAAACCGAGCCAAATGCGGAGGTTACGCTATTTGCAGTTGATGAAGGCGTGCTACAGGTAACAAATCAAAAGCTAAAGAGCCCGCTTGACTTTTTTGACAAAATTTTAAACGACGGCGTGCTTGACTACGACATCTATGCAAATTTGAGCGGATTTAAAAAAGACGGTAAAGTACTAAGCTTTGGTGGCGACGCGGCAGCTGCTCTCATGGAGATGAGAATGGCTAAATTTGCCAGCCCGGTCGATAAGAAAAACGTCAAAACCTACATCAAAATGCAAACTGCAAAAGCGGGTGCGGACGGCGTAGCGAACTTTGACGTAGAGGTGCCTAGCGACTTTAACTCAGAGATAAATTTGGCCGTACTTAGCGTCATCGGCGATAAGCTTGGCTTTAGCGTAAACGCCGTCAAGGTAAAAGACGACATCATCCTAAAACCGACGCAAACGGCGTATTTGATCCAAGGCGACCAGGTAAACTACACGCTAAGAGTGATAAATACCACTAAAGAGCCAAAAACCGTCGCTCTAAGCATAGATA
>CAUQHH010000034.1:0-14201 GCA_963517705.1 uncultured Campylobacter sp.
AAGCAAAACCGGGCACTATCAGAGCTGACTTTGCAGAGAGCATCGATGCAAACGCCGTTCACGGTAGCGACAGCCTAGAAAACGCTAAAAACGAGATCGCATTTTTCTTTGCAACAAGAGAAATTTGCTAAATTTGGGTTAAATTTTGAAAATATCTTTCGCCAAAATCGCAAATAATCAAATGCCGTTCGAGTTAAACTCGGACGGGCTAAATTTTAACGGTGAACTCAAAAGAATAAACCAAAATTTAGTCAGCTGCAAAGGTAAAATCGTAGGCGAGATAGCTCACAACTGCGACCGATGCGGCGAAGATATAAATTTAAAGCTTGATGAAGATGTAAATTTGATATTAAGCGACGGAATTTATAAGGATAAAGAAGAAAATCTCGAAGATGTGGTAGAGTTTTTCGACGGTTTTATAAATTTAGAAGAAGTACTAACAAGCGAAATAGAAGCTTTTAAGAGCGATTATTTTTATTGTGAAAAATGTAAAAATCTATAAAGGAGAATAAAATGGCAGTACCTAAACGAAGAGTAAGTCATACTCGCGCGGCAAAGAGAAGAACGCACTACAAAGTAACGCTTCCGGTTCCCGTAAAAGATAAAGACGGCTCATGGAAAATGCCTCACCGCGTAAATAAAACTACCGGAGAGTATTGATACAAATGACCAGCATTTGCATTGACGCGATGGGCGGCGACTTCGGTCCGCAACCTATTATCGGCGGCGTGATCGAGGCTTTAAAAGAAGTAAAATTTGAAGCCGTTTTGGTAGGCGATACGAAAATTTTAGAGAGCCTCGTTCCGCAAAATTTAAAACAATACGTAAAATTTATTCAAGCCGACGAGGTCGTTTCTATGAGCGACGGCGCCACCAATGCGTTAAAGCGAAAAGAAAGCAGTATTTTTAAGGCTATCGAGCTACTTAAAAATAAACAAACTATGGCCGTAGTTTCGGCAGGACACAGCGGAGCTACGATGAGTCTTGCTACGCTTCGAGTCGGACGGCTTAAAAACGTCTCGCGCCCGGCGATAGCGACGCTAATGCCAAACGTAACCGGCGGCAACACGCTAGTTTTGGACGTTGGCGCAAACGTGGACTGTAGGCCCGAGCATCTATTTCAGTTTGCCATAATGGGCGAAGCCTACGCAAAAGAAATTTTAAAAATAAAATTCCCCAAACTAGGACTTTTATCAAACGGCGAAGAGAGCAGTAAAGGCAACGAGGCGACGAAAGAAGCTTTTGAAATGATCTCAAAACTTGATAGCTTCGTAGGCAACGCCGAAGGAAATCAGGTTTTTGACGGAAGCGTCGATGTCGTTATTTGCGATGGTTTCGTCGGAAATATCCTACTAAAAACAAGTGAAGGTGTAGCCGACGCTATAACAAAAATTATCAAAAAACATGTTAAAAAATCCCCGGTCGCCATAGCCGGTTCGCTTCTCATGAAAAAAGTTTTTAAAACTCTAAAACAGCAAGTCGATTATGACGAATATGGCGGCGCGCCGCTACTTGGCGTGAACGGCTGCGTCATAATAAGCCACGGTAAAAGCACCCCAAAAGCTATCAAAAACGCGATATTTCAAGCTCTAAAATTCGCAAACTCCGATATAAATAAAGTCATCGAAGACGAGCTTTCGCACTTCGCAAAATGAAATTACAAAGAAAAATTTAATGCCAAAAGCCTCGCTAATATCCATAGCCGCATACGCTCCACCTAAAATTTTAACAAATTTCGACCTTGAAAAAATGGTGGAAACCAACGACGAATGGATAGTTAAACGCACTGGCATCAACCAAAGACGCATAGCACAGGATGAAGATACGAGCGAGCTTGGCACGAAAGCGGCAAAAATAGCGCTTGAAAGAGCAAATTTGACGGCAAAAGATATCGATGCGGTTATCTGCGCGACCATCTCGCCCGATCACTTTTGTATGCCCTCAACGGCGTGTAAAATCGCTAAAAATTTAGGCATAAATGCCATTACGGCATTTGATATAAGTGCGGCATGCACGGGTTTTATCTACCTGCTTGAGCTTGCAAAATCACTGATTGAAAGCGGAAGCAAAAAAAACGTATTGATAATCGGAGCCGAAAAACTAAGTAAGATCGTCGACTGGACGGACAGAACGACTTGCATACTATTTGGCGACGGAGCAGGTGCCGCGGTCGTAAGCGCTAGTGAAGAAAACGAGATCATCGACGTTCATACCGCAGCCGATGGCAACTACGCAAACCTGCTCATAACTCCAGGCGGCGAAGAGAAATTTATCAAGATGTCGGGCAATGAAGTATTTAAAATCGCGGTTCAGACGCTAACCAAAGACGTCGTAGATATCCTAGAAAAAAATCAAATTTCAAGCGATAAAATCGATCTTTTTATACCTCATCAGGCGAATTTACGCATCATCGAAGCAGTCAAGCAGCGCTTAAATTTTACAAACAAACAGTGCGTCGTAACCGTCGGAAAATACGGCAACACAAGCTCAGCCTCTATACCTATGGCGATGAATGACGCATACGAAGCGGGCAGACTTAAAAAAGGCGATTTGCTTTTACTGGACGCATTCGGCGGCGGCTTTACTTGGGGTTCGGCGCTACTGAAATTCGGCGGCGAAACCGTAAACAATTTTTAATTTCGCAATTTATTTAAACTTTACGCTTAAATTTAAAAACCGATTCTACAATCCTTAGTATAACCACCGCATAGCTTACGATCGACCAATTACACCCGACCAAAAAAGCTAAATTTAGCTCGGCAGAGGTATAATACAAAAAATCACGGAAGGCAAAAAATGGTAGTCAGTAAAATCTACGAAATCAACTCTTGCGACGATATGGAGCTGGGCGTTAAACGCTCTACAAAATTAAACTTCAAACTGTGCTACGATGACGATAAGCCGGTTAACGCCATAGTTTTTATAGTGCCTGGATGCGGCGGCGACGTCGATAAAGCATATAGAGACCACCTAGCCGAATTTACGGCGAGAGAATTTAACGTAGCTGTGATCAATGTAGATTATCACCATATCTACAACAGATTAGTTACGGGCGCTAGATACTATATGGACGAATTTGATCAAGAAATTTTAAGAGAAAAATGCCGAGAAATAAACCTGCATCTAGGCGGCGATCTGAGCTCGCTAAAAAATTTCGATAAGCTAAACGGCGTCTTGTCTGCGGTTAGTAACTATATAGACAACAATAAAAATAGCGGAGCATTTCCAAAAGATTTTGTTTTAAATTTATCCCTTACGATCGATCCAGCAAAAGACGAATACCAAAATTTCGGCATTATGCAGGCGCAGGATTTGATAAACGCCCTACTTTTTATAAAGGCAAATGCTCCGTTTAAAGCGGTTAAAAATTTAAACGAACTACCAGTCGTCATGATCGGCAGCTCGCACGGAGGCTACCTATCGCATATGGCCGCCAAGATCGCTCCGTGGCTCATAGACGGCGTCATCGATAACAGCAGTTATGCCAAATATCCGCTTAGGATCGTGGGATTTGGTAAGGAGCTTGACTATATGAATCACTGCTGCTCATCAAATGATATGCTTTTTAAACATATAAATTTTTTCATCTCCGACAAGACGCTTTGGACCTTAAAAGATGGCTCCGATAAGAGATTTATGCCAGCACACGAAAAGATACGTTATATTTTAAATTTAGACCACGTAAAAACCCAAAGCAAATATCCAAAGCCGATTTATCTAAGCTATCACTATGCCGGAGACGATATCGCTCCTATCGCTGATAAATCAGAACTTTATAGCGAATTTAACGCATGCGGCATAGATGCGACGTTAAAAATAATAAAAGATGAAAGCGAGCTCGACGGCAAATTTATCAAATCGTTAACTCACGGCTTTGATATGTCCATCAAAACGCTGATCTCAAAAGAGCTTCCGCCGATGCTAGCCAAGATCGCAGCTCGCCAAAAACAACCTTGCGAGGATAAAAGCATAACCTATATCTCGGAAAATTTAGAGTATAAATTTTTTGAATCTAACGATAAAATCAATCTACAAGTTTCAAAAATATGGCAAAACGGCACGATAGTTAAAAAAACATATAAAATCCACTCCTGCGACGATACAGAACTTGATATAAAGCGCGAAAGCCTGCTAGAGTTTAACCTTTGCTTTGATACCAAAAAGCCGGTCACATCGATAGTTTTTATAATACCTGGCTACGGAGGAGACGCGGACAGCAACTACCGCGAGCACTTAGCGCAGTTTGTCGCGAGCGAATTTAGCGTAGCCGTAGTAGGCGTAAACTACCACTGTATCGGCGATAGACCGCAAACAGGAGCGACGATATTTTTTGACGATTTAGATAGATCGATATTTAAAAAAGAATGCGCCAGGTGCGGCATAGAGCTTCCGGAAAATTTAAGCGTAATCGATACGCAAACCCTGCTTGATATCGACAATCTAATAGACGCAAGAAAACGCGATAAGACAGCACCTCAAGACTTGTCGCTTAAACTATCAATTTCTCTTCAACCGACTAAAAACGAATATCAAAATTTCGGCATTATGCAGGCGCAGGATTTGATCAATGCGCTATTTTTCGTAAAAGCCAACGCTCCTTTTGAGTGCACAACCGACATAAACGACCTACCAGTCGTCATGATCGGCAGCTCGCACGGAGGCTATCTATCGCATATGGCCGCCAAAATCGCCCCATGGCTCATAGACGGCGTCATAGATAACAGCAGTTATGCGCTAGCGCACTGGCCTTTTATCGGCTTTGGCAAAGAGATAGATTACATGAAATATTACAGCGGTTACACCAGCGAATGCTATCACAATATCGAGCTTTATTTATTCGACAAGACACATTGGACGCTAGATAAGGCTTCGCCGGCTTATTTTTCCAAGTCGAGGAAATATATAAGAGAAATTCTAATGCCGCAACACCTCAAAGTCCAAAGCGGCTATAAAAAGCAAATTTACACGAGTTATCATTACGCTTATGACGATTTTTACGCTCCGGCTAGCGAAAAACAACGACTCTACGACGAACTGAAAAATTTAGGCTACGACGCTACTCTAAATATAATAGAAAATGAAAGTCAGCTTGACGGTAAATTTATCAAAACGCTAACGCACGGTTTAGATATGTCGATAAAAACGCTAATCTCAAAAGAGCTTCCGCCGATGCTGGCTAAAATCACAGCTCGACCGAAACAGCCTTGCGAGGATAAAAGCATAAGTTACGTTTCAGACGATTTAGAATATAAATTTTTTGAAGCGAACGACAAGATAAATTTAGAGATAAAAGAACAAAATCTACCGCAGCAAAATCATGATAATAAATAAAACATACGAGATCCCATCCTGCGACGATGTAGAGCTTGGCATAAAGCGAGATTCGCTACTTGAGTTTAAGCTCTGCTACGACGACGAAAAGCCCGTTAAAGCCCTAGTTTTCATCGTGCCTGGGCTTGGCGGCGATGCGAACGAAAACTATAGAGAGCATTTAGCGCAGTTCGTAGCTAGCGAATTTAACGTAGCGGTAGCGAGTCCGAACTACCACTGCATCGGCAACAGACCGCAAACGGGGGCAACCTATTTTTTAAACGATTTAGACAAAATCATCCTTAAAAACAAATGCTCGAAAATCGGTATAGAAATCCCAAACGATATCAGCTACGGCGAACTCTCGGTGCTAGATGCCTATCTGGGCAATATAAAATCAAGCGGCGGTTTGCCGAGTGATTTTAAATTACAAATATCCGTCACTTTGCAACCCACTAAAAACGAATATCAAAATTTCGGCGTTATGCAAGCTCAAGACGTGATAAATGCCGTGCTTTTTATCAAAGCAAATCCGTCGTTTAAATCCGCGACCGATATAGACGAGCTGCCCGTAGTCCTAGTCGGCAGTTCGCACGGCGCCTACATAAACGCTTTGACGGCAAAATTTGCGCCGTGGCTGATAGACGGCCTCATAGACAACAGCAGCTACGCGAAGCTAAACTGGGAGCTCATAGGCCTAGGCAAGGAGATAGATTATCTCAAATTTCGCGAATACTCCACCGATATATATTTTCGCAATATCAGCATTTACGTCTTTACCAAAACCATGTGGACGCTGCTAGATAGCTCGTCGCCCTGCTATTTCTCGCAGGCGCGCGAGGATATACGAAACATCCTAGACGCCGCGCACCTAAAAGTCCAAAGCGAGTATCCAAAGCCTATTTACGTCGGCTACCACTGCGCCGTAAGCGACCACTGTGCGCCGCCAGAAGAAAAAAGCGAGCTCTACGACAAACTGCAAAAGCTCGGCTTTGACGCGACCTTATATATGATAAAAGACGAGAGCAAACTTGACGGTAGATTTCTCAAAAAGCTAACGCACGGCCTGGATATGTCTATCAAGCTTTTGATCGCCAAGGAGCTGCCGCCGATGCTAGAAAAGATAGCGTCCCGCGAGAAGCAAATTTGCGAAAACAAAAGCATAACCTATCGCTCGGACGATCTGGAATATAAATTTTCAGAAGCAAACGGTAAGATAAATTTAGAAATAAAAAGATAATTTTATTTATAAATTTGTATTTACTAGGGGTTTGAGCGGCAAATTTGATAAAAGAAAATTTAATAGGCAAAAGCCGCGCGGCAAGCGCATAAAATTTACGGCACAATCTTTATCTTAAAAGCATGTTTATATGCAAATTTGACAAAAAACTCAAGCCTAATTTACTCCAAACTAAAAAATCGCCTCATCTTGCGCTTCCAGTCGTCTTTTGGTATTTCCGTATCGTTTGGATCGTCGCTCCAAACCTCGTGTTTGTCCTCGAAAAATATCGCAGATCTTTGAGCTTGCGGCATAAATTTCGTCTTCTCCTCCACGGGGATTTTGTTTGCCTGAAAATACCGCAACAGCTCAAAATAATCATCTCTGCTATAGCAATTTACCAAAAAATAATTTCTATTTTTCATCCTTATGACGAAATTTTTACGCAGTAGCTACAGCGGTTCGCCGGATTTTTTGAGTTTATAGATTTTAAACGGTAGCGCAAATATCAGATAAACCAAAAGATATCTTATAAAGTCTCTCGTTTTGTTAAAATGCACACCGATAGAGGACTTTTTATAGAGCTGATACGGGGTAAAAAAGTGAAATCTGCCGTATCTCCTATCAAGCTCGCTTATAACGCAAAAATAGACCTTTTCCACGTCTTTTACGAGAGCGATCTTCTCTCTACTCTGCACTTCTTTTGAATAAATATGCTCTATATGATAAATTTGCTCGCTAGAAAATCTAAAAAAGCTCGGTTTTTGTTTAAAAACTCGCGGCGCGAAAATATAAGTATTGTGCAGGGCGAATAATACAAGATATGCGGGCAAAGCAATAAGATAAATGCGGTGTAAAAGCCCATAGTCATAGTCGCTAAAAGCAAATCCAAAACCGAGAATCGAGAAAAGAATAATATACCATCCCGCCAAAAACAGCGCGCCGTAATCGTTTATGATTATCGGATTTTCGTCGTAGTTTCTCAAATTTTCTCCAAATCTTGCTTCACGCGGTCAAATTTAAAATACATAATAAAAGGCGAGCGCGAGCCAAATTTAACTAGGCAAATTTAAAATCGGCTCGCCGTAAAACCAAAGCAAATTTAAGCGGCCGCTCCCAAGCCAAAGCCGCTTAAATTTCGGTAAGAAGCAAAATTTGACGCACCGCCCAGTTTAGCCTCGGGCTTAAATTTACCCGAAGCAAAGCCAAATTCGCGCGGCGCGCCCCGTCAAATTTGCTCCGATTTACCCGTTTTTCCTAGCAAATTCTTTCATAAACTCAGCCAAAGTCCGCACGTTTTCGATACTTACGGCGTTATATATCGAGGCTCTGATTCCGCCTACGTGACGGTGCCCCTTTAGACCCAGCATACCCGCATTTTCGGACTCGGCGATAAAGGCCGCCTCTAGCTCGCGGTTTGCGATGGTAAAGCTAACGTTCATCAGAGAGCGGCTATCTTTTTGCGCGTGACCTTTGTAAAAGCCGCCAGAACCGTCGATCGCGCCGTAAAGCAGCGCCGCCTTTTGCTCGTTGATCCGGTTTATCGCGGCTAGGCCGCCCTGCTCTTGCACCCAGCCCAGCGTCAAATTTAGCAGATATATGCCAAATGTCGGAGGCGTATTGTATAGCGACGCGGCACCGGCGTGCGTGTCGTAACGAAGCATCGTCGGAGTGCGCTCCATGCAGGCTCGCTCTAGCAGATCCTTGCGGATGATGACGACGGTTACGCCGCTTGGGCCGGCATTTTTCTGCGCGCCGCCGTATAGCAGCCCAACGTCCGTGAAATCAATCGGCCGCGAGAAAAAATCGCTCGACGCATCGACTACTAGCGGAGCTTTGGAGCGAGGCAGCTCGCGGTACTGCGTGCCGTAGATGGTGTTGTTCGTGCAGACGTAGCCGTATGCGGCGTCATCGCTAAATTTAACCTCAGGGATGCGGTCGTAGGAGGTCTCTTTGCTACTAGCGACCACTTCGTAGGATATGCCCACATTTGCGGCCTCTTTGATCGCCTTACTCGTCCAAACGCCCGTATCTGCGTACTGCGCGACGCCTTTGGCGGCTAAATTTAGCGGTATCATCGCAAACTGCAAATGCGCGCCGCCTTGCAAAAATAGTACATCATACTCTTCGCCGATGCCGTATAGCTCGCGCGCCTTGGCCATCGCGCCGTAGTGCACCTCTTCAAAAATCTTGCTTCGGTGGCTGATTTCCATTATCGAAAAGCCCTTGCCCTGATAGTCGGTGAGCTCGTTTTGCGCGCGCTCAAGCACGCTAAGAGGCAGAGCCGAAGGGCCCGCGCTAAAATTTAGCTTTCTATTCATCCAAACTCCTTTCAAATTTGATCTGATTTTAGCGTTATTTGCGTTAAAAAATCATTTCGCGTCGCAAGGGCGGCGGCAAAAGCTCGCAAATTTTACACTTTAAGCTACCTTTTGATACAATTTTTCATATTAAGGAGCGAAATTTGATAGAGATCGAGCGTAAATTTATCCTGCGTGACGCCGCCGTCATAAGCGAGCTAAAAGCCCGCAACATCGACGTCCAGCAAAAAGAGGTGACGCAAATTTACGTCAAAATCACTCCGCTTGAGGAGATTAGATTTCGCGAGACTTCGGGTGTTTTTACGATCACGCAAAAATCGGGCATCGGTCTAGCGCGCGAGGAAAACGAAAGCGAAACGGACGCCAAAAGCTTTAAAAAAGCCCTAAAAAACGCAGCCGCCGCTCCTATAAAAAAGACGAGATTTCTATTTAAGCTTGACGGCGCTGCCTGCAACGTCGATATTTTTCACGGCGCTTTAGAAGGGCTTGTAACTTTAGAGGCCGAGTTTAGCGGCGAGCGCGAGGCGGCGGAGTTTAACCCGCCCGAATTTATCGCCGCGCATGTAGTCAGCGAGGTAACGGAGGATGAGCGCTATAAAAATAAAAATTTAGCGCTTTTTGGCTTGCCGCAGGGCAAATTTGACGCGCAAAAGAGTATCGAAATCTTGCAAAACAGCCCCGCGCTAGAGCTAAATTTACCAAGCTACATCGGCGCGATGGACGGGATGCGGATGGTATTTTTTCAGATCTTTACGCTGCTTGGCAAGCACCTAAACGAGTACGCAAGCTCTAGCGACGCCGAGGCGCTACACCAGATCCGTATAAACCTTCGCAAAACGCGCTCTTTACTTAAAATTTTCACTCCAGTTTTCGACCGAAAAACAGCTTGTTATTTTTTGCTAAATTTTAAAAAACTAGCCGAGCTAACTAACCAAAAGCGCGATATAGACGTGTTTTGCGAGTTTTTGCAAAGACAAAAAGGCTTTGAAGGGCTAGCTAGCGAGCTAGAAATTTTAAGCAAAACCATAGCCAAAAGCGTCCAGGCCGAGCTGCAAAGCGACGAAGCGAACGAAATTTTGCGCGACTGGGAGGTATTTTTACGCGAAGGAAGCGACTTTTTTAAAGGCGAGCTAGGAGACGCACCGATAAAAAAACTCGTCGCAAAATCCATGCGAGCTCAAATTTTACGCCTTAAAAAATCTCTCTCAAATTTGAGCGAGACAAACGAAAACGCGCAGTTTCACAAGTGCCGCATCGAGATAAAAAGGCTGAGATACTTAAGCGAGATTTTCGGCGGCGGCTTTGATTTTGCTGCAGCCAAAAAATGCTTTAAAAAGAGCAAAATTTTACAAGAAACCTTTGGCTCGCTGCAAGATGCCGACGTCTGGCTAGGCCTGCTAGCGCACGTAAAAAGCGGCGCCGAGCAAAAGCGCATAGACAAACTCCAAGCTAAAATTTACAAAAAAATCTACGAGCTGCGAAGCGAAATTTTAGACTCAAAGCCTAAAATTTTAAAAAGCCTCACAAAGCTTTCGCACGGCTTAAAAATCTACTATATCTAAAGAGAAAAAATGGAAAAACAAGAAAAAATAGTTCAGATGTTTAACGACATCGCGCCCACCTACGACCTAGCAAACCGCGTGCTGAGCATGGGCGCGGACGTGAGCTGGCGCAAGATCGCGTGCAAAACGGTTCTGTCAAATTTCAAAGACTCAAGCGTAAATATCGTCGACGTCGCATGCGGCACGGGCGATATGATGGGCTTTTGGCAAAAGACGGCGGGCGAGTTTAACGCAAAAATCGAAAATCTAATCGGCGTCGATCCCTCGAGCGGCATGCTCGCGGTCGCCAAACAGAAATTTCCAGAGTTTAAATTTATCGAGGCGTTAGCGACTCAAACGACGCTTGATAGCGGCTCGATGGACGTGCTAAGCATCAGCTACGGCATCAGAAACGTAGTCGAGCGAGAAGCCGCTCTAAGAGAGTTTAACAGAGTGCTAAAAATGGGCGGATATGTCGTAGTGCTTGAGTTTACTAAACGCAAAAAAAGCGGTATTCTCACGGGTGCTCGCGACTTTTATCTAGGTAAAATTTTGCCTAAAATCGGCGGCTTTATCTCCAAAAATCAGGAAGCCTACGAGTATCTGCCAAGCTCGATCGAGGGATTTTTAGACGCAAAAAGCTTTGCGGGCGAACTTGCCGCCGCGGGCTTTGAGATGCGCCTTTGCAAGAGTTTTTCGATGGATATTTCTACCCTTTTCATCGCGCAAAAGGCCCGTGAGTGCTAAGCGTCAGCGAGCTAAACGAGCAGGCCAAAACTCTGCTTGAGACGACGTTTTCATACGTCGAGGTAGAGGGCGAGATCTCGCGGCTCGTCAAACACGGCTCGGGCCACTGGTACTTCACGCTAAAAGACGAAAAGGCCGCAATCTCGGCGGTCATTTATAAATTTAACGCCGCTAAGCTCAAATTTGACGTCACGGACGGTATGAAAGTCGCTCTCTACGGCAAAATTTCGCTCTACTCCCCAAGCGGCAGCTATCAGTTTATAGCAACCCTGATACGCCCCAGCGGCGAGGGCGAGCTCGAGCTTGCGTTTAAACAGCTAAAATCGCGGCTTGAGAGCGAAGGGCTTTTTGATATCTCGCACAAAAAACCGCTACCAAAATTTCCGCGCAAGATCGCGCTCGTAACATCAAAAACCTCAGCCGCGCTGCAAGATATGCTGCGTATAGCGCACGGACGCTGGGCGCTGGCGGAAATCATAATTTTTGACTCGCTAACGCAAGGCGAAACCGCGCCCGCCTCGCTCATACGCGCCCTAAAAAGAGCGGGCGCCAGCGGTGCTGACGCGATCGTGCTCGCGCGAGGAGGCGGCAGCAGAGAGGATCTGTGGTGCTTTAACGACGAAAATCTAGCCCGCGAGATCTATGCTACGCGCACGCCCGTGATCTCGGCCGTCGGACACGAGATTGACTACGTGATCAGCGATTTTGCGGCGGATTTTCGCGCTCCGACCCCAAGCGCGGCGATGGCTGCGCTACTGCCTGATGCGGGCGAGCTAATGCAAAGCATAGATAGGCTAAGCGAGGCGGCGGACGCGGCTTTCGTGCGCGTTTGGGAGCATAAATTTAACGCTCTAGCGATGATGAGAGCGAGATTTTCTCAGGCGAGCCTCACGCAAAAAATCGCTCGCAAGGAGCAAATTTTGCTAAATTTACGGCAGGCTTTAGACGCCGCCGTGCAAACCAAACTGCTCAAATTTGAAAACGCGCTAAAACTCGCTCGCGCCACATACGCGCAGCAGGAGTCCTTTTTCGCGCAGATTTCAAATTTCGTCCGAGTACAAAAAGACGGCAAAACGGTAAATCTAAGCGAGCTAAAACCCGGCGACCGCATCGTGCTAAGCTCGGTAAACGCAAGCAAAGAGGCGGAAATTTTATAGTCAAATTTGATCCGCAGACGCAGCGATTCAAAATTTTAGGCGGGTTAAAAATTTTTAAGCTAAAAATAGTAAGATAATAACGCAAATCAAAATTTAAAGGAGCGATATGAAAATGAACGTAAAATTTTTACTAGCCACGTGCGCCGCGATGCTAATAACAGGCTGCGCGACGGAGAGATCTCGCGTAGTCGAAACGCCAAAAGTTCAAACTCCAAGCGCCGCCTATCAAGGACAAAAGATCGCCGTTTCTATCGGCCGCTTTAGCAACCAGTCCTCATACCAAAACGGCGTATTTTCAGACGGCGAGGACAGACTAGGCAACCAAGCCCAAACAATCCTAATCTCAAATTTACAGCAAAGCGGGCGCTTTTCGGTGCTTGATCGCAGCAACATGCGCGCCATCAAAGAAGAAAGCGCATTAAGCAAAGAGGTGCAAAACATCAAGGGCGCAAGGTACGTCATCACCGGCGACGTAACGGAGTTTGGCCGCAAAACTACGGGCGATCATCAGCTTTTTGGGATACTTGGCAAAGGCAAAACCCAAACCGCCTACGCGAAAGTAAATCTTAATGTCGTGGACGTGAAAAACTCCGAGGTAATCTACTCCACTCAGGGCGCTGGCGAATACGAGCTCTCAAACCGCGAGGTGCTAGGCTTTGGCGGAAGCGCGGGGTATGATTCGACGCTAAACGGCAAGGTGCTAAGCCTAGCCATCATCGAGGCCGTGAATAACCTAACGCGCGGGCTTGAAAGCGGCGCTTTTAACGCGAAATAAGGATAAATTTTGCGCTTTAAAACACTAGCCGATTTCGCGCTCGCCTCCGCCGCCGCCCTGCTACTATCTGGCTGCGCGGACGACTCGCCTAGGCAGCTGTACTACTGGGACGGCGCCTACACGAGCTCGGTCTACGAGTATCTAACCGAAGAGGGCGACGCGGGCTCGCAGATCGCCGC
Organism: uncultured Campylobacter sp.; assembly: GCA_963517705.1. GTDB lineage: Bacteria > Campylobacterota > Campylobacteria > Campylobacterales > Campylobacteraceae > Campylobacter_A. The sequence continues at coordinate 13,250 of CAUQHH010000034.1, forward strand.
ACTCGAGGAGAGCCTGCAAAAAGCCTATCAAAGAGCAGCCAAAGTCCCGCCCGGACTACACGCGCATCTAGGCTTACTCTATCTTTCGCAAGGAAACGGGGCGAAATTTAAAGCCTACGTCGAAAAAGAGGCCGAGCTCTACCCGGAATCGCGCGACTACGCGATGTTTTTGCTAAATCAAAACGGCAAAACGGCGGGTGCAGTGGGCAAAACTGCGGCAAATTTGAGCGAGCAGACGAAGGAAAAAGCCGGCGCGAGCGAGTCAAATTCAAACGACAAAAGCTCAAATTTAAACGAGCAGACGAGCAAGCAAAATTTGAAAAACAAACAATCAAAGCCTGCAAAAACGAGCAAAACCGCAAAAGGAAGCCAAAATGAAAAATAAAATAAAATCGGCGCTTCTTGGCGCGTTTGCTGTGCTGTTTTTGGGAGCGTGCGCAGGCTCGCAGCCAGAGATTTACGACTACTCGGCGTTTTTACAGACCAAGCCTCGCTCGATCGTCGTCGTGATGCCAACCAGCGACTCATCCGAGATAAAGGCCTCCGCAGCGGTTCTCGCAAACGCGCTCTATCCGCTTAGCGAGGCTGGGTATTACGTATTTTCGCCCGCACTCGTAAACGAGACCTTTAAAAACAACGGCATCTACGACGCGGCGGAGATCGCGCAGATATCTACGTACAAGCTAAAGCAGATATTTGGCGCAGATGCCGCTCTGTATCTAAACGTCGCGGACTACGGCACCTCGTATATGCTCATTAGCAGCGTCACGCGCGTGAGCGTAGCAGCGACTCTAGTGGATCTAAACACCGGCGCCGTGCTCTGGCAAAAGAGCGCCACCGCGGCAAACGACTCGGGCGACGGCGGCGGCAACCTCATCGGCATGCTAGTCTCCGCGCTAGTTAAACAGATCGCCGACTCGGTCTCGGACGCGAGCTTTGATCTCTCGGCGCG
>CAUQHH010000035.1:0-14161 GCA_963517705.1 uncultured Campylobacter sp.
TGAACTTGGTACAAAAGTATTTGGTGCTGATGTAGCTGCTGGTTATATCGGATATAAAGTTCATGACAAAGAAAAAGGTTTTGTAAGCCTAGAGGATCAAGGTTCATTTATAGATGTAGGTGAGATAAAATCTGCTCTTGACTATACTGCTCTTGAAGGTAAGGCTAACTTCTGGTTCTTGAAAGCAGGATACACTTTTGCTGAGAAATTTAGAGTCGGTGGCGATTATTCTAATGGTAAAGTTAAACTTGCTTCAGGCGATAAAGAGAAATATCAAGAGTATGTAGCAAGACTAACTTATGACTATAGTGCTAAACTTCAGTTCTCAAGCTTCTATGCGTATGAGATTAACAAGCATCAAGATGACTCAAAAGATAAAACTAAACAGCTAAGATTCCAAGCTAAATACACATTCTAATTTTAAATATCTCGGGTTTATCCCGAGATATCTCCTTTCTATAGGTCTTTATCTTATACTTTTCAAAAAATAAGGCACAAATCCTTACTTGACTTTTAAAGTTATCTAAAAAGTATTTGATAAAATTTGCAAGCCTAAACACCCAAATAAAACATCCAAATCACTACATTATATGATAAAGTAATTTTAGGCTCAAGATAAGGAGGATTCTCTCTTGTTATCTTTGGTAAAATATGATAGAAAGTTTTTGTATTTTTACTGTTATTGAGCCCAAATTCACGCTCTTTTAATGAAGCAAAAACTCTCTTTTTCTTAGACTTCCTGTAGTCACTACAGTGTTGCTATGCTTTAGAGAAGATTCTTTTAAATTTAGACAATCTAACATAATCCCAAATTTGCTCGACCTTTGATGTGGTTTTACTGTTGGCTTCTTGCAAAATAGCAAACTAGTTCATTCTTTGAATATTTTACTCTACAACGAGTCTTTGCTCGCTAGTCAACCTAACCATCATAGGCGTTTCCAATGGTCTCAATAAATTATAGTATCGGTATTAGTTCATTTGTAGAGTAGTTTTTAATTATTTGGGCATAGATCTTGCCGTCATGCTTTCGCATTCCAAATACATGTGTTTTATTTACCACTACCTTTCTTGCTTTTAAAAATCTCTATCTTGTCGCTAAAATTACTTATTTTAACTTCGCTACGCTCGTTACTCTTTAAGGGCTCGCACTTTTTTGATACTAAAATTCTGATGTTTTTAGTTGTTTTGTTGATTCTTTTTTCTAAGATTTTAGTAAAATCCGCTATTTTATTATCTTCTATACTAAATAAAAAATATTATAAAATTCTCTAAATTTCGTCTCTGAAATTCTGAAACTAACTATATGCTTATTTTTAACTTCGCTTGGCTCGTTACTTTTTAAAATATAGTTCTCATTGCAACTCAATGCTATTTATGTTTGTATTAAGCTTCGTTGAGCTTAAGTTGATTTTTTGGAGTATTAAGTTTCTGCTTGTTTTGAAAATGTTAAAGATAACTAAGTTGATATTTTGTAGAAATTAAAATTTGAAAGAAAAAAGAATAGAAAAAGGGGCTTTCGCCCCGAAAATTATGCCAAAGTAGCTTTTAGCATCCAGATAGCTTTTTCGTATTTGGCGATTTGATCTTGCGCCATAGTTACGGTCGTGCTGTCTTTTGCTTCCTCAGCGACTTCTTCTAGCTTTTTAAATTCGCCCAGCAAGTGCTCGTACTCGGCCAAAACGCCTTTTAAAACCTCGGTTGGGGTGTAGCTATCTTTGTTATCTGTTTTTGGATGAGCTAACTTGTTTAGCTCTTCTGTTTTGGTGATAGCTCTACCGCTTAGCTGTATAGCGCGCTCAGCGACGTCATCAAATATCTCTGCCATATCTTCGTACGCTTTTTCGGTGTATTCGTGTACGCTAAAGAACTGAATACCTTTTACATACCAGTGGTAGTCGTGAAATTTAACGAATAACGCATGAGCGTCAGCTTGGATTTGATTTAACTGGGTAACAACTTTTGACATTTTGTCTCCTTTGATTTGATTTGTGACGAAATTATAGCATATAAAACTTAAAGAAAAATAATTTGCAAATAATAAAAATTATTGTTTGTGAAGACTTTTTGAGAATTTAGAATACATTACTTTGTCAAGTGTTGATAAAGATTACTACGGGGTATAAAAATATTTTTGATCAAATAGGTCCACGTTCTTTGGTAGGCCTTTAAATTTCACTAAATATGCCAAAAATAACCAAAAAGGAAGTTTTAGTAATGAGAGGACAAAAGGATAGAAGTTTATGTTACAAATTATAGGATGATATATGGTGGAAGCTGTTAAATTCGTCTATAAACGCGTTTGCCAAATAATATTTATGATCAAACTAGCGGTATTAAAAAGTAAAATCTAGCAAATTTGCCGATAAATTTTATTCGCACGACTTTAGTAAAGGCTAAAGATTGCGCAATGTCGCACCAAATTTACGCTTCAAGTTATCAACGCTACAAAAATGAATAAAAAGTCGCGTCACAAAGAAGTAGCTTGTTGTATATTTGCCGACATTTAACAAATGCGCATTAAATTTCCGCCTAAAGTTTGCCAAAATAAAGCCAGGGCAAATTTAAACTCAAATTTGCCGACGATACCGCAAATTTGAGCCGTCAACTCAAAAAATTACTAGACTAACGGGGCTTTGTTTGCATACATCTTCGAAAAGCAAAATCAGCGTAAATTTACACCGCAGCCTTTATTTTCCGGCCGTCAGCATCGTTTTTAGTATGCGTTTGCCTACTTCGACGCCCGGTTGATCGTAGGTGTTTATGCCTAGCATTATGCCCGTAGCTGACGTGAGAAGCTCGAAATAATAAATCAAAAATCCCGCGCTCGCCTCGTCTAGTCGCTCAAGCTCGATGACGTCCACGCTGATGCCTTCTTGTACGAGCGCGTGCATGGTGGCGCTACACTGGGCGTTGATTAGCTCGTCCAAATTTAGCCCGTTTACGAAGTCACAGCCCTCAAGGCCGTTTAGGCTAATGCTCGGTATCGCCGTGTTTGCGTCCGCGGCGGCCACCTTGATGAAGCTTACCGTTTTGTCCTTCACGCCGTCCATGATTAGCTGCAAAAAGCTGTGCTGATCGCGCGAGCCGATGAGTCCGACGGGCGTGAGTCCGTAGCGTTTGTATCCCTTTTTCTTACCTAGACTCTCCGCCCATAGCTGAACGTACCAGTCGTTAAACTCCAAAAACCTATCGCCGTAGCTAAAGATTACGTTGATTTTGGCATTTTTGTGCGTCGCGTAGTGGTAGGCTTTTTGCAGTAGCGTGTCATCGCCGTCCTCTAAAAATCGTCTTTTACACGCCCTGGCACCCTCGAGTAATGCCGCCGCGTCGTATCCGCAAAGCATCAGCGGCACGAGTCCGATCGCGCTAAGTACGCTAAATCTACCGCCGACGTTTTTAGGGATATTAAAAAATTTGACGCCGTTTTGCTTGGCGTAGGCTTCTAGCGGCGAGGCTGGGTCGGTGATGACGATGAAATTTCGGCTCAAATTTGACGGCTTAAAGCGCTCCAAAATGCACTTAAATAGCGTGATCGTCTCGATCGTGGTGCCTGATTTTGACGAGATGATAAAAAGCGTTTCGTCAAATTTGACGCTTTTGCAAACTTGCTCGAAGCTAAAGGCGTCGACGTTATCGAGAAAATAAAGCTCTCGCTCACGATTCCTTTTAGTGCCCGAAAGCATCGTTTTTAGCGCCTTGACACCCAGGCTGCTGCCGCCAATGCCTACTAGCACTACGCTTTTTACGTGTGCGAGCGTCGTTTCGAATTCGGCGATTTCGCTTAGTAAATTTGCGCCGATTTCGGGCAGGTGATAGTAGCCGATCTCGCCACCTTTTAGCTCGTCGTTCATGCGTTTGGCGTAGGAGCCGATCGCGCTTAGCGGAGTTTTTTCGAAAAATAGCTCATTTTTTAGCATTTTTGCCTAGCTCGTAGAAGAAATTGGTCGCCTGCACGAAGCCCTCGACGCTACCGCAGTCAAACCGCTTGCCTTTAAATTTATACGCTAGCACCATGCCGTCTTTGGCCTGCTCTTTTAGTGCGTCGGTGATTTGCACTTCGCCGTTTTTGCCGGGCTTGGTGCGCTCTAGGATCGTGAAGATGTCAGGCGTGAGGATATAGCGACCGATGACGGCGAGGTTGCTCGGAGCTTCTTTGGGATCTGGTTTTTCGACCATGTCGCTCACCATCAGCAGATCGTCCTCGATCGCGCGACCCGTGACGATGCCGTAGTTTTTGCTCTGTTCGATCGGTACCTCCATCACTGCGACGATGCTGCAGCGGTACTTCTCGTAGATTTTTACCATTTGAGACAGCACGCCTTCGCCCTCTTCGTTGATGCAGAGGTCATCAGCTAGCACCACGCCAAAAGGCTCATCGCGCACGAGGACTTTACCCGTGTGGATAGCGTTGCCTAGGCCTCTCATGCTCTCTTGACGCGTGAACGAAAACGTGCAGCGCGCCATCAGCTCGCGGATATCGACGAGTAGGTGTTCTTTGTTTGTACCGGAGATTTGATGCTCTAGCTCGTAGCTGATATCGAAATAATCCTCCAGCGCGCGTTTGCCGCGGCCTGTGATGAAAGCCATATTTTTCATGCCGGCCTCCAGCGCTTCGTCCACGCCGTAGTGGATCAGCGGTTTTGTGAGGATCGGCAGCATCTCTTTTGGTAGCGATTTGGTCGCAGGCAAAAATCTCGTGCCGTAGCCCGCAGCTGGAAATAAACAAGTCTGTATCATAATTTTCCTTTTGATTTTTTAGGAGATTATAGCGAGTTTTGGCTAATTTGGAGTATTAAGGCGGAAATTTGCAGCTTGTCTTGATAGCATTTTTTACTCGCCGAGACCCGCACCTTGAAAGCGGTAAATTTAATTAAATTAAATTTGATCTTTCTTGTTAAGGGGGAGGGGTTTGAATTACGCTCTGCTAGCAGCTCTCAAAGAGAGTGCAGGCACAAGGCGAGGCAAGCCCGAAGCAAAAGAGTTCCCTTCTCCCTTAGCAATCCCCTATCCCCGACGACGTTCAAGGTGGCGACATGGCTTTGCTCTGCTAGCAAAGCGTCGCAGATTTTGTAAATTTTGTTGGAGTTAAATTTGCAAATTTATAGTTTTCAAGATGTGGGTCTCGGTGAGTAAAATTTAAAGTAAAGCCAAAAATAGGGCGCAAATTTACAAATTTAAAATGCGCCAAATTTATAAAGCAAATTTGACCGCCGGGCGGCGGCAAATTTATATCCCTCTAAACGCCGCCTTCGCGTTTTCTAGGTCGTTTGCGTCAGGGTGAGTCGCAGCTCTAGCCCATCTAGCTTCGCGCTCCGGAGTTACGGCGTAGCGCGGGTCGTTAGGAGCTGCTTCGCCCATTTTGCGTAGCTGCTCGATGACCTTTGGATCGATCGCGCCTTGGCAGTAAAACTCTCGTAAAATTTCATTTTCGCCCTCGCGTAGCACGACTTTTGCTTTCTCTAGGCAGTTCATCGCGTGCTCGTGCTCGGGATCCATACCTAGCGTCATAAACACGCCCACTTTTTTGCCCCTTACCTCGCGCAAAAAGCGTTTAAATTTAGGCTCGGCATCGCCCTTATCGACGTAAAATCCAAGCGCGACAAAGTCGTATCGGTCCAAATCTAGATGCAGATCCTCGCTAAATTTGACCGCCTCGCAGCCAAGCTCGTTTGCGATAGCAAGACCGACTTTCTCGGTATTTCCGGTCGCGCTCGTGTAGATAACTATTTTTTTCATTCAAAGTCCTTTTGTGAGATATTTGCTACTTCAGTGCCGATCGACATACCCCAAAATACGCCGTCCGTCGTGTAGTTTAAAAAGCCGTTTTCTATGCGCATATAGCCTTTGCTTTCGCATTTTTTGAAAAACTCCATTAGCGCGCTAAAGGTCTCGTCGCTAACGAGGTTTTTTACCTGCGCGAGGTCGATTTTCGGGTACATAAAGAGGCTTTTTAGCCGTCCCTCGGCGCGCTGTTTGTCGTCTACTTTGTTTATCATACGCATTTTTTCTTTAGCGTTATAGATGTCGTAGTAGCCTAGCCTTCCGCCAGAGCCTCTTCCTAGAGGCAGGATATCGGCGCCTTGGTGGCTTAGGCGGATATACTGATAGCGGTCGCGGCCGATGCGGTTAAATTTAGTATGCTCTAGCACCTCGTAGTTGCCCGTGCCCAATAGCTTTTCAAAGAAAGCGTTGTGTAGCTCGTGCTCGTAGTTTACGTCGTAGTAGTCCTGCGAGACCGTCTTTGCAAGCTCTGATTTCTCAAAAAGCTGAAGCGAATAAAAGCTCGTGCTGTCGATCTCTAGCTCGTCTACTAGGCGCGCGTCTTCTAGCACCTCGTCTATCGTTTGATCCGGGTAGTTAAAGATAACGTCCGTGCAAACCATGCCGCTAAAATTTTGCCTGATCATTTTTAGATGCTCTATCGCGCCTTTTTTGTCGTGGACGCGGTTTAGTAGCTTGCGGCCTTTGTCCGAAAATGTCTGCACGCCGATGCTAAAGCGGTTTACGCCTAGGCTTTCTAGTAGGCGCACTTTGCTCAAATTTAGATTATGCAGCGTGGTTTCTAGACTAAATTCGCAGTCATCGGCGATATTAAAATTCGAGCGCAGAGCCGTGATAACCGGTTCTAGGTGCTTTTCTTTTAGTATTGTGGGAGTTCCGCCGCCAAAATAGACGCTGCGGATATTTTTAGCTTGTAGGTACGGGAATTTGCCGTATTTTTCGATCTCGCCAAGTAGATACTGCGTGTAGCTATCTAGCTCGTCTTCTAGTTTCGTGCGATTCATCGAGCAAAACGAGCAGATATTATCGCAAAATGGCACGTGGATGTATATCACGCCGTCCTTTTGCGTCGGCAGCTCCTCGGTTAAAAATTTCTCCACCTCAGCGTTAGTCGCCATCTTTATTTTTTTGGGACGCGTCGGCCCGGCGTGCCCCTTTTGTCTGGTTTCAAACATCTATTCCTCCGTTTTGAACTCGTAAGGTTTGGTAATTATACAGTGCGATATATTTTTTAATGCTTTAATTTCTAACTCCTTTGTTATTTTCACCGCCTCGTCGTTAAAAATTTTATTTTTTCCGCGAACGGCTATGATCTTTATCTGCCCGTCAAATTTAAAATCAACCTCGACCCTAAACGTCCCGCTTAGCCTCAGCATGAGCGCTTTTTTGGGATATTTGGCCTCGGGCTCGCGCGCCACGGTAAAGCCCACGCCCTCTTTGCATGCGTTTTGCTCTTTTGCTTCGCCGCTATCTTGCGCGGCGGGCTGCTTTGCGGGGGCTAAATTTGAGCTAGGCTGCGCGCTTTGCTCGGCGGGTAAAATTTGAGTCGGCGCGGGTGCCGGTTCAAATTTAGACTCCTCTTTTACCGTTTGCGCCGGCTTTGGCGAGATTTGTTTTTTTATTTTGGGTTTTGGGGGTTGCTTTTTATCCTCCTTTGGTTTTATGGGTTCGCTCTCTACCGGCTTTGGCTCGGGCTTTAAAATTTCGGGCTTGAGCTCAGGCTCAGGCTCAAATTTGACCGGTTGGGGCTGCGTTTCTTGCGGCCATTCCATAGGTTTTTCTAGCGGCTCCGCGCTTTGAGGCGGAAGCTGCTCTCTAGTCTCTTTGCTGGGCTCTTCTTGCGTCAAATTTAGCTTTATCTTTATCGTTTCTTGCGGTTTTGCGCTCTCTATCTGGCGCGAGTTTAACGGCAAAAAAAGTAGAGCTAAATTTAAGACGAGCGAGACTAGAAAATAGCGCATTATTTGCTTAGCATCTCGTAAAATTTATCTACGGCTTCGCCTATGCGAGGCGTTCCTCTAAGTAGCAGCGAGGATGGCACGGTGAGTACTTTGCCGTTTTTTGCGGCGGTCGTTTTTTTAAGCACCGGATTTTGTTTTAGGAAATTGTCGCCGTCGCCGCCCATGCCGCCGATAACGACGATGTAGTCTGGGTTTTGCGATAAGATAAACTCGGTCGAGACGATCGGAGTAGAGCCCTCTACGCTATCGGCGATGTTTTTTAGTCCGAGTTTGGTAAAGATATCGCCCGGCAGCGTCTTTGAGCTAAAGCCGGTAAGCGGCGTCGAGGAAAATACCGCTAGTATCTTTTTGCCCTTTACTTCGCTGTTTGCAAAAGAGTCGATTTTGGATTTTATCTCGCTTACGACTTCGCTCGCTTTTTGCTCTTTGCCAGTTACTTTGCCGATTTCTTCGATGTTTTTGTAGATATCGCCGACGCTATCGGCTTTTAGCGTGAGGGTTTTTAGGTTAAATTTAGTAAGGCTCTCGTTTACGTTTGCCGAGTGAAAGCTGGTGACGACGAGATCAGGCTTTAGCTCGACGATCTGCTCGATATTTGGCTTCGTGTATGTGCCCACGCTTTTTAGTTTTACGGTTTGATCCTCGGGCCAAATTTTAGAAAACTGAAGCGTAGCGATGGCTGCTAGCTGATCCTGTGCGCCTAGCATATAGACTATCTCGACGACCGAAGGGTCTAGCACGACTAGCTTTTTGGGCGCGTTTGCGGTTAAATTCGTCAAAAGACAACTAATGGCAAGTAAAAATGCCGCGACTTTTTTCATAGAAAATCCTTTCAAATTTTGATTTGTAAATTTATCGCTTTACGGGCACTACGAACGGCATGCCGTCGTGTTCTAAAATCTCGCAGTTTAGCCCGTAAATTTCATGCAAAATTTCTTTCGTATAAAGCTGCTTTGCCGTTCCTGCGTAGCGTATCTCGCCGTCTTTTAGCATCACGAGTTCGTCGCAAAACATAGCGGCTAAATTTAGATCGTGCAGTACGGCTACGGAGAGTAAATTTAGCTCCCTAGTCAAATTTTCGCAGATCTTTAGCATCTGAACCCCGTAGTTTAGATCCAGCGCGCTCGTAGGCTCGTCAAGAAGCAAAATCTTTGGCTCGCTAACTAGAGCTCTAGCTAGCAGCACGCGCTGAAATTCGCCGCCGCTTAAAGAGTGGGCGCTGCGTTTGGCAAACCGCTCTACGTCAAGCAGGCGCATGATCTCGTAGGTTCTGGCTACGTCGTTTGCGTCGTATCCGCTAAACTGGCTTTTTAGATGGCAAAAGCGCCCCGTTAGCACGATATCCTCGACCGTTAGCGGCATACTTAAAACCGTTTTTTGCGGGACGAAGCCTAAAATTTTAGCCAGCTCTTTTAGCGAATAATCCTCCAGCTTTTTGTTTTCCAGCGTGATCACGCCGCTATTTGGCGATAAAATTCTTAGGATATTTTTTAAAAGAGTGGATTTGCCGCAGCCGTTTGGGCCTAAAATGCCTACGAAACGACCGTTTTCAAAGCTCAAATTTACGTTTTTTAGTATCTCTTTTTTGCCGTAGCTAAAGCATAGTTTTTCTATTTTCACTTTATATGCTCCTACTTGAGCGGATAGCTAAAAATAGAAAAAACGGAGCGCCGAAAAACGCCGTAACCACGCCGATAGGCACCTCGGTCGGGCTTAGGACGCTTTTGCCTATCGTGTCGCAGGCTAGCAGGAAAAACCCGCCCGCAAAGGCGCTAATGGGTATCAAAACGATGTTGCTCGAGGTTTTTAGTATCATGCGCAGCGTATGCGGGATGATGAGCCCCACAAAGCCTATCATGCCCGTAAACGCAACCGAAAACGCCACGGCTAAAGACGAGACGATGAGCAGGCGTTTTTTCATCTTTTCAACGTCTACGCCTAGGCTTTGAGCCTCTTCGTCGCCGCTTAGGATGACGTTTAGCTCAAAGCGCTTAAAGTAAAAATACGCCATAGATAGCACGAGAGGAACGCTGATGTAGGCGATCTTTTCCCAGTTTGCAGAGCCTACGTAGCCCATCATCCACGCTACTATCTTAAAGCTATCCTCGCCGATGAGGTAGGTCGCAAAGCTCGTAAATGCACCCAAAAACGACGAAAACGCGATACCGATGATAAGAAGCGTAGCGATGGATTTACCTTTTTTAGAGAGTTTAAAGATCAGTACCGAAAGTATCGCCGCGCTAAAAAAGGCAAACACTCCGTAGTAAAAATCGGGCAGCTTTAAAAGATAAGCCGCCACGGCGCCAAAGGTCGCGGCGGAGGCGATGCCGATGATGTAGGGGTCGGCTAGCGGGTTTAAAAACACGCTTTGCACGACGACGCCAGAGCTTGCTAAAAGCATGCCGATTAAAAAGGCCATTATGACGCGCGGCAGGCGGATTTCTAGCAAGATAGTTTCCTTTATCTCGTCTATCTCGCCGCCGCTTGCAAATTTGATTATATCTTGCCACGAGATATCGGCGCCGCCGAGGCTAAGCGAAAATATAAAAAGCAGCGCAGTAAGCGCCGCCAAAACCGCCGTAACTCCGTTTTTAGTAGGCATACTTAAACTCTACGTAGTAGTTTCTTTCGTCGGCGGGCTCGTATATGTCCTCTAGCTCGCTTTGATAGGCGTTGTATTTTTTGTTGAATAAATTTTTAACTCCCGCAGAAACCGAAAATCCGCCTTTAAATTTATACTTCGCGCCAAGATCTACTAGCGTTCTAGACACGGTTTGCGTCTCGTAGCCCGAGATATCTGTAACGCCAGAGTAGATCGCTCTTTTTAGCTTTGATAGGTATTTGACGTCAAGGAGTAAATTTAGATCCTTGATCGGCTCATAGTCGAGGCTAGCGACAAATTTGCTCTTTTGTACGGTCGGCACCTCCATGCCTTTGTTGTTGCCTTTTTTAAATTCGGCTTTTACGTAGGAGAAGGTCTGGCTGGTTTTTAGATTGTCTAAAATTTGCTGCTCGGCGTAGAGCTCGGCTCCGTATCTCCTGACGTCGTCTAAATTTATAAAAAACCAGCCGTCGGTTATGTTATTTGTGAGCGTTCTGGTGTAGATTTCGTTTTTCGTATCGGTTAAAAACACGGTCGCGCTTATGAAATTATCATAGATCATATCCCTCACGCCAAGCTCGTAGGTTTGGTAGGTTTCTGATTTTAGATTATTTACTACGTAGTCGGTTCTGTTTGGCTTATCTACGAACTGAACTGGCGACGGCGAGACGAAGCCGCGCTCAAATTTAAAATAAACGTTGCCGGTGTCGGAGTATTTAAAGCTAGGCGTTATCTCAAAGGCGTGGTCGTCAGAGTTTTTCTTGCCTTTAAAAGACGAATCGCTAGCTATCGTCCTGCCAGGCGTCATCTTTACGACGGAGTTTGAGCGCCTATCCATGTCGTTTCTAGCTAGCTCGAACCTATATCCCGCGCTCAAAGAAAACTGATCGGTGAAGTCGTGCTTTTCTAGCACGTAAAACGAATGCGTTTTCTTTTCTACGTCAAATTTGGTCGTGACGTCGGCACTTACCGTGATAGGGCCGCGTCTTCCGGTAGATTTCGAGCGTATCGATCTTTTGGCCTCTTGTCTTAAAAAATCGTAACCGAATATAAAATCTCCGCTGCCGTAGCCGTATTTGCCTTTAAATTTAGCCCCGGCTTGTTTATCGGTTAGCCCTAGCGCTCCGCTGCCGCCGTCTTTGTAGGCGCTATACGAGTCCATAGTTAGCTTTTGATAATAAGGCGATAGATTAAACGTCAGCGCGTCGTTTAAATTTATAGAGTAGTCGGCGTTTACGCTAACTCTTTTGTTTAGAAAGTCGGTTTTGCTTGATCCCGCTTGCCTTCTGTCTTGCTCTAGCTGAGCTTTGCTTAGAGCGCCGGTGGTGCGGCTTTTGTCTTTAAAATAGCTTGAGTCGATAGATAGCGCCTGATCGTCCGTTATCTGATAGGTTAGGCCGCCCGAGACGTAGTCCTCTTTGGTTTTCTCTCCGCGTCTATAACCGTTTGAGTCAGATTTTTTTGCGTTTAGTTTTAAAGATAACGCGTCGGTTACTCCGCCGCCCACGTTTAGGGCTACGTCTTTATAGGAGTAGGAGGCGAGCTTGCTAGAGACGCCCGCGTAAAATTTCTTTTTGCTCTTTTTGGTGATGATATTTATCACGCCTCCCATCGTGCCGCTGCCGTATAGTACGGTGCCGCCTCCAGGGACTATCTCTATCCTATCTACGTCCTCGATAGGTATCATATCTACGGGGATTCTAGTAGGCGTAGTGTCAATCATGTTTAGCGCGACACCGTCCACCATCACCTTTACGGTCGTGGTCGATCTGGCCGACGAGCTCCTTCTGGAGCCTTGTCCGCGCATATCTACGTTGTTGCCGTTTAGGCTAACGCCGGGAGCCTTTTCTAGCGCTTCTTTGATATCGCGGTATCCCCTGTCCTCTATCTCTTTGGCGGTTATAACGGTGACGTTTCTAACCTCGTCTTTTAGCGCGCTCTCAAAGCCAGTCGTGGTTATGACGGTGGCGTTTAGTCTAGTGGAGCTATCCTCCGCGGCGTATAAATTTAGACTTGCTATCAGCGAAAGCGCGATAGCTCCTTGGCTTGATTTGGCAATCATAGTTACTCTCCTTGGTTAAATTTACAGGGAGATAAAATCGGGTTCATTTTCTATCCTTTGGATTTTTTCTTGATGTTTAGCTCGACGTTTTGCGTGCCGTTATCTTTTAAAATAGAGATCAAATTTACGACCTCGCCGTAGTTTATCGCTTCATCTGCGTTTAGCTTGACGCTCTCTTTTTGCTTTGGGGTCAAATTTGCGATTTGAGCGGCTAGATCCGTTAAATTTAAGCTTTTTTGCTCGCCGCCCACGCTTAAAAGCACCTCGCCGTTAAGCAGATAAAAAACCTCGACGTTTTTGGTGTCTTTTTCGTCTAAATTTGACGCGCTTTGGGGCAAGGCGATGTCGATGTGGGCAAATTTATTAAAAGAGGTCGTAACCATAAAAAATAGCAAAAGCACGAATATCACGTCGATCAAATTTAGCATCGAGATGCCAGCGTATCTGGCCTTATCTCTGCGGACATATTTCACAGCTTCTCCTTTCAAAACTGCGGCCAAACAGGCTCATAATGCGGTTTAGATCGTTTAAGATGAAATCTATTTTCTTGCTAATCATGAGAAAAAATATCACGCAAGGAATCGCCACTATGAGCCCAAAAGCCGTCGTATAAAGCGCCTCGGAGATACCGACTGCAACGAGCGGAGCGTCCACTCCGGCGCTAAGTCCGCTAAAGGCCTTTATCATACCGACTATCGTGCCAAGCAGCCCTAGCTGCGGACTCGCGCTAGCGCAAAGACCCAGTATCCACGTACGCCGCTCAAGCGAGGTTAGCTGCATGGATACGGCCTCCTCGGCGATGTAGTCGATCTGCGTTTTGCTGGCACCTTCACCTAAATTTTCCGCGACGAAAAGCGCGGTTTTGGCAAGAGAGTTTTTGTAGCTTTTGCAAAATTCTTTGATTTTTGCGTAGTCGCCTTCTAAAATGAGATTACAAAGCTTGATCTTAAACGAACTAGTCGCGTCTATCTCGGTAAATAAAAAATACGCTCCCTTTTCAAGAAGCACCGCAATACCGAGCACCGAGAGGCAAAATATCGGCCACATAAAGATGCCGCCGACTTCTATATACTCAAACATTTTAATCCTAATATTAATTATCAAAAGCTGTTTATTATACCGCCGCTATCATTAATCGGTAATAAAATTTGACGAGATTTCATAACGTTAGATAATAAAATCCAAATAACGTTTCGCAGAAAAACAGAGCGTCCAAAAAGGCAAATTTAGGACACAAAGCCCTAAATTTAGCGGTTTAGTAGGTGTACTTAAACTCTACGTAGTAGTTTCTCTCGTTTGCTGGGCTATACTCGTAGATGCCGGTTTGGTTGTTTTTGCCTTGGTAGTCGTAGTATTTTTTGTTAAAGAGATTTTTTACGCCTCCGGTTATACCAAATCCATTTTTAAATTTATAAGAAACGCCTGCGTCCACGATGCTGCGAGAGGAGATGTCGTCGTAGTTTAGATCCTTTTTCTTGGAGTAAAATTTATAGTCCGCAAACACATGCAAGTCGCTCACGATCTCGTAGTCCACGCCGAATATAAATTTGTGTTTTGAAACGTAGGGCACCTCTTTGCCCGTGTTATCGCCTTTTTTGATCGTCGCGTTTACGTAGGCGTAAGACTGGCTCAAGATCAGCTTATCAAGGAGATTTTGCCTGCTAAAAAACTCAAATCCGTAGCGTCTGGTTTTTGCGATATTGTAGTATTTCCAAGCGTCTCCGTGATTGGCCCCTAGCTCGGCGTAGGCTATCT
>CAUQHH010000036.1:0-13659 GCA_963517705.1 uncultured Campylobacter sp.
AAAGCCAAAACTTACCCAAAATTTTGTAAAATGCGGCAAATTTACGAAAAATAGAGCCGAAAAAATGGATAGAATAGTCGAAATAGAAAAAATAAGCTTCGAGAACGATTTTGAGGTGTCGCTGCGCCCCACGCGCTTTGAGGACTACATCGGGCAGGAAAAGATCAAGCAAAACTTAGGCGTCTTTATAAAAGCTGCTAAAAAGCGCGGCGAATGCCTAGACCACGTGCTTTTCTACGGGCCGCCGGGCCTTGGTAAGACGACGCTGGCGCACATCATCGCAAACGAAATGGGCGTGAGTATCAAGATGACGGCAGCGCCCATGATAGAAAAAAGCGGCGATCTGGCGGCGGTACTGACAAATTTGCAAGAGGGCGACGTGCTCTTTATCGACGAGATACATCGCCTAAGCCCCGCGATCGAGGAGGTGCTGTATCCTGCGATGGAGGACTTTCGCCTAGATATCATTATAGGCTCGGGGCCTGCGGCGCAAACCATCAAGATCGACCTGCCTAAATTTACGCTCATCGGCGCTACGACGCGCGCGGGTATGATTTCGGCACCCCTGCGGGATAGATTTGGGATGGATTTTAGGCTACAGTTTTATACCCGCGAGGAGCTGGCCCGTATCGTGCAGATCGCCTCTGTAAAGCTTGGCAAAGAGTGCGAAAAAGCCGCTGCTCTCGAGGTCGCCGCTCGCTCGCGCGCCACTCCTAGGATCGCGCTGCGGCTGTTAAAGCGCATAAGAGACTTCGCCGAGGTAAACGACGAAGCGATCATCTCGCAACCTCGCGCCAAAGAGGCCCTGGACGCGCTTGGCGTAAACGATATCGGCTTTGACGAGATGGATATCAAGTATCTAGAGATCCTGCTCGCCGCCAAACGTCGCCCAATGGGGCTAAGCACGATCGCCGCGGCTCTGAGCGAGGACGAAGGTACGGTCGAGGACGTGATCGAGCCCTATCTGCTTGCTAACGGCTACATCGAGCGCACCGCCAAAGGCAGGCTAGCTAGCGCCAAAGCCTACGAGGTATTTAAGCTCAAATTTGACGAGGATACGCAAAAAGGATTGTTTGAGGATTGAGGCGAATTCGGCTCTTTTGCGATGGTCGCTTTTTGCTAAATTTTATCCAAGCAAAATTTGAGTTTTCAAATTTGTCGCCGTTTGGTTAACCGAACGGCAAATTTGACCGTATTTTTGCTATGCGCTCGGACTAAAAACGCTTGCGAAATTTAACCCGCTCAAATTTCGCCTCAAATTTATCAGCCGTCATAAGACCACCGTGCCCAAGCGTCGCCCGTCCGCAAAAACCTCGTAAAATCTGATATAATAAGCCCCTCAAAGGAAAAAAATGAATAATCGAGTGTTTTTCGGTATCTTCGCTCTTTGTGCGTTGGCGCTTGTCGTGTACCTTTTTAAGCCGTTTTTGCTAAATATCTTTATCGCCGCCTTGCTAGCCGTCGCCACCTCAAACGTCAACGTCAAATTTTTACAGCTAACGAAGGGCAAAAGGACGCTCTCGGCGGCTCTTACGACGCTTGCGCTATTTTCGCTGTTTATCGCGCCGCTTTTGTACGCCGTGATCGAGCTGGCTAAACACGCGGCGAGCTTTAACACGGGCTACGTAACAAATACGCTAGATTATTTTCAAAGCGTGAATTTTCAGCTACCAGAGCCGATCAAATTTTTAGAACCAAAAATCAAAGAGATAGTCGCAGATATCGATGTTAAAGCTATTTCCACCAACGTGCTTTCTAGTCTTGGCGGTATCGGCAAATCAAGCGTGAACTTTCTTTTTGATATGATTTTTATCCTCGTGTTTTTCTTTTTTGCCGTGCTCTATGGTAGCGAGCTTGTTGGCTACCTAAAAAGCGCGCTTCCGATGAAGGAGAGCGAGAGCGAGTTTATCCTCAGCGAAGTGGCTAACGTCATGAGCGTCGTACTTTATTCTATCGTTTTAAACGCGATTTTGCAGGGCTGCCTTTTTGCTATCATCACGATTTCGTACGGCTACAACGGCTTTTTGATGGGCATACTCTTTGCTTTTACTTCGCTCGTGCCAGTCGTTGGCGGCTTGCTAGCTTGGGGGCCGATTAGCCTTTACGAGTTTGCTAACGGCAACACCGCGGCCGCGATCGTCATCGCCGTCTATACTATCGTCGTGATATCTATCGTCGCAGATACGTTTTTAAAGCCGATCGTGATTAAATTTATTAATGACAGGCTCGTAAAAATCCCGACAAAGATCAATGAGTTGTTGCTGTTTTTCTCGATGATAGCGGGTATCTCGACGTTTGGCTTTTGGGGACTTATCCTGGGGCCTGCGATCGTGACATTTTTTATCTCGACGATTAAGCTTTATACATTGCTTAAAGAGCGCTCGGTCGTCTAAATTTGCCTAAAATCCGCGATATTTTTAGCAAATATCGCAAATCTAACACGGATTTTATTATTTTCTGTGCTATAATCCTTAAATATAAAAATTAATGTTCCGCATTAAATTTGCGGGACGTAAATTTGCTAAATTTAACCAAGGAGTTTTTATGAAACTAGCAAAACTAAGTTTGGCCGCCGTTTTGGCGCTTGGCTTTTTAGGCGCCGCAAACGCAGCCGATACCTTTGGGGAGGCGTTTACCAAAGGAAAACTAGCAGGCAAGATCCAGGCTACCTACGTCGATCAAAAAGACGAGCGCGCGCCGATACACGACGAGCAGCTGACGTCTATACAGCTTGAGCTCGGATACGTGACCGATCCGTTTTACGGCTTTAGGCTCGGCGTTACGGGGCAGGGCAACTTCTTGCCGTTTAACAGCATGAGAAAAAGCGGCACGCTGTATGACAAAGAGTGGAGAACGCAGGGCGCGGTAATGTCTGAAGCGTATCTGGGCTACGGTATAGGGCAGACCGATATAAAATTTGGCCGTCAATACGTAAATACTCCGCTAGTAGCGGGCAACCCGACTCGCGCATTTAAAGAGGCATTTGAGGGTCTAACGATCGTAAATAAAGACATACCAAACACAACTTTGATCGGCGGCTGGTATTATAAATTTCAAGGCAGAAGTGCCGTCGTAACAGGCGGCAAAGAGGGACGCGCTCCGCATTTTAAAGACAGAGTAATCGTCGGCGGCATGGGGCCTGTGGCGTATGAGTTTGATAATATCTTTACCGGCGCGGTCATAAATCAAGGCATCCCGAATCTAAAACTAACCGGCGCATACGCTAGAGTGACCGATCTTAGGCGCGGCGCTTTGCAGGGCGACATCAACTTCTACCTAGCCGAGGCTAACTACAAAGTACCCGTCGGCGACTTTAAGCTTGGTTTTGACGCGATGTATAAGGGCTCTCGCACTACAAGAGGCTTAGAAGATCTAAACTACGACGGAAATATGATCGGCCTAAGAGCGGGCATTTATGATTTCGTGGGCTTTAGCGCCTCTTATGCTTATACGACCGTCGGCGATAACGACGCCTTGGCGTTTGGTCTAGGTAATGGCCCCGGCTCATACACGCTACTTCCTATCCGCGGACCTTTCGTATTTACGGGCTATGCGGGCATGAATACGCATAAGCTTTTGTTTGAATACGACTTTAAAGAAGTGGGTGCCGAGGGTCTAAAAGCAAAACTACACCTAGTAAAAGGCAAACAAGACGCTCCTCACCGCAATGCAGGTCCGACCGCGGCTAACACGCACATGAACGTCAAGGGCTGGGCGGCTCAGGCTAGCTACGATATACCGTGGGTCAAGGGGCTAAGCGCAAGCGTCACGTACACGGCTCTTGAGAGAAAAAACTTTGACGCTATGGGTGCCGTTAAAAAGACCGACAACAACGAGCTTTGGTTGCAAGTAGGATATAAATTTAACCTTCTAAACTAGCTACTTTTAATGCGGACGCAAATTTGACGCGTCCGCGATTTCTTTTTATTTTGTTTTATTGTCGCAAATTTAGCTTCGTAAAACCGGCATAAATTTGATCTTTTTGAGCAAATTTGCACTTAAATTTAAAAGATAAAATCAAGAACAGTTAAATTTGATAAAACGAGATTTGAAAAAATAGCGTGGATTTAAAGGCTGAAATTTGTCCGTAGCGATCTAAAATTACTTTCGCGCTTTGTATGGATCGGCCGAAAATAAAAGCAAATTTACAGCTTGCAAGGACAAATCGTTTGTCCCGTGCAAGCTATAAATGAAGGCCTATCTTTCGTAAAATTTACCGAGTACGCCGCTGCCGATCTCCTTGCGTTCGCCGTTTTCTATCATCACGGCTTTGCGGTCGATATCGACGGTTTTATCGGTATTGATGATAAATTTGAGCTCATACGAGCGCGAGTTTATCTGTTTTGGCATATCTCCGAAAAATATCGGTTTTGGCGGGCGTTGCGAATCAAACGCGACCCATTGAAACTGGCTTACGAAGGTGCTAAATAAAAAGGCATTGCCGTTTAGCTTGTATTTGTTTGCGAGCTCGTCCGCGATCGCGTCGTTATCGCAGTTTACGGGCGCACTGAAGCTACTTTTCTTTGCTTTTTCTTCGTCGTATTTGCAAAATTTATTCGCTAGCGCCAGCATCTCCTCTTTGTTTGCGTCGCTGCTGCCCTCGGTTTTTAGTTCGTTGTAGTTATTCATTATCCGCTCTAGCGTCTTTTCTAGACTTTTTTGCGCGTCGTCTTTGGCTTTTTGCACGGCCTCTTCGTAGCGAGCGTTTTGTTTGTCAAATTCCGCCTTAAGTACGTCGTTACTAACCTCGCAAGTTACTTTGACTAGCTTTAGATCGTTTCCGCTAACGTCTTCCCATTTTACCTTTTGGCAGCCCTTGTACCCGTCTACGGCGGTGCCTATCGTCATTGATTTTTTTATCGGTAGCGTGTAGTTTTTCACGATATCGATGTTGTTATCGCCGCATCCCGTTAGCGCCAAAACGGCAGCTATGAGAGAAAATTTTATTTTCATTCGTTCTCCTGAAATTTAAAAGTCTAAATCTGGCTAAATTTAGCTTAATGTTAAGACGCATTTAAAGCGATGGGCGACCGAATTTGGCGAATTTGCCTGCCTAAATTTGACTAGTAAAGCGGCAGATCTCAAGCTAGTTTTTAGACTTCTTTTGTGCTTTCTTATCTTTTTATCGCCCAGTCGTAGTGTGATGAGGCGCTGCTGGTGATGTAGGAGGCGAGATTTAGGTCGCCAGTGAAATCAAAATGCCCACGAGCAAAGAGCTCCTCATCGCTAAAATATGCCGTAAGCTGCATCACTTTTTCGTGTGTTTGCGCCAGCAGAGTTTTAGCCTCGCAAAGCGGCATATCTTGGTGCTTGCGCCAAATTTGTACGTTCATCTGCTGGTAGGTTTTCCAGTTGTACGGCTGCGGTAAAAATGAAGCCCGCTCACCGCTTAGGTTTTTTTGGATAAAATTTATCAAAAGCAAGTGCCACTCGTAAAGGTGTGCGAGCACGTCTCGGACGCATTTATCTCTATCCTCGAAGTCAAATTTGGCCTCTTGCTCTGCCTCATTCATACTTTCAACTAGCGACAAAAGCTTTTTGAAATTTGTCTCCGAAGCGTTTAGCAGGTCTATTTTATTCGTCGGTCGCGGCATTTTTTATCCTTGGCTAAATTTGAGCAAATTTTACAGCGCGTTTTTAAATTTGCGCTTTAAAGGTGCGGGTATCACCAAAAACAAAAGGTAAAATTTAATTTATATCTATATTTTAAAAATTAAAAATAAAATTTAAATATAGAACGCAAATTTGATTAAATTTTTAATTTATGAGCTATACGGTCTTGAATTTTAATCAATTTTATACCTATGATAATTTAGCCTAAAATTAGCGTTTTGAAAAGGTTAAATTTAAAAATAGACTACTGTTTTTCTACTTGATATATAGCTTTATATTTACAATGAAAAAATGTTACGATTTTACACGTTAAATTTATATTTTATAAATAGTTTCCGAAATATTATGGGTTTTGTTATCAAAAAGAATATCAAATTTACTAAATATAATAAAATATATTTATTCGTAATTTCAAGCTTTACCCCTTAAATATGTAAAATAAAGATAATTTTGGTCCTAATTTGAATTCCAAATATTGCCAAAGAACTAATTGTTTTTAATCAACTTAAATTTAGGTTGTAACAGTTAATATCCGCTTGATTTTTAAGAGCTATCTTGAAAAATAAACGAGGAGATAAAATGGATCGACGAGATTTTATAAAAAGCGCCGCCGCTTCGGCTGCTTGCGCGAGTGCCGGTATAGCGCTGCCTAGTTCTATGGCAGCTGCGCAAAACACAGCTGAAAAGGGCTGGCGCTGGGATAAGGCTGCATGTAGGTTTTGCGGAACGGGCTGCGGCGTAATGATCGCAACCAAAGAAGGCAAAATCGTAGCCGTCAAGGGCGACCCTGAAGCGCCGGTAAACCGCGGCCTAAACTGCATCAAAGGCTACTTTAACGCCAAGATCATGTACGGCGCGGACCGTATCACTCAGCCGCTTTTACGCGTAAACGAAAAGGGCGAATTTGACAAAAAGGGCAAATTTAAACCGATTAGCTGGGAAAAAGCCTTTGACATCATGGCTGAAAAATATAAAGAAACCATGGCTAAAAACGGCGTGCATTCAGCCTGCGTTTTCGGCTCGGGTCAATACACTATTTTAGAGGGTTATGCGGCGGTTAAGCTATGGAAAGCGGGTATCAGAAGCAACTCCATAGACCCGAATGCTCGCCACTGCATGGCTAGCGCGGTTACGGGTTTTATGCAGACTTTTGGTATCGACGAGCCTGCGGGCTGCTACGACGACATAGAGCTAACCGATACTATCATAACTTGGGGTGCGAATATGGCCGAGATGCACCCGATACTTTGGGCGCGCGTCAGCGATAAGAAGCTAAGCGATCCTGAGCGCGTAAAGGTCGTAAATTTAAGCACGTATTCGACTAGAACGTCAAATATCGCCGATTCCGAGATTATTTTCGCTCCTTCAAGCGACGTAGCTATCTGGAACTACATCGCTCACGAGATCGTTTATAATCATCCTGAAGCCATCGATTGGGACTACGTAAATAGCCACTGCGTATTTGCGACGGGGCCTGCCGATATCGGCTACGGGCTTAGAAATAATCCAAATCATCCTAACTACTCAAACGAAAAAGACGTCGTAGAGACGGAGCTTCATAAGAAACTAAGCAAAAACGAGGGCGTGACTCTGGGCTATCTAGGCTATAAAGAGGGTGACGTGATGGAAAATAAAAATACGGCTACTGCGGGCAAACACTGGCAAATCACGTTTGAGGAATTTAAAGAAGCTCTTAAACCTTATACGCTTGACTTCTCCGCTCCGCTAATAAAAGGCGATCCAAACGAGGATTTGGAAGAATTTAAGAAAAAACTAAAGCAACTGGCCGACTGGTACATCGAAAAAGGTAGAAAAGTAGTTAGCTTTTGGACAATGGGCTTTAACCAGCACCAACGCGGCACTTGGGTAAACGAGCAAGCCTATATGGTGCATATGCTACTTGGCAAACAAGCAAAACCGGGCGAGGGCGCTTTCTCGCTAACCGGACAACCAAGCGCATGCGGAACGGCACGCGAGGTCGGTACTTTCGTTCATCGCTTGCCTGCGGATATGGTCGTAGATAACGCCGAACACCGCGAAATAAGCGAGAAAATTTGGAAACTTCCTAAAAACACGCTAAATCCGAAAGTCGCCTCCCACTACGTAAAAATGATGCGCGACATGGAAGACGGAAAGATGAAATGGGCATGGGTGCAGGTAAATAACCCATGGCAAAACACCGCAAACGCAAACCACTGGATAAAAGCCGCTCGCGAGATGGATAACTTTATCATCGTCTCAGACCCGTATCCGGGCATCTCGGCTAAGGTTGCCGATCTAATCTTGCCTACTGCGATGATTTACGAAAAATGGGGCGCGTACGGTAATGCCGAGCGCCGAACGCAGCACTGGCGTCAGCAAGTCCTTCCGGTAGGCGAAGCGATGAGCGACACTTGGCAAATGCTGGAATTTGCTAAGCGCTTTAAGCTAAAAGAGGTTTGGGGCGAACAAAAAGTGGACGATAAGCTAACGCTTCCAAGCGTGCTAGACGAGGCAAAAGCCATGGGTTATAGCGAAGAAGATACGCTATTTGACGTGCTTTTCGCAAACGAAGAGGCTAAGAGCTATCCTGCAAAAGACGCTATAATGGAAGATTTTGATAACTCTGAAGTTTTCGGCGACAGTAGAAAAATCGTCGGCTCGGACGGCAAAGTGTTTGAGGGCTACGGATTTTTCGTTCAAAAATATCTTTGGGAAGACTACCGCAAATTTGGCTCGGGTCACGGACACGATCTAGCGGACTTTGATACTTATCACAAAGTGCGCGGCCTAAGATGGCCTGTAGTAGACGGCAAAGAAACCCAGTGGAGATTTAATGCCAAATACGATCCGTACGCGAAGAAATTTGCCGAAGACGGCAAGCAGTTTGCATTCTACGGAAATAAAAAAGCCAAGTTGCAAAAAGGCGATTTGACCAAAGTAACTAGCGGAGACGAGAAATTTTCTATCGCTAATAGGGCTAAAATTTTCTTCCGCCCTTATATGGATCCGTGCGAGATGCCTGATACTACGTATCCTTTCTGGCTATGCACGGGCCGCGTCTTGGAGCACTGGCACACCGGCACTATGACTATGCGTGTTCCTGAGCTTTACCGCGCTGTACCTGAGGCTCTTTGCTACATGCACGAGGGCGATGCGCAAAAGCTAAATTTACAGCATAACGACGTAGTTTGGGTCGAGTCTCGCCGCGGTAAGGTAAAAGCAAGGCTAGATCTGCGCGGACGAAACAAAACTCCTTCGGGACTAGTTTACGTGCCGTTTTTTGATGAAAACGTGTATATCAACAAAGTCTGCCTAGATGCGACTTGCCCGATCTCAAAAGAGACCGACTATAAAAAATGCGCGGTTAAAATTTACAAGGCTTAATAATGCAAAATAGAAGAGAGGCTTTAAAATTTGGGTTAAAGGCGATTAGTTTGGTTCTTGCAGGCGGCTTTGCCTGGAGTACGCAAACGACGGCTAAAGCCCAAACTCTACTCATCAGGCCGCCAGGTGCTTTAAAGGAGAAAAATTTCCTTAGCGAGTGCATACGCTGCGGGCTTTGCGTAGAAGCCTGTCCTTGGGATACGCTTAAGCTCGCGGATCTAGACGACGGATTGCCTTACGGCACTCCGTTTTTTACCCCGCGAAATATCCCTTGCTATATGTGTACGGATATCCCGTGCACGGTCGCTTGTCCGACCGGAGCTCTAGATACGAAGCTAGTGAGCGAGGATAACGGCAGGCTGAATATAAACAAAGCGCAAATGGGTATCGCGGTGCTGGATCCGAATTTCTGCATCGCTTACGAGGGACTTCGCTGTGACGCTTGCTACCGCGCCTGTCCTTTGATAGATAAAGCGTTAAGGCTTGAGTACGTCCGCAATGAACGCACACAAAAGCACGCGTTTTTTAAACCGGTCGTGGACGCCGACTACTGCACGGGCTGCGGCATGTGCGAACAAGTTTGCGTGACGCCAAAAGCCTCTATCTTCGTGCTTCCGCGTGAGATAGGGCTGGGCTCTAGCAACGAACAGTACGTAAAAGGCTGGGTCGAGGGCGCGGATAAAAAGCTAAAAGATGCCGAACCAAAAGAGTTTAAAACCGACGAGAAAAAGCTAAACGACTATCTAAATAGCGGAGATTTGCTATGAAATATTTGATTTTAAGAAGGATAAGTCAAATTTTAATCCTAGGGCTGTTTTTTGCGAGCAACTACTACGGAATTAAAATTTTACAAGGCAATCTCAGCTCGTCTTTGCTTTTCGGAGTCGTTCCTCTTAGCGATCCGTTTGCCGTTTTGCAGCTATATTTAGCTAGTTTTAGTATTGCTTCGGGCGCGCTCGTGGGAGCCGCTATCGTGTTTGCTTTTTACGCGATCGTCGCTCCGCGCGCCTTTTGCAGCTGGGTTTGCCCGGTAAATATCATCACCGAAGCCGCTCGCTGGGTCAGAGTAAAGCTTGGCTACGACAAAGATAAAAAATTCGTAAATTTCACGCGAAGCGCGAGATATTACGTTTTGGGATTTACTCTTTTTATCT
Organism: uncultured Campylobacter sp.; assembly: GCA_963517705.1. Taxonomy (GTDB): domain Bacteria; phylum Campylobacterota; class Campylobacteria; order Campylobacterales; family Campylobacteraceae; genus Campylobacter_A. The sequence continues at coordinate 10,134 of CAUQHH010000036.1, forward strand.
CGCTAGTCACTTCGGCTCCGGCGTTTGAGGGTATTAGCTTTATCGGCATTATTCAGCGCGGCGTCATCTACGGCGGCACGCTGTGGCTGTTTGTGGCGTTTGGAGTGTTTGCGATAGACGCGTTTATCGGCGATAGACTAGTCTGCTCAAAGCTTTGTCCGCTGGGCGCTTTTTACGCGATAGCCGGCAAATTTGCTCTTATCAGAGTAAAGCACGATGCGGCTAGCTGTACCAACTGTATGAAGTGTAAGCTAATCTGTCCGGAAAACCAAGTGCTTGGCATCATCGGCAAGCAAAGCGGGTTTATAACCTCGAGCGAGTGCATCAGTTGCGGACGCTGTATCGACGTCTGCGACGACGACGCGCTCAAATTTAATATAAGAAATTTACTAAAGGAGAAAAATCAATGAAGGCGAGAATTTTGGCGGGACTGGCGTGTGCTGTCCTCGTATTTTCTGGATACGTCGAAGCTAAAGAAGAGCAAAAATCCTCTAGCTCCGTACAAACTCAAAAAGTAGAGCAAAAAAATAAATCAAAATCATCCGATAGCAAAGAAGCAAAGGATCTAAATATCTTGCGTTCGGCTAACGACGTTATGGACGAAGAAGAGGTAAAGCTAGCCGATATCAACTGGACGAAACCTGCCGCAGGCGAAGCGCAAAGATACGAGCGCTCTTTTGAAAACGCACCGCCGATGATACCTCATGATTTAGAGGGTTTGATACCGATAACTGCTGATAATAATATGTGCGTTACATGTCATATGCCTGAAGTCGCAAAAGACGTCGGCGCGACTCCGATCCCTAAATCGCACCTTTATAGCATAAGGAACAAAAAAGACCTTGAGGGCAAGCTTAGCGACGACCGCTTTAACTGCACTACGTGCCACGTACCGCAGGCTAACGTAGAAGCTAAATTTAAAAATAACTTCAAGCCTGAGTACCGCGATGCTAACTCATCTCAGCATTCCAATCTATTAGACGTACTAAACGAAGGCGTTAGGTGAGCGTATCCAGACGCGAATTATTTACTAAATTTTTGGGCGGCAAAACCGCTCAAAAATTTATCGCTCCGCCTTATTTTTGCGGCGAATTTAATTGTGTGGATTGCGAAGCGCCTTGCGTTAGCGCTTGCGACAGAGAGCTTTTGAATTTTGAAAACGAGAGAGTAAATTTTAAATTTAAGTCCTTGGGGTGCAACTTTTGTAAAGAGTGTGCGCTCGCTTGCGAAGAGGCGGGACGAGAGGTTTTAAATTTAAAATTCGCGACTAAAATCGAAGCTAAAATTTTTATCGACGTGCATAGTTGTCTTGCATGGAACGGCACGATTTGCTGTAGTTGCCAGGACGTTTGCAAATTTAGAGCGATCGATTTTTTAGGCGTTTTTCGTCCGAGCGTAAATCAAAAATGCGTCGGTTGCGCGCAGTGTATGGAAGTTTGCTTCGCAAATAGTATCAAAATGGAGGCGTTATGAGAAAATTTATTTTATTTTTTACGGCGATTTTTTGCTTAAATTTGACCGTAAATTTGACAGCGGCACCGCTTGAGATATCACAACCTAATAAGGTCATAAAAGCCGGCGCAAACGTGATAAGCTCAAATTTGATAGATGAAATTTTATATCTGGGTACGGACGGCAGCGAGCTTGATATCTACGACATAAAGGCGGATAAATTTTTAGAACCGATCAAATTTCGCACGGTCAAAACGCACTTTAGCGACGAAGAGCCAGCAAAGATTTTTAGTATCGACCGTCTAGGCGATATGCTATTGGTTTTAACCGAGATGGACTACAACGAGCGCTATTTGTATGTTTTTAAAAAAGAAAACGACGGCTGGAGCGAGGTTGGCAATATGCACCTAGCTAACAAATCCGCTAAAAAAGCCTTTTTCATAGATGAAAAAACGGCGGTAGTATCGGACTTTGGCAATGAAATTTACTATATCGACCTAGAGAGTAAAAAAGCAGTCTTTAAACATAAATTTTCTATCGCGCTTTATGTGGATTTTGAGATCAATAAAACCCGCGACAAAATCGCTATCGGAGCCGAAAGCGGCGTGATTTATATCTATAATCTAAAAACTCGCCAAACCGAACAAACTCTAAATTTCTTTAAAGACAACATGTATGACATCGACTATAAAAATGACGTCGTAGCTGTTGGTAGCATCGACAAACAAGCGGGTGTTTTTAACGGCTCGATGAGCTATTTTAAGTCCGATTTTATCGTTTATGCGACGGGGCTTAGCGATGACGCCAAAACGCTAGCGTATATGAACGGCGAAGAGAGCGATATCCTGGTCTACGACATCGCAAGCAAAACAAAACTCGCGACCATAAAAACCGGACAGCAAATTTTAAATGAAATTTACCTCTCCGATAACGGTAGGCTAATCAGCGTCGCGTACGAAAAAGAGGTTAAATTTTGGAGCGTAAAATGAATATATCAAGTGCGATAGTATATACCAAAGACGGAAACGAAGCTGCCGAAGTAGCTAAAAGAATCGATCAAGTAAAAGGCTGTGAGGTCATCGCCGCGCAAGATGGCAAGATTGTAGTCGTGATGAGCGCGGAAAATTTAGACGGCGAGATAGAGCTCTTTAAGGCGCTAGAGGGCGTAGAGGGCGTCGCAGGAGCCGCGATGATATACAGCTATCAAGAGGATTTGCAACAAGATATCGAAAGCATCAAAAAAAGCGGCAAGATAAGCGAAATTTTACTTGACGAAAATATCGACGCTAAGGATATCGTATATAACGGCCACGTCGGCGATAGGGTAAAATAATTTTTTACCCGTTAACTTTATCCTAAATTTGACGATATATAATATAGAATAAAATCTAAAGGATAAAAAATGCAAAGCATGAACGGCTTACCCCAAAATCTATATATCCCGCAACCTCGCTACGACGTACAGAACGTCCAAAATTCGGCAAGCGTAGATCAAAACGAAAATATCAAAAGAATGCAAGAAGCCTATGCAAATATAGACGTAAAGCAGCTAACAAATAGCTATTTGTCGCATTTTCAGGCTAGAGCCGATTCAAATGCGAGCTCAAATTTCTTGTCTCAAGTTTCGGCCTTTAACGGCTCTGCAAAATTTAGCGACATTTTCGGCGCTCAAAACAAAAGTATAAATTCTCTAAACGATATCTTGTCCGGCGTCGATTTTAAATCTATCGGCTACGAGGGCAAACCTATAACACAACTAAGCCAAAGCGAAGCCAGCGATCTAGTGAGCGAGAATGGATTTTTCGGTATCACAAATACTGCGGATAGGATTTCAAATTTTATCATTAGCGCCGCAGGAGACGACTTGCAAAAGCTAGAAGCTGGAAAAGAAGGTATGCTAAGGGGCTTTAAAGAGGCTGAGAAAATTTGGGGCGGCGAGTTACCTGAAATTTCGCAAAAGACGATAGAAAAAGCAACGCAAGCCGTAGATAAAAGAATAGCCGAACTTGGCGGGAATGTCCTTAGTGTTCAGGCTTAAGTTTTTAAATTTAGCCGCCGTTTTGCTGGTTTTTAG
>CAUQHH010000037.1:0-13413 GCA_963517705.1 uncultured Campylobacter sp.
AGCATAAACAACTCTTTTTCCTACTATATCATTTGCTATGCTTGCTCCGTCGGTATTTTTCCTATCGGAAAAGTCAAAAGTCGCTTTTGATGAGTTTAAGCTATAGTTTGGATCTTCTTTTTCAAATACGACATCCGTGATGGATGTATGTATCGTACTGGAACTTAAAATAGGCCTGTAATTATAGCCGTATCCTTGGGAGCTATTGCCCACAGTTCTTAAGACAGAGGCCCCGATGCTCTCTATATCACCGTATATTATCTTTCTTTCTTCTAGTCTTTTAATGCCATACTGGTCTATTACTTCTTCATTTATGACTCTTTTTTGAAGGTTGGCGGTTTCTTTATTGTCTAGATATCTGCTAGATGATGCGGAAGCTAAATTATGTTCCAGATAATTTTTATCTTTTACTGCAAAGGCGCTACTTGCGCTTAGTAAAAAAATCGCAACTAGAAAAAAATTAGAATTTTTCACTTGGTATTCCTTAAAATTTTTATTTCTCAATAAAATCCGAAATTTTTTCAGCCTGTTTATACATCGGATATGCCCATGCATCAAGGACTATTTGCGAGAGCGTCATATTTGTCATATTGCAAACGATAGGAGCGATGAAATTTACCGTTGAGGTCTCGATCGGAGTGCTCACGACCATGATATTATAAATCCTTAGCTCGCTTTTGTCGTTTATGTCCATCAGCTCCTGATAGTACGTCGGTATCTCAAATTCGTAATTTCTCAAAGCATACGGATTTATCGCGGTGAAAGATGTATCGTCGTCCATGCTTTGAAGCTTTATGAAAAATTGGTCCAGTTCTTTTAATTCATAACTTTTAATATGCTCAAAGCCTAAAATCGGACTTTTGACTTGGAAAATCATATATATCTCCTTAATTAAATATTTACTTTTTACGCGAATTGTATCCAAAATTTCCTATTTTTAAGCATAAAATGAAATCAAATTTACCGAAAAGCAATAAAAACAATGGTAAAATAGTCCGTTTTAAAAAATTTAAAATTTAAGGGAACGTATGAAAAATTTGATCAAATTTTTATCCGCAGCGTTTTTTGTTTGTTTAATCGGCGGTTGTGCCGACAAATACACCGAGCTTTATAATCTAACGCCCGATCAGTGGTACTCTGAGATCATCGGCGATATCAAAAATCGTGACCTAGAAAGCGCCGATAAACACTACACTGTAATGTCTAGCGAGCACGTAGCTAGCCCGCTTTTGGAGCAAATTTTACTGATATTAGCTCAGGCTCACGCTAACGACGAAGAGTATCTGATGGCAAATTTTTACCTAGACGAATACCTTAAAAGATACGGCGACGGCGGCCCTAGGAGCGAATTTGCGCAGTATTTAAAAATAAAAGCGAATTTTGACTCGTTCTCGCAACCTAATCGCAATCAAAAGCTAATGCAAGACAGCATCGCCGAGATAGAAAAATTTCTCTACATCTACCCAAACACGCAGTATCGCTCGCTGATCGAAACTATGCTGGTTAAATTTAAGCTCGCGATCTACAACCTAGACGTGCAGATAGCCGATCTATATGAACGCACTGGCAGGGACGAGTCGGCGCAAATTTATAAAGAAAAGGTGCAAGCATCGCCGCTAAACGACGCAAATATCGTTCTTCCACAGCTTCCTTGGTATAGAAAAATGTTTGAATAGGAGCTAAATTTGCAAATTTACGAATCAAAAATGTTCCCCGCCCAGCTACCCGTTATCGTCGAGGACGAGCTATTTTTATATCCTTTTATGATCACGCCGCTTTTTTTGAGCGACGAGGAAAATATCGAAGCGCTAAATTTGGCCCTCGAGTCGCAAAGCCCACTCCTGGTCGTACCGACGAAAGCGCAAAACGAAGGCGCACGAGAATTTGACTCTATCTACGACGCCGGCGTCATAGGCACCGTTATGAGGCGAGTGCCACTGCCAGACGGTAGAGTAAAAATTTTATTTCAAGGCACGAGCAAAGGCCGTATAGTCTCAAAAGTCTCCTCAAAGCCGCTACAAGCGGTCGTGGACGTGTTGCACGAAAAAAGACCAGAAAATACCAAAAGCGACGCTCTACTAACCGTACTTCGCGAAAAGGTGCGAGATCTGGCCGCGCTTAGCCATTTTTTTCCGCCGGATCTTTTAAAAACGATAGAGGAGAGCGCCGAGCCTAGCCGAGTTTGCGATCTCATCTTGAGCTCGCTAAGGCTAAAGAAAAAAACGGCGTACGAGTTTTTTATCGAGGAAAATTTGGAGCAAAAGCTACTAAAGCTAATCGACTACGTCATCGAGGAGATCGAGGCAAATAAGCTCCAGCGCGAGATAAAAAACAAAGTCCATTCAAGGATCGATAAGGTAAATAAGGAGTATTTTCTAAAAGAGCAGCTAAAGCAGATCCAACAAGAGCTCGGCTCCGACACGAGCCGCGAGGAGGAGATTGAGGAGTACCGCAAGAAGCTGGAAGCTAAGAAAAAATTTATGGGCGAGGACGCGTATAAGGAGATAAAAAAGCAAATCGACAAACTATCGCGCATGCATCCAGACTCCGCCGATGCCAACACGACGCAAAGCTACCTCGACTGGGTCGTAGAGGTACCGTTTGAAAATCTGGCCAACAAAAAGCTAAGCGTACAAGAGGTCGCAAAGCAGCTAAATGCCGATCACTACGGGCTTGAAAGACCAAAAGACAGGATAGAGGAGTATTTTGCTCTGCGCGAGCTTTTGCAGCTACGAGGCGTAGCTGGCAAGGTAAATAACGGCGCGATATTGTGCTTTGCGGGACCTCCGGGCGTTGGTAAAACTAGCCTGGCAAACTCCATCGCAAAGGCGCTAAAATGCGAGCTAGTGCGCGTGGCGCTGGGCGGCCTTGAGGACGTGAACGAGCTACGTGGGCACCGCCGCACCTACATCGGCGCGATGCCGGGCCGTATCGTACAGGGGCTCATCGAAGCAAAACAGATGAATCCCGTCGTAGTGTTAGACGAGATCGACAAGGTCGGTAGGAGCTTTCGCGGCGATCCGACGGCTGTGCTGCTAGAGATATTAGATCCCGAGCAAAATAACAAATTTAGAGATTATTACTTAAATTTTAATATCGACCTGAGTAAGGTTGTTTTTGTCGCGACGGCAAACGACGTGAGCGCCATACCGCCCGCACTGCGCGATAGGATGGAGTTTATCGAGCTTAGCTCATACACCCCGCAGGAAAAATTTGAGATCGCTAAAAAATATCTAATCCCTCAAGAGCTCAAAAAACACGGCCTAAAGCCTAGTGAAGTAACTCTAGGTAAAGACGTGCTAAGCCTTATCATATCGGACTATACGCGCGAAAGCGGAGTTCGAAATCTGCGCCGTCGCCTAGCGGATATCTTTAGAAAAGCGGCAAAAAGACTACTCGAGGGCGAAGCGCAAAAGATAACCGTGACGACTAAAAATTTGAACGAGTTTTTAGAAAAAAAGGTCTTTGAGATCGAGCACGCCGATAAAAAGCCGCAGATCGGTCAAGTAAACGGGCTAGCGTGGACGAGTGTGGGCGGCGACGTGCTAAAGATCGAAGCTATACGCATACAGGGCAAGGGCGGCCTGCAGATCACCGGCTCTTTGGGCGACGTGATGAAGGAGAGCGCGTATATCGCGTTTAGCCTCGTTAAGGTGCTGATCGACGCTAGAAAGATAAAAGTGCCTGTCAAAATCATCCCGAGCCTGCCTGACGACGTCAAAGATGGCGTGAAAAAAGAGCCGAGCCCTAGCGAAGTGTATCGTCGCTATGATCTGCATATCCACGTACCTGAGGGCGCCACGCCAAAAGACGGCCCGAGTGCCGGTATCACGATGGTGACGGCGATCGCCTCGATCCTAACGGATACCAAAGTGCGAAGCGACGTGGCGATGACTGGCGAGATCACGCTAAGCGGCCGCGTGCTGCCTATCGGTGGACTAAAAGAAAAGCTTATCGCCGCGCATAAAGCCGGTATCAAAACCGCTCTGATACCGCGCAAAAACTATGAACGCGATCTAGGCGACATACCGCAAGACGTCAAAAAAGACATGCAAATCATCCCAGTGGATGTCATAGAAGACGTGCTAAAAAATGCATTCGTCGCAAAATAACTACAAAATTTGATTAGATTTAGCCTCGGTAGTGGGGCTAAATTTCTACTTTAATATCATCAATTTACGATTAAAATTTCATTTATGATCAAGAAAATTTAAAAATTTTGTAAAGCACAAACACTATAATTTTACCGATATTCTTAAAAATAGAGAGCATGGTGAAACAGAGTTTGCATGCAATAACTGTAAAGACTATATCGCGCTTTGCTAAAATCGACAAGACGCTTTACAAACAATAGAACGAAATCGCCGCTAAAATTTACTTAAGTTTTATTGAGCGTGCGTATTTCTTAGTATTTGCTGTTTGCACGGGGATATAGGCTTGATTTGGCTGCATTTATCTCTTCGTTTGCTAGTAAGGTTTGAAGCTTAGAAGATAGGACGGAAGGGTTAGTTGATTCTAGAGGTTTGGCAAGGGAGGAGAAGGATACTGATTTGGCCGGTAAAGAGGCGTCAAATAAGTAAACTATAAAAAACAAAAAGGATGTCTTTCGCAAACTTTACTTTCCGAATTACCCTGAAATTTAGGCCTAAATTTAATCACAATAATGTAGTTTAAGGCATGCGGGGGTAAAATATGGAAACTTGAATTTGGGTGTGGTGAGATGGAAAAAGATGATAACGAGTTTATGGATTTGCCTGAAAATATTAAGCTTGATGAGGATGAGTACATCATCTGCCGATATAAAGGAAATCACGTTAAAGAACACTTTGTTAGGTTTTTATTTGCCTTGCTTTGTATTGTAATATTTTTATATACATTGTTTTTTGGGCAAAATTTTGAGCAACAAAGTGCATTTGTAAAAGCATGTATTATTTTTTTATATTTTTTGCATTTTACTGGTATATCTTTTTATAGCCAATTGGATTCACAAAGGTCTATATTTAACAAATAAACATTTGATATCCTTTAATGGAAATAAATTTGACTTAGGTTCCATATGCATACTTGACACAAGCGCTCGTCAAAATAAAGAATTTTACGTATGCAACGGATGGAAAAATATCCTGGAAATTAAATGTGCAGAAGATGATATTAAACTAGATATATTTATATTTTCTTTAGTTGATATATCTGGAAATAAAAGTATTTTTAGATTTGGTTCAAAGGAGCTAAGAGCTAAAGCTGTAATGGATAATTCGGTTAGATTTAAATTAATATAAGAAGACAATAATGCTAAACAGCAAGGATAGCAACGAAACAAAAAGTTTTACAGAAGAAGATATTAGAAGAGTTTCTGGTGTGTTTTTGATACATCTAGTGCGCTGATTCAAACTTTAAATAAAGGAGATAAATTTGCAAAAAATGGGACCACTTTTGTTGCAAAAGTAGGATTTGTTACTGGGTTGGTAGCTGATTTAACAATAAATATATCTAAAAATAAAGATGGCAGTATAGTTTATATGATTGCTTCAACAACCACAAAAGATACTATAAAATATTATGCATCTTATTGGGCAACTACGACTTTGGCGCCTACGATTGTTGCTGGAGCAACATTGCTTTTGCGAACTGGTATAATGGCAACAGGATTGGCAGTAGTTGGAGCAACAAGCTTATTTATGGTTGTATCATATGGCACAGATTATCTATTAAATAATTTAGAAGAAATTATTAATCAATTTATTGATCATTATACCAATAAAGAAATTGAACTCTACACTCCTACCATCTACGGTAAAATAACCCAAAAAGAATTTATGATACAAGAGTTAGAACAAAATAATAAAACCACAAAAGATTTTTGTATGAGAATGTATCCTAAATTTGCAAGATATATCCAAACTAGGGATTTAAGCAAAGTAGATATCAGCACGGTTTCAAATTCTGATTTTATCCAAAGAATTACGCTCGAACAAAACAAAAACTCCCTAGCCATAAAAACAGCCTCCGAGGTAGGTAGCGTAAAACAAGCTACCGAGATATTTGAGATCATAAACACTATGCCCAACATCACCCGTAACCCTCAACTCCCACACATACAACATAAGAAACCTTTCAAATTTAGAGATAAGAAATGCGATCGATAAGATACCTCCCGTATCATTCCTGCTATTAATAAGAATGGGTGAAGAGCTGGATCTGGGAAGCAAGGGAATGTACAAAGTAAAAAGCGGAGATACTCTCTCGACTATAGCTCAAAGAAACGGTATGGTCACAAAAGAGCTACTAAAGCTAAACACTTGGCTGGTAGATGAAAGCAGGGTTAATTTCTTAGAAAACAAAGTATTGGTAGAATCGAACATACTAGCTCTAAACGAAACAGATCGCGTCCTAACGGGCGATAGAAACGCCGAAAACATCCTAGTGGATACAGGAAGCAATAAAAAAGATATCCTAAAGGGCGGAAAGAGTTTGGGTGCAACAACGGCAAAGATTCAAAAGAGTTCTATCATATTTTATTAAAGATAATAGGAGTTCTTGGGGTGGCAATGTAAGTCGTAGCCAAAACTACGTTTAAGTTATTATAGTTTGTGTTTTTGTCTTATCAATCTTAGAAAAGTGATATAGGGGGTTGGAAATAAAATTTAAGCCCTAAAAAGGGCTTAAAAATTATAGTCCTTCAAAAGGATTGGTTACTACGTCGTCGCGATCGACTACGTAAGGTATCAAAGCTGCTTGGCGAGCACGCTTGATAGCTTTTTCTACCATCTCTTGGTATTTTTTAGAAGTGCCGGTTAGGCGTCTTGGCATGATTTTAAATCTCTCCGACAAGCAGTACTTCAAAAGCGAAGTATCCTTGTAGTCGATAAAATCTATCTTTGCCTCTGTAAATTTGCAGTATTTGCGTGAATATTTTCTTTTTTCAGCCATCGTTTTTTCCTTAATTAAAATGGTATCGTTTCATCGCCGTCATCGTATTTGTCGGCATCTATATCTATTTCTCGGACGTTATCGCCGTAGTATTCGTCTTTTGGCTGTTGCTTTTGTTGTTGCGGTTTATTCAAATTTTGCCTTTGCGTGTTGCCTTGAGCGTAGCTATTTTGTTGATTTTGTCCGCCTTGATAGCCGCCGCCGTAGCCGTTATTTTGGTAGCCGCCTTGCTGATAGCCTTGATTACTATTTTGACTATATCCGCCTTGCTGTTGTCCTCCACCTAGCATCTCCATATTTTCCACGCTGATCGTGTGCTTGCTTCTGTTTTGTCCGTTATTGTCCGTCCACTGGTCGAATTTTAAGCGACCTTCGACTAGAAGCTTTGAACCTTTGGAAAGATATTGGTTTGCTATTTCCGCTTGTTTTCCGAAAAATGTTATGTCTATAAAGCACGTTTCTTCGCGTTTTTCACCGTTTACGTTAAATTTTCTCGTTACGGCGATGGCGCTGTTGCCTATGGCTGCGCCCGCAGTTGTATATCTAAGCTCGATATCTCGTGTTAAATTTCCTACTAAAACGACTCTATTAAACATTTTTCGTCCTTATTCTTGCGCTGCTGGAGCTTCTTCTGCTTTGACTTTCGGTTCTTTTTTGTTTAGTTTGATGCCCTTGCTCATCTTTTCCCAAGCGGTGATCTCTTTTTTGTTTTCAAATTTGACCGTTAAGAATTTAATGATCTCTTCGGTGATTCTGATGATACGCTCGACTTCTGCGATAGCTTGAGTCGGAGCTTCGAAATACACGACGAAATAAGTTCCGCGCTCGTATTTTTTTACGGTGTAGGCCAGTTTTCTAGTGCCCATAGACTGAACAGACGCGATATTTGCGCCGTTTTTGGTTAGGATTTCTTTAACGAAATCAACTTTTGCGCTTACTTCTTCTTCCGTCAAAGTAGGCTTCAAAATGAACAAAAGCTCGTAGTGCTTCATTGATTCTCCTTGTGGGTATTAAGCTCGCTGCACGGTTGCAAACGGGCAAGGAAGTCTTTCGACAAGAGCTGATTTTATCTTTTTTTTACTTAATATTTGCTGTTTTTACCGATAAGATTTTGCAGGCCCAGCACGCAGGAGAGTAGAAAAGTTTTTTTGTCGAGCGCGGAGTTTGTTTTTAGCTCAAATTCTGCCAAATTTAGCGCGGTAAAAATTTCCCTATACGCTTTTAAATTTACCGCCAGACACTGCCTTTTTAGTTCGTTTGCGACGTTTGGCGGCGGCGCATAGCCGAGCGTTTCTTTGATGTCGAATTTGCCTGTTATTTTGATGTCCGCATGTAGTTTAAAGAGTCTAAAAAACGCGCGGTAAAGCGAGTTTATAAATAAAATTTCATTAAAATTTCCATCGTCCGCGCAGGAGAAAAAATCGGCCCTGATATCTTTTAGCGCGATAAATTTATCGAAAAAATCGTCAAAACTCACGCTTGATAGCGAAAAGACCAAACTTCTTACGATATTTTCGTTTATAGGCTCGTTTAGGGAAGCTAGTTTATTTAGCTCGCTTGCGGCTAGATATAAATTTTCGTTATGTATGCGATAGAGTTCAAAAAGCGCGTTTTTTGTAATATTTAGGTTCATTTTTGCGGCTTGTCTGCCGAGTAAATTTACGGCTTCTTCGGGAGAGCCCGGTTTAAAAAATCTCGCAAAATTTATCCCGAAAGCCTTTTGCGTATCAAAAACGGCTTTGGCGTCGGGCTCAAAAAGCTCAAAAATAAATACGCCGCCGTTTTTGCAACCGTCTATCAGGATTTTTAGCTCTTTTGCGGGGATTTTTTTGTCGCTTTTTACGTGTAAAAGCGGGCTGCCGCCAAAAAGCGAAGGCTCGCAAAGATGCGCGCGTGCAGCGTCAAAATCGTACTCGTCGTAGTAAAGGCTCAAAATTTCAAAATCTTTAAATTTGGCTAAAATTTCCTTCGCAAAAAGCTCGATTTGGTATTCGTCCGCGCCGTAAAGCAAAAAATAATTTGGAAATTTAGCCGCATTTAGCGCAGCCTCAAGCTCTTTTCTATACATCGATTTTCTTTACGACTTTGCCGAAAATTTCGGCCGTTGCGATATTTGCGTCCGTGATTTCGACGATGACCTTTTGCAGCAAATTTACGCCGTACGCGCCCAAAAATATCCTGGCGCCCTTTATCTCGTCGTCAAGCCTAGCGACAGCAACGTTTTGATTTTCGCTAATATAGGCGTTAAACCGCTGTCCGATACGCTCTTTTGCCCAGCGCGCAAATTTCCTATCCATAAAGTCAAACACAACTCTGTCGGCTTCACGCTCGAGTTCGCTCAAATTTGAGCAAGTCGCTTCGATATTTAAAAGCAGATAGTTAAAAAACTTCTCGTCGTTGCGCAACTTGGCCTTTAAAAGGCGGTGCAATGTAAGGTCGGAGTAGCGGCGGATCGGGCTCGTAAAGTGCGTGTAGCGTTCAAACCCCAGTCCGAAGTGGCCCAAATTTTGCGCGCCGTATTCGGCTTTTTTTTGCGATTTTATGATGAGTTTGTCGATCTCCTCGCGGTTGCCTATGGCATCGGCTTGGGCCTGGATTTTGCGAACCAAATTTGCGATATCGCTCTCATAAACGAAGTCAAAGCCCAGAGCGCCGAGATCTTCGAGTAAAATTTGTATTTTTCGCAGATCGGGCGAGCCGTGATTTCTAAAAACGCCTTTGCCGATGCGTTTTGCCGCAGCGACGTTGGCTAGTAGCATGCAGTCTTCGACTAGTCTGTGCGAGTTCGTATCGGTCTCAAATCTCGTAGAGACCAGCCTGCCGTCTGCGTCAAGGCTCATACGAAGCTCCTGGGTTCTAAAGTCAAACGCGTTTTTTAGGCGTTTTTTGCGCAGGCGTGAGGTAAGCGCGAAAAGAGGTTTTATCCAGCTGGTTTCATCCTCGCGTTCGCCGCGTAAAATTTGATCGACTTCGTCGTAGTTAAAGCGTCTTTTTGAGGCGATTAGAGCTTCTAGGAGCTCTTCTTTTACGACTTCGCAGTTTTCGTCTAGCGTGATTTTGAAACAAAACGCAAGGCGTGCGGTATTTGGCTTAAGCGAGCAGATATTTTCGCTCAAATTTCGCGGTAGCATCGGTACGGCTTTGTGCGGAAAATATATAGAAAATCCGCGCGTTTTAGCCTCTGCGTCTATCGGAGAGTAGGGCGTGACGTATTCGCTCACATCGGCGATCGCGACGTAAATTTCGCGTTTTTTCTCGTCGAAATATATCGCGTCGTCAAAGTCCTTAGCATCGACGGGATCTATAGTGCAAAATGGCAAATCCCGCAAATCCGCTCGCTGCGGGTACATCGTAGGATCGACCTCGTCGCCCCATGCGATCGCTTCGGCTTCGCACTCCTCGCTAAATTCGTCGTTTTTGTTAAAGACGGCGAGCGAGATTTTTTCGTCGCTAAGCGGGTCGTTTATATTGCCGATGACCTCCACTATTTCGTTATTTAGGTTGCCGATTTTTAGTAGCGTGCCGGGCGGCAGCATTTTTAGCGATTTTTGCGAGGCTTTTAGCGGCGAGCTAAGCGCAGTTTTTACGTTTACGCCAAGGATTACCGAGCCTATTTGTTTAGTATAAACCACGCTTGTTTCATTGGCGAGTTTTAGCGTCATCACGACCTTGGCGCTTTGGCGTTTTTTCTTTAGCGGCAGGAGTTTTGCCAGCACGATATCCCCGTAGTGCGAGGCGTTTAAATTTTTATTTTCTATTATTATATCTTGCTTAAAGCGTTTGTCGTATGGCGCCAAAAAGCCCGTGCCGTTTGCGCTTATATCGAGTTTACCGCAGACAAAGCCGTTATTTAGGTAGTAGCGATCTTTGTGGTGGCTTACGGCGTTTAAATTTAGTAAATTTCGTAGGATTTCTTTATTGGAGGAGGCGACTTCCTTTTCGCTCACTCCGTCAAGCAGTTTTGTTAAAAATTCTTTCACAAATTAGCTTTAACTTTTGCGACGGCTTCTAGGAATTTATCTTGCGCAAAGCCGTATTCGTCGAGGCACATTAGCGTATTTTGCAGATTGTCGTCGTTTAGTTGGTTAAAGATATTGACAGCATTTTTTACGACTTTAAGTGCTTTTGAGTAGCTTTTTATGTGTTCAGGCGCATCATCCGGGTTGTTTGAATACAAAATCGCGTCGACAAGCTCAGGTTCAAGGTTCCATTGTTCGAAAATTTTAGCCGTTACGGTTTCGTTAGAGATGCCGACGATCTCGTTTTCTAGCTCAGATAAATCAAAAGGGCTTGAAATATTTTTTAATTTTGCCTTAAAGTCATCGGCTTTGCCTGTTTCGTTTAGCTCGTTTGAGATGACGATTTTGCCCACTTCTAACATAAACGAGGCGGGGCTTAAAACGGTAAGCTCGCTAGCGTTGATTTTTGAATACCAGTTATACATTAGAGCATTTTGCATTATAGAAATATTTAAAAAATCTTGACTGGTGATGCCGTACGGATCTAAGTTTATCTTAAAGCTTTTTTTGACTGCGCTTGATAGAGCGAAACCGCGTATGGTCGCCATGCCAAACAGCGTAACCGCTCTTGATATCGTAGTAATCTCTCTGCTAAATCCATAAAGAGGGGAGTTTGCCGAGCGTAGTATATTTGCCGTTAACATCGGGTCTTTTTCGACTATTTGAGATAGATCGTTAAGCGAACTATTGTCGTCTGAGCAAACGGTTTGAATTTTTATTATCGTATCGTCAAGCGGCGGAAGAGCCTTTATATGTTTATAAATTGATTCATTCATTTTTTACACTTTGCATCGAGATTTCGTAAGTGACAATTCTACACTAAAAGGCTTTTTAAAAAACTTAAATACATATGTTAAGCTTATTTTAGCGACTAAATAGTATAATCTCACAAATTTTTTAAGAGGAGAGAATATGGCTGTAAGTATTTACTATGACAAAGATTGCGATTTGAGCTTGATTAGAAGCAAAACAGTAGCGATGATAGGTTTTGGCTCGCAAGGCCACGCGCACGCTGAAAATTTGCGCGATAGCGGCGTAAAGGTGATCGTGGGTCTAGCAAAGGGCGGTAAAAGCTGGGCGAAAGCCGAAGCAAAGGGCTTTGAAGTAAAAACCGTAGCCGAAGCGGCAAAGGCTGCAAACGTCATAATGATACTGACTCCCGACGAGCTTCAAGCCGAAATTTTCGAGCGAGATATAAAGCCAAATTTAAACGAAGGCGACGCGATAGCTTTTGGACACGGCTTTAACGTGCATTTTGGACAGATCAAAGCTCCTGAAGGCATCGACGTTATCATGATCGCTCCAAAAGCGCCGGGCCACACCGTAAGGAGTGAATTTGTACGAGGCGGCGGCATCCCTGATCTAATCGCCGTAGAGCAAAACGCAAGCGGAAAAGCAAAAGAACTCGCTCTAAGCTACGCTAGCGCGATCGGCGGCGGCAGAACGGGCATCATAGAAACTACCTTTAAAGACGAAACCGAGACCGATCTTTTCGGCGAGCAGGCGGTGCTTTGCGGCGGACTTTGCGCGCTGGTAAACGCGGGCTTTGAGACGCTAGTAGATGCCGGATACGAGCCTGAGATGGCGTATTTTGAGTGCTTGCACGAGCTAAAACTAATCGTCGATCTAATGTATCAAGGCGGCATGGCCGATATGCGCTACTCTATCTCAAACACCGCAGAGTACGGCGACTACGTGAGCGGTCCGCGCGTTATCGGCGAAGACAGCAAAAAAGCTATGAAGGAAATTTTAAAAGAGATCCAAAACGGTAAATTCGCAAAAGACTTTATCCTCGAGCGCAAGGCCGGATACGTGCGCATGAACGCAGAGCGCGGCATCGCCGAAAGAAGCCTGCTAAATCAAACCGGCAAAAAACTACGCTCTATGATGCCTTGGATAAGTGCGGGCAAACTCATCGATCAAAGCAAAAACTAATTGAACTCGAAACCTAGAAAAAAGGCCGCGAAAAGGCGCTCCAAAAAGGGGCGCTCGCGCGGCGGCCTAAAGCTACTACTTTCCATTTTTATCATCGCCTGTATCTTGCTCGCCGGGGCGTTTTACCTGCTAGACGTCAGGGTAAAGGTTAAAAGCGACAACGCGCTAATAGCTAAAATCGAGCGGTATTTCGGCGATAAAAGCGAGCCCGAGCAAAAGCAAAATTTAAGCCATAAGCCGAGCCTTTCAGCCTCAAGCGGCTCCGAAAAAGTCACCATAAAAGATGCGCAAGCCGCATCAGGCGCGCACTCGAGAGCAAATTTGACCGATATAAAGGCGCTTTTTGACGAGTCGGAAGCTAAAGGTAAAGTAAAAATCGGCGGCGAAAACGCTAGAGTCGAAGATAAAAACGGTCAAAATTTGCCAAACGAGCAGGCTAAATTTGATAAAAGCGGGCAGGGCGCGCCTGCAACCAAAGATAAAATCTCGCCCGAGAGCGTAAATTTAGCATCCCGCGACACTTCCGAGC
>CAUQHH010000038.1:0-13321 GCA_963517705.1 uncultured Campylobacter sp.
GCAAAACGCCTAAAAACGCTTTGTGACGCGATTTTTAAAAAATTCGGCGATTTTGAAAATTTCAAAGAAAACGTAAGCCGAGAGTGGCTGCTTGGCGTCAAAGGCATCGGCGCAGAGACCTGCGACGCGGTGCTTTGCTACGCGTGCGGACGCGACGTGATGGTCGTAGATAGCTACGCTTTGCGGATTTTGAGCTTTTTGGGATATGGGTTTGAAAGCTATGAAGAGGCGCAGGAGTGGCTAGAGGCCGTAGATAGCGAGCGGGTCTGCGAGGTGTACGGACGCGAGCTAAACATGAATGAAATTTACGCCAAATTTCACGGCAAGATAGTGGAGTTTTGCAAGGCGCACTTTAACGGAAAGAGACTAGACGACGCCGGCGAGGAGATACTAAGATCCATAAAATAGGAGCAAAGATGAAGATAAATTTTATAAATTTACAGGCCCAGTATCAAAAATACAAAAACGAAATCGACGAGCAGATCAAAGAGGTGCTAGATAGCTCGGTCTATATCGGCGGCAAGGTCGGCGAGCTGGAGGAAAATCTGGCTAAATTTAGCGGCGCAAAGCACGCTATAGCTTGCAGTAGCGGCACGGACGCGCTGCTGCTAGCTTTTATGGCGCTTGATATAAAGCCCGGCGATGAGGTCATCACGACGCCTTTTACCTTTATCGCGACGGCCGAGATGATAGCGTTTCTGGGCGCAAAGCCCGTATTCGTCGATATCGACGAGAGGACGTATAATATCGATCCAAATTTGATCGAAGCAAAGATCACGCCAAAGACCAAGGCTATCGTACCAGTGTCGCTTTTTGGGCAGGCGGCGGATATGGCGGCGATAAACACCATCGCGCAAAAGCACGGTCTAACCGTTATCGAGGACGCTGCACAAAGCTTTGGCGCTAGCCAAAACGGTGTAAAATCCTGCAACCTCTCGCGCATCGCTACGACCTCGTTTTTCCCGGCTAAGCCGCTTGGCTGCTACGGCGACGGCGGAGCGATATTTACGGACGACGACGCCCTAAACGAAAAGATACGCATCCTACTAAATCACGGCCAGTCCGAGCGCTACATCCACAAATACGTCGGCATAAACGGCAGACTCGACGCCATCCAGGCGGGCATTTTAAACGTCAAGCTAAAGTACCTTGACGCCGAAATCGCAAAACGCCAAGAGATCGCTGTGCGGTATTCTTGCGAGCTAAAGGGCGTCGTAGCGCCTTTTGTCGCACAGGGCAACGTCTCGGCGTGGGCGCAGTACTGCATCCGCGTAAAAGATAGGGCGAAGATGCTAGAAATCTGCGCGCAAAAAGGCGTGCCGACGGGAGTTTATTACCCCGTGCCGCTGCATTTGCAAGAGGTGTTTAAGGATCTTGGCTACAAGCGGGGAGATTTTGCCGTGAGCGAGGCGGTGGCGCAGGATATAATGGCGCTGCCGATGTCTGCGTTTGTGACCAAAGAGGAGCAAGACTACGTCATCGAGGTTATAAATAATGCTTAAATTTGCGCTCATAGGTCTTGGCGTCATGGGAAAAAACCACTACCGCGCGCTGCAAAACGTCGCTGGCGTGCAGATAGCCGCGCTTTGCGATCCGTTTTGCAAGGAGAATTTCGCACATAAAATTTACGCTGAACTTGATGAGATGCTAGAGAGCGAAAATTTAGACGCCGCCGTCATCGCTACGCCAACCTCGCTACATAAAGAAGCGGCGCTAAAATGCATGCAAAAGGGGCTAAATTTACTCATCGAAAAGCCCGTTTGCGCAAATGCTGCGGACGCTCAAATTTTACTAGAGGAAGCGCAAAAGCGAAATTTAAAAGTAGCCGTCGGGCACGTAGAGCGCTTTAACCCAGCGATCACGGCGCTAAAAAAAGAGCTTGAAAACGAGGAAATTTACAGCGTACAAATAACTAGAAACGCGCCATTCCCGCAGCGCATCGCGGACGTGGGGATATTGGCTGATCTAGCCGTGCACGATATAGATCTTATTAGATTTTTAAGCGGTAAAGAGATAAAAAGCGCGGACATAAAAAGCTCGCGCAAAATCCACGCTAAATTTGAAGATAACGCGGTTTTGTCGTTTGAGCTTGAGGGTGAGATAACGGCTCTCATCGCTACTAGCTGGCTAGCGCACAGACGCAAAAGAATGGTCGAGGTCGCGTGCAAAGGGGCGGTTTATGAGGCTGATTTACTAAATCAGAGCCTTGTTAAATTTAGCGAATTTGACGCAAGCGCGTGCAAAATGCAAAATATATTCGTCAAAAGAACCGATCCGCTAACAAGCGAACTGGAGGACTTCGTGCGCCTACTAAGCGGCGAGCAAAGCGTGGGCGCTAGCATAGAAGATAGCCTAATAACTCTAAAAATCATAGAGAGGGCGAGCTAAATTTTAGGCTGAAATATAAAAGAAAATTTATTTTTTTATATTTTATTTATATTTATGGAAAAAGAAGTTATTATTACACGATTTTTTCAAAAGGAGTCTAAATGATATACGAAAACATCGTCCAAACCATCGGCAAAACGCCGATCGTAAAGATAAACAGCGTGCACGAAGAGGACATGGCTGGAATTTATGCAAAGCTTGAGTTTTTTAACCCGGGCGGCTCGGTAAAAGATAGAATCGCCGCAAATATGATCCTGGGTATGCAAAAAGAGGGCGCGCTAAAAAAAGGCGACGTCATCGTGGAGCCAACTAGCGGCAACACAGGCATAGGCGCGGCTATGGTCGGCGCTGCGCTAGGATACAAGGTTGTGCTAGTGATGCCTGAAACCATGAGTATAGAAAGGCGTAAGCTACAAAAGGCATATGGTGCGGAGCTCGTGCTAACCGAGGGCGCAAAGGGCATGAAAGGCGCGATCGAAAAAGCTAACGAGCTCGTGCGCGAAAAGGGCTACGTGATGTTAAGTCAGTTTGAAAATAAATTTAACCCGCAGGCTCACGAGCTAACTACGGCAAAAGAGATTATGGACGACTTTAAAGAGCTTGACGCGTTTGTGGCGGGCGTAGGTACGGGCGGCACGCTAAGTGGCACGGCTAGAGCGCTAAAAGCAAACGGCTATAAAACTAAAATCGTAGCCGTCGAGCCAAACGACTCCGCCGTGATCTCGGGCGAAAAGCCGGGCCCGCACAAGATCCAAGGCATAGGAGCGGGCTTTATCCCGGCTACGCTTGAGACCGCCTATATCGACGAGATAGAGCGCGTGGATAACGATGAGGCCTTTGAGGCGGCTAGAAGGCTGGCTAAAGAGGAGGGTATCTTGCTAGGTATCTCGGGCGGCGCGGCTCTGGCGGCTGCGGTGAAGGTCGCAAAGAGGCTGGGCAAGGGCAAAAAAGTGCTTTTCATAGCTCCCGATAACGGCGAGAGATATCTCAGCACTCCGCTTTATGAGGCGTGATTTGGGACTGATAGCTGAGTTAAACGAGCTAGTCGCGACCGTACGCGAAAAGGACCCGTCGGTAGCCTCGTGCTGCTACGGGGCTATCCTCATCAACACCCCCGGTATCCATGCCGTCTTTTTTCATAGATTTGCGCATTTTTTGCACGTTAAAAATTGGCGATTTACGGCGCGCTTCGTGTCGCAGATGTCGCGCTTTTTAACGGGCATCGAGATACATCCGGGCGCCAAGATCGGCAGGCGGCTTTTTATCGATCACGGCATGGGCGTGGTTATCGGCGAAACGGCCGAGGTGGGCGATGACGTGCTGATCTATCATCAAGTAACTCTAGGCGGCACGGGCAAAGAGTGCTGCAAGCGCCACCCGACCGTAAAAAACGGCGTCACGATAGCAGCCGGCGCAAAGGTGCTAGGAAACATCCTGATCGGCGAAAACGCCAAGATAGGCGCGAACTCGGTCGTGCTAAAAGACGTGCCTGATAACGCCACGGTCGTAGGAATCCCCGCTAGGATCGTGCGAATAAATGGCGAACGAGTCGGCGAGTAGGTCAAATTCACGCCGGCTCAAACTTTTTTATTTCATCAAATTTTAAAATTTAAATAAACGGCGAGAGTTAAATTCGGCAAATTTAATTTGGGCAGTAGAATTTGCAGCAAATTTGAGCCAAATTTACTCCTCAAATATCGGAAGTTTCGGCTCTTTTGCTTTTTGTGTTTTACTGCCGATGTTTAAATTTTGCGCATCATTCGCGGCGCTCAAATTTTTATTATTGTCAAATTTATCAGCCTGCACAGCGTCGTCAAATTTAACTGGCTCGCCGGCTTCGTTCGTCGTGATCTTGAGTCGTTTCATTGTCTTGGCTGATTTGCTAAATTCTATTAGATCCTCGGTTGTTTTTACTTCGCTTGGGAGCTTTTGCAGTGAGTGTTTAAAGATTTCAGCAGCCGCGATAGCGTCGCTCAGGGCTCTATGATGGGTATTGTCGATGCCTAAAAGTTCTTTTAGCGTGCCTAGGCCATATTTTGGCGAGGCTATGGTGCGGCGGGCTAGATCTATCGTGCAGAGCTTGCGGTTTAGTAGCTCGCCGTATCCTAGCGCCTCCAGCGTCGCGCTGATAAATCCGTAGTCAAAGCGAACGTTGTGCGCCACAAAAACGCTCTGACCTAAAAAGACTTTAAACTGCTCCATGACAAAGGCTAGGCTGGGCGCGTTTTTTAGGTGCTCTGCGGTGATCCCTGTTAGCTCGCTGATATTTTCCGGGACATAGGGCGCGTACACGAATGTTTCAAATTTGCCGATTATTTCGCCGTTTTGTAGCTTTAGCGCGCCGATTTCGATGATCTGGCCGCTATTTATGCCGCCGCTAGTTTCTATGTCCACGACGCAAAAAATTTGATCTTTTATCTCATTGCGCCGCGTTTTTAGCTCGATTTGGTTTTTTGCGGTGCGGGTTATATCAAGGCCCAGCGCGCGCCACATCTGTACGTCGCGAACGTCGAAAAGCTCGGCGTATTCGTCCATTTGCTTGGTCGCGGCGACAAAGTCCGCGTAGGCTACGTTTCGTTTGGCGATGACGGCGAGTAAATTTTCAAAATCTTGATTCAAAACTCAAGCTTTAGCGAGCGGATCGAGTGCTCGTAAGAATTTGACGAAAATATATAACTGCCCGCTACGACGATATCTACGCCCGCCTCATCGAGCTGCGCGACGTTTAGTCCAGTCACGCCGCCGTCTACCTCAAT
Source organism: uncultured Campylobacter sp. (assembly GCA_963517705.1). Lineage (GTDB taxonomy): Bacteria > Campylobacterota > Campylobacteria > Campylobacterales > Campylobacteraceae > Campylobacter_A. The sequence continues at coordinate 5,145 of CAUQHH010000038.1, forward strand.
CATGCATTTTGCGTTTTTACGCTCGATCATTTCGCGTAAGCTGCGAGCTTTTTCGAGCACCGAAGGGATAAATTTTTGCCCGCCGAATCCCGGATTTACGCTCATTAAAAGCACCATGTCGACCTCGTTTACGATGTGCTCGATCGCCGATACGGGCGTGTGCGGGTTCAGTACTATCGCAGGCCCCGTGCCATGGCTACGGATGTGATCGATTAGACGCAGCGGGTGCTTTTCCTCCTCGATGTGAAAGCTTAAAAATTTAGGCTTCAGAGGCAAAAAAAGATCGGCGAAAAAGGTGTTGTTTTGCACCATTAGGTGTATATCTAGCGGCTTTGTAGCGGCTTTTGCGACTGCATTTACGACCACTGGCCCGATTGTTAAATTTGGCACAAAATGCCCGTCCATCACGTCGACATGCACAAGATCGGCGCCAGCCTCGCAGATGGCCTCGATCTCGGCTCTTAAATTTCCAAAATCAGCCGATAAAATACTCGGTGCTACATACATTTTATTGTCCTTTTATTTGCTTAGAAAAAATATTGCGTCCATGCCGTCTATATCGAGTCGTACGAGGGCGCCTTTGTTTTTTTTGTCTTCCTCTTTGATCTCTTCAAAAACATGCGGCAAGGTGAAATTAGCCTCTATCTTTCGGCTCTTTAGCCATGCCTCGATGCGGTCTGAGATGACGCTAAGCAGGTCTGCATATGCTTCGGTTATGCTTGCTTCACCGCCTTCTTGGAGTAAAATTTTGCAGATACTGCTAACGGCGTTTTTTTCGACGCAGAGGATAAATTTGGCGTTTATCTCGCCGTAAAACGCTACCGAGCCCATGCAAAATTTCTCCTCGTCGCAACTAAAATTTGTTATTTCGGTGCTATTACGAGAAATAGGTAAATTTGATAAAGAGGCTAGCGTGTCCATCACTACTTTTAAGATATCGGGTAAAAGATCTATTAACTCTTTGGTTATGTTTTTAGGTTTTTCGTCTTCTATACTACCGCCGCCTTCTATCGTCGCGTCGTCATTGAAAAAATCCTGGATCGTATCGTAAAGTAGTATCCCGCAGTCCTCTAAATCATGAAGTAAGGCTTTTGAGACGTTGGATTTTTTTAGTCCACACATAGCTATGGTTGCGCCGCTATCGGCGCATTCCATCGCGAGTTTAGCCAAAAACGACACGCCGTGAATATTTATAAAACTTGATTTTTTCATATCAAAAACAAAAAATTTAAAGCCGATTTTTAGCGATTGCAGGAAACTTTTATAAGCGAATTTGTCTGCAAATTCCGAGTCTATAAAGCCGTTTATCTCGTAAACCACTACGTTTTCTTTAAGGGTAGTGGATAATTCTTTTTTATTTGATTTGATGTCGGTCAGGCGGATGGCGCACTCAAAATCTTTATGTAAACGATTAAATTCTTCCTCGTCTTTTGCGATAGTCGGTTTGTATCCGCGCCCCGATAATGTTAGCGCAATCTGGCGCTTTTGCTCGATATCGGCATTAAAAACTATGATTTGTTTATTTTCAGATTCAAATGCTCCCCAAAAAAGCAGAGCGACGTTTAGCGTCTCGAAAAAAGATAAATTTAAAACGTCTTTAGACATTCTTTTGAGCGCTTTAAATTTTATCTCATTGTAGTCGCAAAAGCCTATATCGGCGTCATTTTCCTTTGTTATTCTTGAGATGGATTCAAGGATTAGATTAAAGCCTACCTTGTTAAAATAAACGGTATTTTTAAGCGATATTAGGATATGACGCGGAGCTTTTTGGCGTAGATATTTTATATTTGCGTCGCTGATTTCGTATTTATCGATATCGCCGTCTAAAAAGCCGGAAGGATAAAATATAGCTACGTCGTCTTTAAAATCTAATCTCATAAGATAAAAGAATTTCCTAAAAAAATGATATTTTTTACGTAAATCGAGCCGGTAATTTTTTAAAATTTAACCGTGTTTAAATTTTGTTATTTTAGCTTTTTTATCCATAAATTCAGTTTAAAAACTAACGCGTTTGTAAAAGCGGCTTTAAGCTTTTATTTTGTTTATTTTGGATAAAATCAGCAGAAATTTTTATTTTTAAGGAAACAAATATGTCAAGAGTATGTGCAATAACAGGTAAAGGTCCGATGGTAGGCAACAACGTCAGCCACGCCAAAAACAGAACAAAAAGAAGGTTTTTACCAAACCTAAGAACCATCCGCGTTACGCTAGAGGACGGCACTACGAGAAAGATCAAAGTAGCTGCTTCTACGCTAAGAACGATGAGAAAACAGTCACGCTAAATTTACCGCAAATTTGAGGAGTTGTCTTTGTTTAGAAAGATTTTAAAATTCCTCAACTGGTCAAGTTCCGCCAAACCTCAAATTAGTCTTAATACCGAACTTTACGAACAACTTCGCCCGTTTCGCTTACCGCTCATCTTAGTCGTTTTGATGATGATGGTCGGGGCTATGGGCTATGTCACGATCGATAATTTCAGCCTGATAGACGCTATTTATCAGGCCGGTATGACTTTTACGACCGTCGGTTTTACCGAGGTCGCGCCTATTTCTCCGGCCGGCCGGATTTTTACTATCACTTTTATTTTGCTAGGCTTTGCCGTTTTTACGTTTTCTACGGGTTTGATGCTCGAAGTTTTAAAAAAAGGCGCGCTCGTAGCGATCATAAAGGAAAGACGAATGTTATATAAAATCGCAAGACTAAAAAACCACTTTGTCATCTGCTATCACAACCAACACACAATGGAATTAAGCCGCGAATTTAGGGAAAATCACATCCCATTTATCGTTATCGATCCGCGCGAGGATCTGCCGGAAATCGCGGAAAAATACAAGTATCCATACTATATCGTCTCTCAGCCGCACACGCAAACGGCGCTTTTAAAGACGCATTTTTCAAGCGCAAAAGGCATGATCACGCTAAGTCCAAATATCGCTGACAACATCGCTCTCATCGCAACAGTGAGGCTGTTTGAAAAAGAAATCGGGCGCAAAAAGCCGTATTTTATAATGACAAACTCCGATAACCAAGACGATACCGAGCGCCTAAAAAAGCTCGGAGCAAACAGCGTCGTGAGCCCCTCAAAACTCGTTGCTCAGCGCCTTAGCGCGATGAGCGTACGTCCGGATATGGAAAATTTGCTCGAGCAGTTTTTGTATAAGCAAGACTCGCCGATCGACATCGAGGAGATATTGGTGCCTGATTATTCGTGGGTGCGCTTTAAACGCCTAAAAGAAACTAACCTGCGAAATATAACAAACGCCGACGTCGTTGGCATCAAAGACGTAAATAACAAATTTATCCCGATGCCAAAGGGCGATACGCTGATAGGCACAGGCACGAAGCTACTTGTTATCGGCACCGGCGAGTCGATACGCCTAACTAAGCGCGTTATAAAAAGCAGGCATAAGCCAGAAGAGCTAAAATACGTTTAAATTTGAGCTTTACACGGCTTGTTCTGCTTAAATTTGTATCAAGCGATCACTTCAAATTTCACGCAAAAACAATTCATCGGCTTCATAAAATTTGATAAATTTAAACTTGGCATAGGTTGAGTAAAATTTACCAAATCGCCATAAATACGGTGTGTTTTTAACCCGCTCTTAAAATAATATTCGCTAAAATTAAATTAAAATTTAATCCATCAAAGGAGCAAATATGTTTCATGAAGACAGAGAGCTTATAACCAAGCTAAAAGGCACGAATGCGAGATTTACGTCGCTTTTCGACAAACACAACGACCTAGACGAAAAGATCGCCGAGATGCAAAAAGGCAATGTCTATAACGATGCCGAAGTGGATGCTCTAAAACGCGAAAAACTCAGACTAAAAGACGAAATTTACGCCTTTTTAGCCGAGTATAAAAAAGAAAATAATCTTTAATTTAATAGCGGCGGACGATGTGTTCCGCCGTTTTTGCTTCAAATTCTCTCAATTTTTTTATCTTTGATTAGCTAAAAAACCGTGTCAAATTTGCTTCAAAACAAGAATGCAAAATCGCTGCAAAAACACCAGATTTGATGCAAAATATAAATTTTTTCAAATTTACAACGCGGCTACATCGAAATCTTTTTGAGTACCCAAAAAACCGTCATTCCAACGCATAAAATAATAACCGCCCAAATATATTCCATCTTATTTTCCTTGCCTAGTTTTTCCGAAGCTTAATTTGTTTTTCGTTTATTATAACACAAACTATCGGCTTTTCAGAAAGGCCGTGATTTAAGAGAAAATTCGCTAAAATTTATAAAACATTAAAAAGGATGAAAAATGGATGAGACAAAGAGTGTTTTTATCAACCGCGAGCTTAGCTGGTTGCGCTTTAACTCGCGCGTTTTAGCCCAGTGCGAAAAGGCGTTACCGCCGCTTGAAAAGCTAAAATTTATCGCGATTTATATGACGAATTTGGACGAGTTTTACATGATCCGTATCGCGGGGCTTAAGCAGCTTTTTGCCGCGGGAGTCGCAGCTAGCGGTAGCGACGGCATGAGTCCGCTCGAGCAGCTAAGAGAGATCAGAAAATACATAAAAGACGAACTCGCGCTCGTGGAAAAACACTATAAAGACGCGCTAAAAGAGCTCGCGCAAAACGGACTTTTTATGAAAAATTACGACGAAATCTCGCCTGAGCTTCGCGCCAAATGCGACGAGTATTTTTTCTCAAACATCCTGCCCGTCATCGTGCCTATCGCGGTCGACGCCACGCATCCGTATCCTCATCTAAACAACCTTAGCTTTAGCCTAGCCGTTAAGCTTGCCGACGCGGATAGTCCCGAGATCATAAAATTTGGCATGATACGTATCTCGCGCGTTTTGCCGAGATTTTATCAGGCGGCCGACAACGTCTACGTGCCGATAGAAACGATCGTACACCGCCACGCGGAGGAGATTTTCCCGGGTTACAAGCTACTTAGTTCGGCGGCGTTTAGGGTGACGCGAAATGCCGACATCGTCATCGAGGAGGAAGAGGCGGATGATTTTATGATGATCCTCGAGCAGGGGCTCAAGCTACGCCGCAAGGGGGCCTTTGTCCGCATGCAGATACAAAAGGACGCCGACGCCGAGATAGTCGAGTTTCTAAACTCGCACATGAAGATTTTTTATAAAGATATCTACGAGTACACCGTCCCGCTCACGCTAAATTCGCTCTGGCAAATCGTGGGGAACAAGGAGTTCTCGCACCTTTGCCTACCACCGTACGCGCCAAAAACATTGCCGCCTTTTAGCAGCCACCTCTCGATGTTTGACGTCATCGACAAAGAAGACGTGCTAGTCGTGCATCCCTACGAGAGCTTTGATCCCGTCGTACAGTTTATCAGAGAGGCGAGCAAGGATCCGCGCGTGATTTCGATCCGCATGACGCTCTACCGCGTCGATAAAAACTCGCCTATCATCCAGGCTCTCATCGACGCCGCAAACGACGGCAAGCAGGTAACCGTGATGGTCGAGCTAAAGGCGAGGTTTGACGAGGAAAACAACTTGCACTGGGCAAAGGCTCTAGAGGATGCCGGCGCGCACGTGATATACGGCATCACGGGCTTTAAGGTACACGCAAAAGTGAGCCAAGTCATCCGTCAAGAGGGCGGCAAGCTCAAATTTTACATGCATCTATCCACCGGCAACTACAACGGCGGCTCGGCGAAAATTTACACCGACGTGAGCTATTTTACGAGTAGGGCGGAGTTCGCGAGCGACACGACGACGTTTTTTCACATACTTTCGGGCTTTTCTAAAAACCGCCGCCTGCAGACGCTTTCTATGTCGCCGATGCAGATAAAAGAGCGCGTGCTAGAGATGATAAAGACCGAGACCGCACACGGCGAGCAGGGCAGGATCGTGGCAAAGATGAACGCGCTAGTAGATAGCGACATCGTGGACGCGCTGGTAAAGGCTAGTAGCGCGGGCGTAAAGATCGACCTCATCGTGCGCGGCATCTGCTGCGTGCGTCCAGGCGTGAAAGGCCTAAGCGAAAATATCCGCGTGAGATCGCTCATCGGCAAATACCTTGAGCACGCGAGGATATTTTATTTTAGGCATGCCGACCCTCAAATTTACATCGCTTCCGCCGACTGGATGCCGCGAAATCTCGAGCGCCGCCTAGAGCTCATGACGCCGATAATCGATAAAAATTTGCAAGAGCGTTTGCTTGAGTTTTTGCGCTTGCAGCTTAGCGATAACGAGCTGGCGTTTGAGCTGCAAAACAGCGGCGAATACGCCAAAGTAAGGCCAAAAGACGGCGACGCGCGCATAAACTCGCAAGAGGTGCTCGAGGAGTACGTGAGCGGGATATATAAGGCGACAAAAAAGGATACCGATAAGTGGAAGAGCGAGCAAATGGTGGCGAAACTCTTAAAAGAGAGTTGATCGGCTCGTCTTTTCCCTTTATACGTCGTTAGAAACTCGGTCGACTTCGGTCACGGACAACCAGTCCGCTCCCTTGTCTCCGTCGTTTCTGCCTCGTCTAAAGAAAAAATACTTCGCCTTGTTATTGTTACGTTCAAATTTGAGGTCAAATTTGGCTAAATTTGCAAATTTTGACTTCAAATTTTACTCGCCGAGACCCGCACCTTGAAACTGCTAAATTTGATGAAATTTGCAGGAATATCCGCATGTCGCGAATTTTACTTCGCCGAGCTTTTTGTCGTAAGCGTGTTGGACAAAATTTGAAAAACACCAAAATACGCCAAATTTAAGGGATAAAATGAACTCTTTTAACGTCTTTTTCTCTGGTTTTTCACTCGGACTATCGCTGATTTTAGCTATAGGAGCGCAAAACGCCTTCGTGCTAAAACAAGGCATCAAAAAACAGCATATTTTTCTCGTTTGCACTATCTGCGCGCTTAGCGACGCCGCGCTGATTTTTGCGGGCGTATCGGGGTTTGGCTACGTGGTGGAGCGCTATCCTGTCATCAAAACCGCCGCGCTTTGGGGCGGATTTGTATTTTTGAGCATTTACGGGCTGCGCAGTCTTTATAGCGCGTTTAGCGCCTCTCATGCGCTCTTAGCCAGCGGCAAGGAGACGCACGGAGCGGTAAAAACGGCACTTCTAACGCTAGCTTTTACGTGGTTAAATCCGCACGTTTATCTTGACACGGTCGTGCTACTTGGCTCGGTTTCTACGAAATTTGGCGAGAGCGCAAGGCTTTTTGGCACGGGTGCGATGTGCGCGTCGTTTGCGTTTTTCTTTTCGCTTGGATACGGTGCTAGATTTTTAGCGCCGCTGTTTCAAAAGCCCACCGCATGGAAAATTTTGGAGTTTTTCGTCGGTGTTACGATGATAGCGCTTGGCGCGATGTTAGTCGTCAGCGAGTGAGGTGTTTAAATTTGACGACCAAATTTAGGTAGTTTTGTTGCGCTGTTTTATGTCTCGTTGGTAAAACTTTGCTAAAATTTAAGTAAATTTACAAGAAAAGAAAAAGATGAACGACCAAATTTACATCATCGGCGACGTGCACGGCTGCTATAAAACCCTCTGCGCCCTTATAGATCGCTTGCCAGGCGGCGCTGATTCTAAAATTTGCTTCGTCGGAGATCTGGTAGACCGCGGCGAGGGGAGTTTTGAGGTCGTGCAGTTAGCGATGCAGCGCGGTTACGCGGCTGTAATGGGCAATCACGAATACCGCCTTTTGCAGCACAAAGACGCATTTTTGCGCGGCGAAATGCCTAGCGATCCGCGCTGGTTTTTCCTAAATGGCGGCGCGCAGACTTTCGCATCCTACGCCAAAGCTAGCCGCGCCCAGAAGCTCGCGCACATAGAGTTTTTGTCAAATTTGCCGCTTTATTTGGAATTTCATGAGTTTAAAAACGCGCAAGGCAGGCGGCTCGTTGTATCGCATTCGGCGGCCGGGCGGATGTGGCCGCTACGCAGCTCGGACGGTGATAGTGCAGCAGAGTTTAGGCGGCACGTGCTTTGCGGCAGGGGCGATTTTAGCCAAAACGATGGCGTCTTTAACGTCTACGGCCATACGCCGATCGCTGAGCCTGACATCACGAATTTTAGCGCAAACATCGACACTGGCTGCGTCTATAAGCATAAATTCGGTCATCTTTGTGCGCTGGAGTTTCCGAGCATGCGAGTCTTTTTGCAGGAAAATATCGAGGAGGGCGGGTGAGTTTAGTTAAATTTTGAGGCTAAATTTGACTAAAATTTGAAATTTACGCACCGAGACCCGCACCGC
>CAUQHH010000039.1:0-13240 GCA_963517705.1 uncultured Campylobacter sp.
GATACTGCCCGCAAACACTGCTAAATCCCCATAATACGCCGCCAAGAAGCGTGATAAAAACGCCGAAAAATTCGCTTTTTACTAGATTTTTCATTGCGCGATTATAGCTAAATTTCGGCCTAATCAATCTAACTTATTTATATCTAAAATCCTGCGCTTAAAAAGATCAAAATTTGCGTCCAGCTCGCTTTTACGCTTCATGGCGATATTTATAAATTCATCCTCTTTTTCGATGCCGACAAATTTCCGCCCGAGCAAATTTGCAGCAATGCCCGTCGTCGAAGAGCCGGCAAACGGATCGCAAACAACACTATTTTTGTTACTCGCCATCAAAATTAGTCGCACCAAAAGCGGTAGCGGTTTTTGCGTCGGATGCTTGCCGCAGGCCTTCTCCCACGGCGCGATCGCCGGAAAACTCCAAACGTCTTTCATTTGCTTGCCGTCGTTTAGCTTTTTCATCAGTTCGTAGTTGAAAATGTGCTTAAATTTCTCGCTTCCTCTCGCCCAGATTATTTGCTCGGTGCTATGCGTGAGGTATCGGCAGCTAAAATTCGGCGGCGGATTATATCGGCGCGCATTTAAAATGGCAGTATCTTGCATTTAAAATGATAGTGGAGAAAAAAATCGGGCTTTGCATACTATCATTTTAAATGCAAGATTTAACCCTTAAAAAGCATAAAAATTCGTCAAATAAACTTTAAATACTATTGAATATTTAAAAATCGAAAGATCTCATAAGAGAGTAATCCTATCAAAGGTAAGATACGTTCAAGCTCTCAAAAAATAAATTTAAAGACATTTAATAAGCCTTTGAAGACCCTTTAACCTATCTCATAATTTTCATAAAAAATCTCATTTTTTGCCTTAATGTAAAAAATGAGAAACTTAACAATATTAATTCGATCTAAGGCTACTAGAAATTTTGTAAGTTTTATCTATTGATTTATAGAAATAAAATACTCTTCGTTCTGGAGCTCTTCTATATTTTTGTAATCCATAAAAAGTTTTGGTAAATTTCTTATTATCCCTTTGTATCCTATACTGCTATATATTGCAGCATTTATCAATGTATTTAATTTTAAGTATATAAACATTACTTGTGTTATCTCGTCTTGATTTTTAAGAATGCTAGTTATGGACACATTTCCATGTAAGAGATGATTCCTAAGCATAATACACTTTTTATCTAACTCGTTTAATTTAATTGTATTTTCATCAAATAATGATAATAACTTATCATTGTTTGGTACATTAAATATATTGTCAATTCTGCCTAATATATTTTTCTTTTTTTCTTTTAAACTAGAATTATCTCCTATGAGTCGTTTTACTTCTTTCTTGAGCTGCTTAATAAAATCTTTTTCATAAGTAGTTCTTTTTATTCCAGTTCTCTTATTGTCCGATTCATTTTTTTGCGTTAAAATTTCTAAAACTGTTGCAAGTAATCTCATTGAGTAGTAACTTATAGACAAGGTATTTACTATCATTAACGTATCTATCGCTTCTCTGAAATTTATATTGTCTAGCATTTTATCTATCAAATTTTCAAAATCTTTTTTGTTAAGTTTTTTATTTTTTCCATCGATATCAACTTTTTTATTTGAGAAGCAATATTGATACGGATTTCCTTCTATTGTGTAAAAGCCACTTTTGTAAGTAGGAGTAAAGCAACTTGTGTATTTAAAATTTTTGTATTCTGAGCATTCCAAATTATCACTTTCAAAATAATAACCTCTATCCATCTGTATAAAGCCGGTAATGAAACCAATTGCAGATAATATAACCCTGCAATACTCATCAAACTCTTTGAAGGTGATTTTTTCCTCACAATCTATAATTAAAAAATTATAATTATGATAAAAAAATAAAAATGTATATTTTTCTTTAATATTAAATTTTAAATAATTATTCAAACTAACGTAAGGCCCATGTGCAAATACATCACTACCAAAATGATCAAATAAATTACGATGTTTACTACTGGCATTTTCACAAGGTATCCATAGCTTATAGTAGCCTTCTCTTGTCTCATTAAATCCAACACTTGCAAATTCATATATGCTCCAATAACTAGAAACCCCCTCTTTTCTTTTAAATAGTGATGATATAATTTTTATCTTCATACCATTTATATCTAATTTCTCATCATCTATTTTTGCGGTTCTGAGATCACCATCAATGAACTCATTGTCTTTTTTTAGTAAAAATATATTTCCATCTTTATAAAAATTATTTTTTTGTGCTTCTACAACATCAATCAATTCTGTCTTTTTCATAAATTTCACTACCTTTTTTGTTTTTTACCTGGTTATATTATACGGCATTTATTGTGTTTTTGTTATTAATGCAAAATATCTTATTGATTTTACATTAAGGTGAAAAATGAGAAATTTTTTTACGAAAATCGTGAGACGGGTTACATTAAATTCGTTTCCATAAAATCCCTATAATTTAGTTTTCGGCTCGTCCGCGACCGTCGTTTTAAAATCCGCACAAATGAAGTCCTCCGCACCTAAAACAATCTCGCTGCTTTCGTAAGCTGCTCGGACGATCTTACACGCTTCTTCTTTATTTCTTGCTTTAATAACGACTCTTCTCGCCGAAGTTTCGACGATCTCTACTTCAAATTCTTTCATTATTATCCATTTATTTTTGCACTTATAGCAATCGCCGCTAAATTTTCCTAATCGGGAGCCTGATTATCGTTTTGCATTTTTGCGGCACAGTTTTTCTGGGGTCGCTTAGATAGATTTCGTGATGCGCTCTTTGCTCGCCAAAGTCCTTTACGTAGCCATTCGCGGCGATAAACTCGTCTATTTTGGCTACGCTTTGCGGCTCGTCATCAAAGCTGCCGACGTGTAAAATTTGCGCGCAAAGCCCCTCATCTATCCTCAAAAACTCCGCCACATCGCAGTCCAGCTTCTTTTTTGAAGTAGCCTGTCGCACCGCCCAGTCAAAATTTTCTCGCGCGATAAAATCAGGCAGTCTAATCGCGCTAATCCAGCTAAAATCGCTCTTTCTAGCGTAGTCTGTAGTGCCGCAAGCCGAGCCGCGCTGCCGCCAAAACCCCTCTGGGGGTGGCACGACGTACTCAAAAAAGCCATCGATCTTATAATCGGTTTTGTAGCTCATTTTTAGCGCGTAACTCACGGCGTAGAGCACCTCTATCGCGCGCTGATACGCGCCGCCTGATTCGTTCGGGTCGCCCTCGCCGCGGATGCAGACGAAATTTGCAGGCGGGACGGTTAAAATTTGCGGCGTCTGCTTTGGCGCGTAAAGCTCTTTAAACTCTTTTTTAAAATCAAACATTTTTGCTCCTTTTTGTTGGGTAAAAATTAGCTGAAATTTTACTATTTCGCATCGCACAAAACGCTAGAAGTAAAATTTAATCTCATCTAAAACAAATTCCAGCCGTGAAATTAGAGAGCTAAATTTAAGCTTTTATTTAACGCAAAAACTGAGCGCGAGGGCAAATTTAACGATTTTAGTTTAGCCTCACTTCCCGCCCAGATACTCCTGCAAGCTTTTGACTTCCAGCGCGCTACCGTCTTGTACGCTTTTTAGCGATTTGGCAGCCGCTAGTGCCGCCGACATCGTCGTGAAGTACGGGATCTTAAATCGCATGATGTTCTGCCTGATTTTCTTGCCGTCCTCGCTGTTTGACTTGCTGTCGCTGGTGTTGATAACAAGCGCGATATCGCCGTTTTTGAGCTTGTCCTCGACGTTTGGGCGACCTTCGCTGATTTTGTAGACGAACTCGCTCTCTACGCCCGCGTCATTTAAAATTTTATACGTTCCGCCCGTGGCGATTATGTTAAAGCCGAGGCCTATTAGCTCGCGTGCTAAATTTGCGGCGTATTTTTTATCCGCATCGGCTAGCGTCAAAAAGACTAGGCCGCTAGTAGGTAGCGAGTTGCTCGCAGCGATCTGGCTTTTTGCAAAGCTCTTTGCAAAATCACTTGATATGCCCATGACCTCGCCCGTGCTTTTCATCTCAGGGCCCAGGATTAGATCCGCGCCAGAGAGCTTGTTAAACGGAAATACGGCTTCTTTGACGCAGACGTGATTTTTCACGCGAGGCTTGAGTATGCCGCGCTCCTCGTAAACCGCGCCGTAGTTGTCGTAAAATTTAAGCGCCTCGCGTAAACCCCCTTGCCACATCACGCGCGTGGCGACCTTTGCCATCGGCACGCCCGTCGCCTTGCTCACAAACGGCACGGTGCGGCTGGCGCGCGGGTTTACCTCGATCATGAAAAGCTCGTTCTCATAGATGGCAAACTGGATATTCATGAGCCCCACGACGCCCAAATTTAGCGCGATGTCGCGGGTTTGGTTTTCTACCTTTTCGATCATCTGCGCGGTCAAATTTAGCGGAGGCAGTATGCACGCGCTGTCGCCGCTGTGGATGCCAGCCTCCTCGATGTGCTGCATCACGGCGCCGATATAGACGTCCTTGCCGTCGCTGATTGCGTCCACGTCGAGCTCTACGGCGTCTTGTAAAAATTTATCGATTAGTACGGGCGAGTGGTTGCTGACCTTGACCGCCTCGCTCATATATAGGCGTAGCTCCTCATCGCTGTGCACGCGTCTCATCGCGCGGCCGCCTAGCACGTAGCTAGGGCGTACGAGTACGGGATAGCCTATAGCGGCGGCCTTTTCTAACGCCTCTTTTTCGCTTGTCGCAGTGTCGTTTCGCGGCTGTTTGACGCCGATTTTAGAGATAAATTCGCTAAATTTCTTTCTATCCTCGGCGACGTCGATCGTGCGCGCGCTGGTGCCGATGATTTTCGCGCCGGCTATGCTTAGGCGTTTGGCGAATTTTAGCGGCGTCTGACCGCCAAAATGCACGATCACGCCGTCTGGGTTCTCATGCTCGATCACTGCTCTAACGTGCTCGAAATCAATCGGCTCAAAGTACAAAATATCGCTCGTGTCGTAGTCGGTGCTGACGGTTTCAGGGTTGCAGTTGTACATTATGGTTTTTACGCCCATGTCGCGCAGCGCGTAGCTGGCGTGCACGCAGCAGTAGTCAAACTCGATGCCCTGACCTATGCGGTTTGGGCCGCCGCCGATGATCATCACTTTTTTCTCTTTTTGCGCCGAATTTGAGCTCAAATTTGACTCGGCGAAATTTGAAAGTTGCGGTAGCTTCGTGATATTCGTCGTCGAGTAAAGATACGGCGTGAGCGCCTTAAACTCGCCCGCGCAGGTATCAACCTCGTTGTATTCGAGGTTTATGCCCATTTTCTCGCGCGCAAAATATATATCGTTTTGACCGAGATCAAGGTTGTCTTTTAAATTTATAAGATGCGCGATCATCTTGTCCGAAAAGCCCATCGTTTTGGCCTCTCTTAGCAGCGGCTCGTCGTTTAGGATATCCATATCGATGCGCTCTTCAAATTTAACTATCTGCCAAATTTGATCCAAAAACCACGGATCGATCTTGCTCATCTCGTGCACTTCGGCGACGCTAAGGCCGTCTCGAAACGCCTGCGCGACGTATAAAATGCGGCTTTCATTCGCGTTTCTAAGTCCGTAAACAAGCGCGTTTTTCTCCAAATTTACAAAGTTAAATCCGTAATAGTCCTTTTCCATTGAGCAAAGCGCCTTTTGGATGCTCTCCTTAAACGTTCTGCCGATCGCCATCACCTCGCCCACGCTCTTCATCGCGGTGCCTAGATACGGGTTTGCGCCCGGGAATTTCTCAAACGTAAAGCGCGGGATCTTGGTCACGATGTAGTCGATGACGGGCTCAAAGCTAGCAGGAGTGCCAGTGATGTCGTTTTTGATCTCGTCTAGACTAAAGCCCACGGCTAGCAGCGTCGCGACCTTGGCGATCGGGTAGCCCGTGGCCTTTGACGCCAGTGCCGAGCTGCGGCTAACGCGCGGGTTCATCTCGATCACGATCATGCGGCCTGTTTTTGGATTTATGGCAAACTGTACGTTGCTACCGCCCGTATCCACGCCGATCTCGCGTAAAATTTTAAAGCTAGCGTCGCGCATAGCCTGATACTCTTTATCCGTTAGCGTAAGAGCTGGCGCAACCGTGATGCTGTCGCCCGTATGCACGCCCATCGGATCGAGGTTTTCGATCGAGCAGACGATGATACAGTTGTCGTTGCGGTCGCGGATGACCTCCATCTCGTACTCTTTCCAGCCTAGCAAGCTCTCCTCGACCAAAATTTCATGTATCGGACTGGCATCTAGGCCCGTTTGGGCTAGTTCTTTAAATTCGTCGATATTATACGCCACGCCGCTGCCTGCGCCGCCCAGGGTATAGCTAGCGCGGATGATGAGCGGAAAGCCGATATTTGTGGCTGCGGCTAGCGCCTCGTCCATGTCGTATGCGTACTGGCTTTGCGGCAGGTCCATGCCGATCTTTTGCATAGCCTTTTTAAACTCCTGCCTATCCTCGCCCTTTTTGATCGCTTGCGGGTTCGCGCCTAGAAATTTGACGCCGCCTAGCATATCCGCTTCGTATAGCTGCATAGCGACGTTTAGCGCGACCTGACCGCCCATCGTAGGCAGTATGGCATCGACTTTTTCTTTATCTATGATGCGCTTGATACTCTCTTTGGTTATAGGCTCGACGTAGGTCGCGTCGGCAAAATCAGGATCGGTCATAATGGTAGCCGGGTTAGAGTTTATGAGCACTACGCGGTAGCCCAGCTGCTTTAGCGTCTTTGCAGCTTGCGTGCCGCTGTAGTCAAATTCGCACGCTTGGCCTATGACGATAGGGCCGCTGCCGATGAGTAAAACGGTGTTGATGTCGGTTCTTTTTGGCATTATTTTTCCTTTGTTACGACGTATAGATACGAGGGGATGGTTATGCTTACGTAGGGCTTTACGGCCGCGCTTTTATATAGGCTCTCTTGGATCACGTCCGTGACCTTGCCCACTGAAATCCCGCTGAAAAATATCCCGTCAAGCCCGCTCGTGACGACCTCGTCGCCCTCTTTGGGACTTAGCCACTGGGGGATAAATTTCACCGTTATTCCGTCTTTGCTCCCGTGCGCTATGCCCGGGATCTTTTCCTCGCCGATTGAAACGGCGAATATACTTTTTGGATCGTTTTGTAGCAAGGCCATTGGATTTCCGTCCTTGCTCACGACGATACCCGCGCTCTTGCCTTGATAAATGAGTCCGTAAATTTTAGACTCGTCGTAGCCGTTAAATTTATCCAGCCAGACCTTGTCGTAGTCGCTGATATTTACGTAGCTTAGCGCCCGCACGAGCTGCACTCTAGGCTCGTAGGCGGTCGAGTTTTTATCAACCAAAATTTCGTTTAGTTCCTTTGCGAAGCTTGAAAGCAAAGCCGCCGATTTTTCCAGTTCGGCGTTTTGAGCGCGAAGCTGCTTTATCTCCTCGCGCTGCCTAAAATGCTCGTTTACGGTATCTTTTATAAATTTGACCGCGTCGTCGTAGGCGGCGACTATGCGGCTGTTTAAATTTACGACGTATCCCGAGATGAGCGCACCCCTATCAAGCGAAAAAAATACCAGCGCGCCGATAAGAGCGACGAATAAAATTTTACTCTTCATTTACGAGTTGTTGTAAAAATTTAATCTCCTCAAGAGCCTTGCCGGTACCTCTAGCCACGGCTAGCAACGGATCGTCAGCAACGAAAACCGGAAGCTTAACGATATCGCTTAGATATTTATCAAGGCCGCGGATCAGCGCGCCGCCTCCGGTCAGTACGATACCGTTTTCTACGATATCGCCGGCAAGATCGGGCGGCATCATCTCAAGCACGGTTTTTAGGGCGTCTGCGATCTCTTTTAGCGGTTCGCGCATAGCCTCGCGCACGTCTTCGCTAGTTAGCTCCACGCGGCTTAGTAGGCCGCTGATTTGGTCGCGACCTTTTACTACGATGCTAAGCTCCTCAGGAAGCTGAATCGCCGAGCCGACGGAAATTTTGATATCCTCGCCCGCGCGCTCGCCGATTAGGAGGTTGTATTTTTCTTTTATGTAGTTTACGATACTCATGTCGATTTTATCGCCAGCGGTGCGGATAGACTTGCTGATAACTAGACCACCTAGAGACACTACGCCGATCTCGGTCGTACCGCCGCCGATATCGACGACTAGGTTTCCTTGCGGTTCGCGCACGGGTAAATTTGCCCCGATAGCAGCAGCCATCGGCTCTTCGATCAAAAACACTTCTCTAGCCCCCGCACTTAGCGCACTCTCGCGTACAGCTTTACGCTCGACTTGAGTTAGGCCGTAAGGCACGGAGATGATGATACGAGGGCGCAGGAAGCTCTTTCTGCGGTGAGTTTTTTCGATAAAATAGCGGATCATCTTTTCCGTCATGTCAAAATCCGCGATAACGCCGTCTCTCATCGGACGGATAGCCTCGATGTCGCCGGGAGTTTTACCCACCATCTCTTTTGCTTCGTGGCCGACGGCTAAGATTTTTTGCTTGCCGTATTTTTCGCGTTGTACCGCGACGACGGAGGGCTCGTTTATGATGATACCTTTATCTTTTACTAGAACTAGCGTATTTGCCGTGCCTAGATCGATTCCCATATCGCTTGAAAAAAATCCTATTAGTTGGTCTAAAATCATCTGTATCCTTATGCGCTTATTTTATTGTTTTTTACGAAAATCGGCTTTTCTTTGCCGTTTACGACCTCTTTCGTGATCACCACGTCGTAGCCCGCAAGCTCCGGTAGCTCATACATTATATCGGTCATCACCTCTTCCATTATGCTTCGTAGTCCCCTGGCTCCCGTTTTTCGCTCGATAGCTAGCCTCGCGACCTCTTTTAGAGCTTCGTCGTCAAATTTCAAATTTGCCCTATCTATCGCGAAAAGCTTTTGGTATTGCTTTAGTATCGCATTTTTAGGCTCGGTTAAAATTCGCACCATATCGTCCTCGGTGATTTTATTTAGCGTAGCGACCACGTGAAGCCTACCGATTAGCTCCGGGATTAGTCCAAAATGGACTAAATCGTCGCTCTCAAGCGCGTCTAGCAAATTTTCCCTATCGTCTTTTGAGCGCTTATCTTGACCAAAGCCCAGCACGTTTTTACCGATCCTGCGCTCAATGATGTCGGCCAGTCCGTCAAACGCGCCGCCGCAGACAAAGAGGATATTTGAGGTATCTATCTGGATAAATTCCTGATTAGGGTGCTTTCTGCCGCCTTTTGGAGGGATATTTACGAGGCTGCCCTCAATGATTTTTAAAAGCGCCTGCTGCACACCCTCGCCGCTCACGTCGCGCGTGATCGAGCGGTTTTCGCTCATCCTGGCGATCTTATCTATCTCATCGACGAAAACTATGCCCTGCTCGGCGCGCTTTACGTCGCCGTCTGCTGCCTGTAAGAGACGAGTCAGGATATTTTCCACGTCTTCGCCGACGTAGCCCGCTTCCGTTAGGCTCGTAGCGTCGCAGATAGCGATAGGTACGTCTAGAAATTTAGCCAGAGTCTGCGCCATCAGCGTCTTGCCGCTGCCGGTAGGGCCGACTAGCAAGATATTTGATTTTGAGATCTCCGTATCGTCCTCGATCTCGCCTTTTCTAAAAATTCTTTTGTAGTGGTTGTAAACGCCGACGCTAAAGACCTTTTTGGCTTTATCTTGACCGATGACGTAGTTATCTAGCACCGCCTTTAGCTCTTTTGGCGTCAAATTTTGATAGTCTCTAGTTCGCTCTTCTTTTTCTTGCTCGCGACTCTCCTCGCCGTAAAGCACCTTGTAAGCGGCGGTGATGCAGTGCTCGCATATAAACGAAGTCCCGTTTATATCGGCCAGCAGTCTCCTATCGGCAGACTCTACCTCGCCGCAAAAATTACATTTTCTCGCCATTATTCTCTTCCTTTTGCTAATGGGATACCGCGCTTGGTGCTTAGTATAAATTCGCACATTTTTCGCACCTGTTCTATCTGCGCACCAGCTAAAAGCTCGCTAGCCGCAGCCTTTAGATCCCCGCTTTTTCTAAATAAAAATTTATACGCTCTGTTTATCTCTTCGACCGCGTCTTTATCGAACCTTCGCCTGATGCCGACTAAATTTAAGCTTCTGATATAGGCTCGGTTGCCTTCAGCCAGGCAAAACGGCACGACGTCCTGAGATAGCGCGCTAGCGCCCGCGATCATGCAGCTCTCGCCGACTCTCACGAACTGATGTATCGGCGTCATACCGCCCACGACGCTGTAGTCGCCTAGCTCCACGTGACCGGCTAGAGTCGCGTTGTTTGCCAGGATGACGTTATTTCCGACGACGCAGTCGTGCGCGACGTGGCAGTATGCCATGATAAACGCGTTATCGCCGATACGCGTGATCCCGTCGCCTTTGTGCGTGCCCGAGTTTATCGTGCAAAACTCGCGGATCGTCGCGTTTTTGCCGATACGAACGCCCGTGTTTTCCTCGGCGCGGTAGCTCACGTCCTGCGGGATGTCGCCCACGATGGCGTAGCTGTAAATTTTACCGCCCTCGCCGATATGCGTGTCGCCCACGATCCTAGCGCCTTGTTTTACGAGTACGCCGTCGCCTAGCACCGCGTCTTTGCTGACGTAGGCATAGGCCTCGATCGTTACGTCCTCGCCGATCTTCGCGCCGTCTTCGACGACGGCTTGCGGATGGATATTTCTCATTTTAGCTCGCTTATTTATCTACGATCATAGCTTTTAGCTCGGCCTCGCACGCTAGCGTGCCGTCTACGCAGGCTTCGCCTTTTAGTACCCAGATGTTACCTTTGTGTTTTAGCACTTCGAGGCGGTACTCGAGCCTATCGCCCGGGCGTATCGGGTGGCGAAATTTCGCTCCGTCGATACTCATAAAATAAACGACTTTATTTTCGATGTTTGCTTGATGCTCGTCGCTCATGCTCTTAAACGCGAGTACGCCGCCGGCCTGCGCCATACCCTCGATGATCATCACGCCCGGATATATCGGGTGGCCAGGGAAGTGCCCCTGAAATACGGGCTCGCCGATCGTTACGTTTTTATACGCGACGATGTGTTTGGCGGGCTCTAGCTCGGTCACTCGGTCGATGAGCAGGAAAGGATATCTGTGCGGGAGTATTTTTTGGATTTCAACGATGTCGATCACTTTAAACCTTGTGAGTAAAATTTAAAGCCGATTTTAGCCAAATTTTGCTAAGAAAAAGATTATTGATTTGGCTGGGTCAAAATTTAGCCGCTAAATTTTCGCGCCCGCTTTTTATCTCGAGCGCGCTAAATTTAGCTTAAATTTGCGTTACCAAAACCTCGCGACTATCGTTATAAAGCTCGTCTTTGGCGTAAATTTCATATCTGCCAGCGCGAATTTCATCCAGCACGATTATAGGATTTTGGCTAAATTCTCCGCACAGCTCGCGGCGGATTTCCAGCTCGCGCGACACGGCGATAGGCCGGCGACAAAGCTCGTTTACGCTAGCGAAATTTTCGCCTGAAAGCTCGTTAAATTTGGCTAAATTTAGCAGCGTCACGCCGTCTCGCAGCTCGTCACAAATTTGCGCCGCCTCGCTCACGCTAAATTTGACGTTTTCGCGCTTAAAATGCGAGTAAAGTAGAAAATATGACGGCAGGGCGGCTTTATCAAATTTGACGTAGGCGCGCAGCAGGCGGTAGTTTAGAAAATATTTGCGCGACAGATGAAATTTCACGCCCAAAGCCTCGCACTTTCGAACCTTTTCATAAAGCTCCAGACGCTCCTCGATGCCTCCAGGCATCACGCGACCGCCCACCTCGCTCATTAGCTCGCTAAGTGGCAGTTTTTGCGCCTCGCGCTGCTTGCTAAGCCCAAAAATACAGCCACAATAGTTTTGATGATAGAGTTTATCTTTTTTAGCGAGCTCAAACTGCGCGTTCGTGCCGCCGCCAGCGCGGTAGTCCACAGCAAATGTTTCGAGGCCGTATTTGCCGGCTGCTTTATCCAGCGCGCTTTTTAGCTGCGAGAAGTCCTTTTTAGGACTCATCAGCAGCGTCGTGGTGATGGATTTTTCGCCTAGTTCGAGCGCTTTTTGGGCTGAATTTCCCACGCGAAAATCAAAGCAATACGCGCAGCGCTTGCCCTTTTCGGGCTCGTTCTCAAGCCCTTTTGCGCCCGCAAGCCACGCCTCGTACTCGTATTCGCCGCAGATGAGCTCGACGCCTAGCTTTTCGCAGCTCTTTTTTACGTCTTGAAACCTCATCAAAAACTCGCTGTACGGATGGATGTTTGGATCGTAGAAATAGCCGACTAGACGCTCGTACGGACGGTCGGCGCGTAATCTTTGCAAAAAATAGTGGCTGTCGACGGAGCAGCAGATATGAACTAACATTTTACCTTTCTACGGCTTGTCTCGCAAGCGTCTTTAACGGAGCTAGTAAAAATTTAGCTCGATAGGCTACATGCCTTATCTTCGCTAAATTTTTACGTCGCAACCCTTAAATCCATCTCGCGATACTTCGCCTTTTATTTGAATTTCATAGTAACCACGATCCGCTATTTTGCGAGTAAGAAATATCTATTAAAACAATGCCTATCGTGTCTAAATAATTTTTGCCGATTTTACTAAATTTAACTGCAAATTTAATTAAAGCCTGGGGATTATAAATTTTAGAATTTTTGCGGTGCGGGTCTCGGTGGGGAAATCTTGGTAAATTTGACTTCAAATTTGAACGTAAAACGATAAGGCGAAGTATCTTGCGATGAATTTAAATGTTGCGACGAAATTTTCGACCGAAGATAGAACATATAGTTCATCGAGGGAGAAAATTTCTAGCTCATTTAAAGGCGCGCAAGAGACAAGCCGCTAAATTTGCAAATTTAACCATTTAAAAATTCTATGATTTCCTCTCCACACTCTTTGACCGAACCGCTAAATTTACTCTCAAACTGCGATCTATTAAACGTCCGCTGACGCTTAGCCAGCTGTGCCGTATGCGTGCAGATGAGCTCCTCCAGCTCGGTCTGGGTTTTGATCTCGCCTCGCAAAAACTCGCCGCACTCCTTTAGGCCGACCGAGTTTAGCGGCTTTGGTCGCTGCGGATACCTCGCAAACAGCTCCCGCGCCTCGTCCAGCAAACCCTGCTCAAACATCGCCCTAGTGCGCTCTTTGATACGACCTCTTAGCTCGTCCCGATCCCAGCTAAGCTCGAAAATCGCCAAATTTGACGCGACGGGGGCTAGAGTGTTTTCATGCAGATACGCGCTCACGGCCTCGCCTCGTCCGCTAGAGCGCAAAAACGAGTAGATGTCAAACCACTTTTGCAAGCGGTATGTATCGTTTGCGCTAAATTTGGCGGCAAATT
>CAUQHH010000040.1:0-12834 GCA_963517705.1 uncultured Campylobacter sp.
AGTTTTAGCTGTTCGCTTAGCACGACTTGAAAGACGTCGCCGCTTTTTAGGTACTCTTTGGCGCGCTCGGCGATACTCAGAAAATGCGCTTTTTCGCCTTCTAAATCGGTTAAAATTTTATATTTGCTCTGCCTTTTTGCGCGCTGTTCCTGGGCGGCCGCTTCGTCGTCTGCGCTAAATTTAACGAGAAAATCATAATACCGCTCGCTATCGCCGTAAAAAGTGTAAATTTTGCTATTTTTATCAAAGTGCAGGTAGGCGCGGGCGTTAGCGTAGAAAAAGTCGGGGAAATCGTACTGCGAGGCGTTAAACTCGGGGATTTTTTCAAAATATTTTATCCCGCCGTAGCCTAGTACTCCAAACAGTCCCGCAAAAGGGGCGCCCGATTTTTGAGCTTTAAAATAGCTCTTAAGCCCTACAAAATCGGTCTGCTCGCTGCTGATGTACTCGCAATCGATACCGACGATGGTCTGCGTCGTGTCCTCGGCGAGGTAGGAGTTGGCGAATTTTTCGCGGATCTTTTCGTAATAAAAAACGGGGCTCAAAAGTAACATAAAACATCCTTTAATGAGCGTCGATTATATAAAAATTAAGCTTAATTTTCATTTGACGGCGGCGTCAAAAAGCTCGCGCTCTAGCCTTTGCGCCGCGTCTAGGGCGGGGCAGTCCGAAACGCCGTATCTGGCCGCGATGCTTTTTATATCCTCAAAGCTCACGATCGTTTTGCCCTCTCTTTTTTGAAATAAAAACTTAAACGGAAGCTCCAGCGCGAGGCTTGGCTCGCACTCTATTAACGGCGCAAGTACGCCTGGAGCGCCGAAAATCACCGTGACCGACGGCGTCAAATTTACTCCCGTTTGCGCGGCGAAAACATGATGAGGCACTACGGCAAATTCGCTAATATCCTTCATGTCAAGCAGTCTTTGAAATCTCTTAACCGCGGCTTCTAGCTCCAGCTCGCTCTGGCCTGTCGTGACGCTGGCAAAGGCCAAATTTAACCCCGCAAAAATCATCAAAAACAATCTTTTCAATAATTTTCCTTTTTTAAATTTTAAAATTAATTTTACCCAAAAACGGCTAAAATCGGATTTTACTTTAAGGCGAGATTATGGAAATTTTATCGGTTGCATCAATCGGCTACGTGTGTTTGGGGCTTTTTGTGGGCTTTTTGTCTGGATTTTTAGGCATAGGAGGCGGCGCGGCGGCCGTGCCGATACTCGTATTTTTGGGCTTTGACGTTAAATACGCAATCGGCGTGAGCGTCCTGCAGATGGTGTTTAGCTCAGTTTACGGTTCGCTTTTAAATATAAAAAACAAAAACGTCGATCTAAAGCCTGCTTTGGTGCTAGGCATCGGCGGCTTTTGCGGGGCGAGCGCGAGCGGCTTTATAGTGGCGAGCGTACCGTCGAAGTTTTTGCTTCTAACGCTTATCTGTATTCAAACTTTTAACGTTATTAAGCTGTTTTTTAAAAATCCTGAGCCAAAAGGCGCGCACAATCCCTCTCTCGTGCCGCTTTTTTTCGTCGGGCTTTTTGTTGGTATAGTAGCGATTAGCGTGGGTATCGGCGGCTCGGTCATCATCATGCCGGTTTTGATAAATTTCTTAAACTACGACATAAAAAAGGCGATCAGCACGGGACTGTTTTTTGTGATATTTTCGTCGATTTCAGGCTTTATTAGCCTATCCTCGCAGGGGCTCGTGCAGTACGAGGTCGGCGTTTTAGTCGGTATCGGCTCGCTTATAAGTGTGAGATTTGGCGTAGCCTTGGCGCAAAAGATCGACCGCACCGTCCAAAAAAGATGCCTACTTGCGCTCATCTGTACGACGTTAATTATAATGATAAATAAGCTTTTTGCTTAAATTTAGTATTTGCGGTAAATTTTGTTTTGCTAAATTTTACCGCTTTAATAGCTGAAACTACTCGTCCAAATTTTATAAAATTGCGTCAAATTTTGGCGAGTTCAGAAGTTCGCATAAATTTAAAACAATACGGTCAAATTTATGGGAAGTGCGGGAGCGAGGTAAATTTATTGCGCCAGCTCCCGAGAATAAATCAGAAATTTTCTAAAAATCCGCCGTCGCTTAGTTTTAGCTCGAGATCTTTTACGTATTCTTCGGCTGCCTTTTGGTATTCGTTTTTGCTGACGGTTTTTATTGCTTCGCCGTTTTTGCCGGCAAACTCCAGATTCCTTTCGCGTGCAAATTTTACCGTTTGTTTTACGATATTTTCGAGCGAGTTTTTGCCGTTAAATTTAAGCGCGATAAAGGCGTCAAACTGCGAAAAGTTTGCCGGTACATTTAGTTCGTCAGCAATTTTGATCACTGGTTCGCCCGTGGTGCTGAAATATTCAAAATACCCGCGCGCCCGCTCTTTTAGGCGACTTTTTCCAGCTTCGTAAACGATTTTAGGACGCTCATAAGTCGTTAGCTTGGCGCAGTCTGCGGCTAAAATTTCCATAAAGCCGAAGTACGCCGATTTTACCGCATTTTCGTCGTCTTTCAAAAGCGCTGCGACGTCGGCGAAATTTACGCTTGCCGGATATACGTCGGTAAAGACTTGATAAAGCCAGTCATAATCCGGCTTCATTAGAGCATTTTTGGCATCCACGTAACCGTCTTTCGTTTTATTGAAACCTGTAGATATGTGTAGTTTGCAAAGCTCATCTACGCCGATATTTACGCTAAAATCACTTGGGAAGATTTCTTTGTGTACTATCATGCTGCTTCTAAAAACTCTATTGGTTAAAAAGTCAAGTATCTGTTCTCTTTCTATACGCGAGTTAAAATTTGCATTTATATATGAGTCGAATTCTTCTAGGCCTAAATTTGACTGAAAAACGTCCTCGAGCCCCACTTCGGCTAGATAAGCAAGGTTGTTTTCTGTCAAGTGATCTATAAAATGTCTAAAATAAATCGGGTTATTAAAAGCTTCTAAGTATTCGTGCGCAATGTATGAGTCTGCGGTAGTTAGAATGTGATCGATATGAAATTTTAAGCTATCGAAATTTATCCAAACTTGACTTACGTTACCGTCTTTTTGGCAAAATTTGGCGTATTCTCCCAGCACCTTTAAAAGCTCCCTTGCTTTTGCTACCTTTGCCGTTTCGCTATCTATGTCGCGCGTACCGAAAATCAAAAAATCTCTGATCGTGTCTTTTATTTTCCAGCCGGGATACGTATTGTAGCTCACGTAGGCGACGCCGTTAGGACTCAAAAATCGCTTGATGGTTTTTAGGATCGCGTCCTTTACCATATTGGGCACCCAACTATAAACGCCGTGGCAGATGATATAGTCGAATTTACTGTAATCGCTCACGTCCGCATCCGTAAAATCGCAGATATCTTTTGCTTTAAATTCGATATTATCCACGCGCATTTGTGCGGCTAGCTCTTTGGCTTTATTTATCTGTACCTCGCTTAGATCTATGCCTAGCACCTTTGCCTGCGGATTTGCGATAGCAAAAGGAAACAAATTTCCGCCGTAGCTGCAGCCAATTTCTAGCACTCTGGCTGTTTTGGACGGCGGAGGAGTTAGCGATAAAAACGAAGCCAAAGCCTCAAGCCGCGCAGGCGAAGTGCCAGGGAAGGCAGCCGAGATATAGGGAAGCTCGTCGTAGGATTTTTGGATGTCGTTCATTTTGTAGCCTTAAGTTAAAATATTTTTACGATGATACAGCAACGCCTATTAAATAAGGGTAAATTTAAGCCCGAAAACAGCCGAAGCGATAAAGACGACGGTCGCCGTGATGAGAAAAATACCGATGATATTTAGCCAGATTCCGGCCTTTATCATAGAGCTGATTTTTACGTAGCCAGAGCCGTATGCGATGGCATTTGGCGGCGTGGCGACGGGCAGCATAAAGGCAAACGTAGCCGCCATAGCGACCGGGATCGTAAATAGCATAACGTTTGCACCGGTATAGCCAAGCCCCGCGCTAACGCCTGCGATGACTGGCAAAAAGGCCGCAGCAGTGGCGGTATTTGACGTGATCTCGGTTAGGAAAATGACGAGCGTTACGACGGCCATGATGATCGCGGCGACAGGCAGCGCGCCGAGCGCAGAGACCTGATGTCCGATCCAAAGCGACAGCCCGCTGCTGCTAAACTGCGCCGATAGCGACAGCCCGCCGCCAAAGAGTATGAGGATATCCCACGGCAGCTTTTTGGCGCTATCCCAGTCGATGAGACGCTCGCCGCTTTTGTTTGCCGGCACGATAAATAGCAAAATCGCCGTACTCATCGCGATTATCGCATCTAGGCTGGCGATTTTTATCTCAAAGGACTTTAAGATAAAGCCCAGCGATATCCAGCATGCGGCCGCTGCAACGAAGATGACTCCGACTAGCTTTTCTGGCGTGGTTATGGGGCCTAATTTATCTAGCTCGTCTTGGATCACTTTTTTGCCGTTTGGTATCTCGCCGATTTCAGGCTTAAAGAGTACGTAAGTGAGCAAAAACCAGCATGCCGCAAGCATAACGACGCTAAGCGGTACGCCCACCAACATCCACTCAAAAAAGCCGATCTCGATGCCAAATTCGTTTTTCATGTATGCGACTAACAGGGCATTTGGCGGAGTACCGATGATGGTGCCCACTGAGCCGATAGAGGCGGCGTAGGCGATGCCTAGCATCAGCGAGATGCCGAAATTTGAGCTAAAGGTGCTCGTTTTTTCTTTTATCTCCTTTGCGATGTCGCGGCCTTTGTGAAATACCGTATTCATAAAGCCGCCCTGCACGCCTTTTCGCGAAATTTCGTCCAAATTTGCCACGTCCTCGATCGCTGTAAACGTCCATTTTTGAGTCGTTAGGCGTCCGACTAAATGCAGTACGCTAAGTCCCACCGGAAGCATCATTATGGCGGTTGCGGTGTTGCTCACCCACATGGATAAAAATCCAGTCGCCACCATAAATCCAGCCACTAGCCGTCTAGGGCTCGTGCCGACTAAAAGCACGATGGCAAGGGCGATTCTGGTGTGCAGATTCCACCTTTGCATCGCAAGGGCTAGCACAAAGCCGCCCATAAAAAGATAGATCGTGTCCGAAGCATACGGCGCCGCGACAACCTTAAACGCGTCGACGCCAAGTACCGGAAAGGCAACCATCGGCACCAGGGCGGTCGCGGGCAGGGCGATGGCCTCAGTCATCCACCACGCCGCCATCAGCGCGGCTACCGCGGCAACGACGGGCATGGCTTCTACGTGCAGCTTTTTGCCCTTGGCCGCCGCTAGAGCGATGTCTCCGGCGTTTGCGGGGAAGATTTTATAAACCCAAATCGCTAGCAAAACGCCTAGCACCAGCCCGATGAGCTCGACTCGGTTTGTTCTTCTGTCTATAGGAATGTTCGGATTTGCCATGATAACTCCTATGCTTGGGATAATTTATAATACACCCAAAAAGCTTATAGCTTAAAAAATTCTTTTGCTTTAAAATTGATTTTTTACTAAAGTGTTGATAAAAGTAACAGCGATTTTAGTTAAAGCGATTTTGGGTATAATTACGGGTTAAAAATTTAAAATCACGGAAGCGAAAATGAACGCAAACGACACCATAAAAATCACGGGCGCGCGCGAGCACAACCTGAAAAATTTAAATCTTGAAATTCCGAAAAACAAGCTCGTAGTTTTCACCGGACTTAGCGGTAGCGGCAAGAGCACGCTAGCGTTTGACACGCTTTATGCCGAGGGACAGCGCAGATATATGGAGAGCCTTAGTAGCTACGCTAGGCAGTTTCTAGACCGCGTAGGCAAGCCCGATGTAGATAAGATCGAGGGCCTCACGCCCGCCATCGCGATAGATCAAAAAACCACGTCCAAAAACCCGCGCTCGACTGTGGGCACTATAACGGAAATTTACGACTACCTGCGCCTTCTTTATGCAAGGGTCGGTATACAGCACTGCCACAAGTGCGGCAAGCCGATCTCTAAAATGTCGGCTAGCGACATCATAAACGAGATCCAAAAGCTCCCTCAGGGCGCTAAAGTCGTCATCTACGCTCCGCTCGTGCGCGAGAAAAAGGGCACGTGGGCGGATCTGATCGAAAATTTACGCGGTAAAGGCTACGTGCGAGCCCAGATAGACGGCGTGCAGGTGCGTCTAGACGAGGAGATCGAGCTAGCTAAAACCAAAAAACACACGATAAAGCTCATCGTGGACCGCATCGTGATAGACGCGGATAACGCGCAGCGCCTAGCCCAAGACGTAGAAAAAGCGCTAGGAGAGAGCTACGGCGAAGTCGAGATCGAGATAGCAAATGCCGAAGAACTCGGGCTAAAGGAGAGCTTCATCCACTACAGCGAGCACTCGGCGTGCTTTGATTGTAAAATTTCATTTACGCCGCTCGAGCCGCTTAGCTTTAGTTTCAACTCCCCAAAAGGCGCGTGCGAGAGGTGCGACGGCCTTGGTATCAGATATAGCCTGGATCTCACCAAAGTGATCGACGAGGAAAAAAGCATCGAAGGCGGTGCGATAAAGCTGCTCTACGGCTACAACATGAGCTATTATTATAAATTTTTGCTGGCTTTTTGCGAGCAAAACGGTATCGACGTTAAGCGCCCCTACTGCGAGCTTAGCGAGGACGAAAAGCGCCTCGTGCTCTACGGCAACGTAAAAGAGGTCGAGTTTTTCTGGAAGAAAAACAAGCTGCTGCGTAAATTTGAAGGCGCGCTAAAAATCACTCACGGGCTGCTAAAAGACTACAAGGACTTTGACGAATACATGAGCGAAAAGGTCTGCGACGACTGCGGCGGACACAGGCTAAAGCCTCAAAGCCTAGCCGTCAAGGTCGCAGGGCGCGGTATCGGCGAAATTTTAGACATGAGTATCGAAAACTGCACCGCGTTTTTTTCAGACGAGTCAAATTTTAGCTACCTTAGCGAATACGATAAAACGATCGCAAAGCCGATATTTAAGGAGATAAACGAGAGGCTGTTTTTCCTCTACGACGTGGGGCTGGGCTATCTATCGCTGGGACGCGACGCGCGCACGATCAGCGGCGGCGAAGCGCAGCGTATCAGGATCGCTAGCCAGATCGGCAGCGGGCTAAGCGGCGTGATGTACGTGCTAGACGAGCCTAGCATCGGTCTGCACGAGCGCGATACGCTAAAGCTCATCAAAACGTTACGAAATTTGCAAGCCAAAGGCAACTCGGTGATCGTAGTCGAGCATGATAAAAAGACGATCGAGGAGGCCGACTACGTCGTGGATATCGGGCCTGGAGCCGGAAAATTCGGCGGACAGATAGTCTTTGCCGGCGACGTGAAAAGCCTGCTTGGCTCAAGTACACAAACCGCGCTTTACATAAACGGCGAAAAGGAAATCGACTACCAAAAAAACCGCAAAAGCGACACGTGGCTGGAGATCTCAAACGTAAATATCAACAACATATCAAATTTAAGCACGCGCTTTCCGCTGCGAAATTTAGTCGGTATCACGGGAGTTTCGGGCTCTGGTAAAAGCTCGCTCGTACTGCAAACCCTACTGCCTGAGGCCCAGGAGCAGCTAAACCGCGCCAAAAAGGTAAAAAAGGTCGCTGGGGTAAATTTGAGCGGACTAGAAAATCTAGACAAAGTGATCTACCTCGATCAAAGCCCGATCGGCCGCACTCCGCGCAGTAATCCTGCCACTTACACGGGCGTGATGGACGAGATCAGAGGGCTTTTTGCGCAGACTAAAGAAGCCAAACTGCGCGGATACAAGATCGGCAGGTTTAGCTTTAACGTCAAGGGCGGACGCTGCGAAAAGTGCCAAGGCGAGGGCGAGATCACGATCGAGATGCACTTTTTGCCCGACGTAAACGTCGTCTGCGACTCGTGCGGCGGCACCCGCTACAACGCGCAAACGCTAGAAATCCTCTACAAAGGCAAAAGTATCGCCGACGTGCTAAATATGAGTATCGACGAGGCGGTGGAGTTTTTTAAATCCGTGCCCAAAATCGCTAGCAAACTAACGACGCTGCAAGACGTGGGCCTAGGCTACATCACGCTAGGGCAAAACGCCGTGACTCTAAGCGGCGGCGAGGCGCAGCGCGTAAAGCTCGCAAAGGAGCTCAGTCGCTCAGACACCGGAAATACACTCTATATCCTTGATGAGCCGACTACGGGGCTGCATTTTGCCGACGTCGATAGGCTCGTGTGCGTGCTGCACCATTTGGTCGATCTTGGCAACTCGGTCTTTGTTATCGAGCACAACATGGACGTCATCAAAAACTGCGACTACATCGTCGATATGGGGCCTGAAGGCGGCGCAAAGGGCGGTAAAATCATCGCCGAGGGCAGCGTAAAAGAGGTCGCTAAAAATCACGCAAAAACGGGCAGCTATACGGGTAAATTTTTAGCCGAGGAGCTAGAAGCCATGAAAAACGCGGCAAAAAAGGCGAAGAAAAAATAAAAACTTTGAGAAGTTTGCAACGGATCAAATTTGCGGTATAAATTTGATGGTTTGCAGGCTTAACCGCGCCAAATTTAACCCGCAAAAACGGCGTCAAATTTAACGAAAGGCAAAAATGAGACTTTGGACGATAAGTTTTAAATATCTCGATGCAAAGGGGCTAGTCGCACTTTGGCGCGAGGCTCTGCTAGCTAAAAACGTGCTAGCTGGGCTAACTAAAGGCTACAAAAATCACCCGCAGCTTGACCGCTTTTACGCTCACGAAAACGCGCAGTCAGCGATAAATGCGTATCTGGCGGAGGTTTATGCGCAGGCCTGCGCTCGCGGGTATAAATTTGACGCGGCAAAAGTGGGCGAATTTGACGAGCGAAATTTGGCTAAAATCAGCGTCACTCGCGGACAGATAGAGTATGAATTCGCCTTTTTACAAGAGAAGCTAAAGTCGCGCGACATCAAGGCTTACGAGCGAAATTTGAGCGTAAAAAATATAGAAATCGCGAGCATTTTTAAAGAGGTCGAGGGCGAAATCGAGCCGTGGGAGAAGGTGAAAATTTAGCGCCGTCCTTTTGGCTTGCTTGCGCAAATTTGATTAAAAACGCCAAAATAAATTACGTCGATTTTGCCGTAAATTTGACGTAAAAAACGGTGAAGCTAAATTTGCGACGGACGGCGATTTTATCAAATTTCGAGTCTTAAATTTGGCTTTTAAAATTGCTATGTTGATAGTGTGCTACTTCTTGTACGGCGCTTGAATTTCTCCGCGACTTTGAGCGGTAAACATGTACGGTTTTAAAGAGCGCCGAAGCCAACCGATGTAACTATCTTTTTACGATGTCGGCTATTAAATTTAGCGTTTTAAATTTGACGGCAAATTTAAAGGACGAACCCGTCAAATTTAAAAAGGCGAACCTGACGTCAAATTCACCTCAAATTCGCCTCTGTTTTTATAAATCAAACTCTGCCGACGGGCCAAATTTACAATCAAATTTGACGAATCGGCGAGCTAAATTTACTCCGCTTTCATCTGCTCGGCGGCAGGTACTTTTGGTAGTCCCGGCATCAGCATAGTTGATCCGCTAACCGCCACGATAAAGCCAGCTCCGCCGCGGATCTCAAGCGCGCTAACCTCGAAGCTAAAGCCCTTCGGTCGTCCTAGCAGCTTGGCGTCCGAGCTAAAGCTATACTGCGTTTTTGCGACGCAAACGGGCATACTCTCAAAGCCTAGACGCGAAATCTCGGCCAGATCCTCCTGCGCGCGCGGGCTAAAGACTACGTCTTTTGCGCCGTAAATTTTAGTCGCGATCTTTTCGATCTTGGTTTTGACGGGGTCGGCGGGCTCATACGTGAAGTTTATCTCGCGAGCCGGTTTTTCGCAGATTTGCGCGACTTTTTTGGCTAGATCCTCCGTGCCGGCGCTTCCTTTTAAAAAGCCCTCGCACACGCTAAACTCGGCTCCCGAATCCTCGCAAAGAGCGCGTACGTGGGCGATCTCGTCGTCCGTGTCCGAGGCGAATTTATTGAGCGCGACGATGACGTTTTGGTTAAAATTTTTGAGATTTTCTATGTGGGCTTTTAGGTTTTCGCCGCCTAGTTTTAGCGCGTCTAAATTTGGCTGCGAGATGCCGTCTTTGTCGCATCCGCCGTTATATTTTAGCGAGCGGATGGTGCTTACTAGTACGACGCATTTTGGCGCGAGGCCGGCGGTGCGGCACTTGATATCGAGGAATTTTTGCGCTCCTAGCTCAGCGCCAAAACCCGCCTCAGTCACGACGTAGTCCGCTAAATTTAGCGCCGTTTTGGTCGCGATCACGCTGTTGCAGCCGTGCGCGATATTTGCAAACGGTCCGCCGTGGATGAGCACGGGCGTGCCCTCGAGCGTTTGCACGAGGTTTGGTTTTATCGCCTCTTTTAGCAGTACGCAGACGGCGTCGGCGCAGTTTAGGGATTTTGCGCGCACGAGGCCGCCCTCTTTATCGTAGGCGACGATGATATTTTGGGCGCGCTCTTTTAGATTTTTTAGGTCGGTCGCGAGGCACATGATCGCCATTATTTCGCTAGCGGCGGTGATTACGAATCCATCCTTGCGGGTAAATTTATTGCTCTTTTCAAGGCCGATCTCGATCTCTCTTAGCGAGCGGTCGTTCATATCCATGCAGCGTTTGAAAACGACGCGCGCAGGATCGATGTTTAGGGCGTTGCCGTGGTGGATGTGATTATCTAGCATCGCCGCGATGAGGTTGTTTGCCGAGGTGATAGCGTGAAAGTCGCCGTTAAAGTGCAGGTTGATATCCTCGCTCGGCGTCACTTGCGAGTAACCGCCGCCCGTCGCTCCGCCCTTTATACCGAAAACCGGCCCCAGGCTCGGCTCTCTAAGCGCGGCGCACACGCGTTTGCCGATACGCGCTAAGCCGTCTCCTAGCCCGACGGTCACGGTCGTTTTGCCCTCGCCGTACGGCGTCGGATTGGTCGCGGTAACTAGGATGAGATTTGCGCCGGACGCGCTGCCTAGTCGCGGCTCGATCTTGGCTTTTAGCTTGCCGAAGGTGTCTAGCGCCTCCTCGCCTAGCCCCAGTTTTGCGCCGATTTTTACGATATTTTGCGGCTTTGCGCTCGCTTCTATTTCTCTGTCGCTTAGCATCGTCTTTCCTTAAAAATTTGATTTAAAATGATTTTGTAATTTTACCTCGCAAATGCGAAAAATCTCATTAAATTTTAGCCGCTCGTAATCAAATTTGGGCTAAATTTGAAACTAAATTTGACAAAGGATCGCTATGAAGGCGCTAAACGTTTTGCTTTACGACGGATTTACTACGATCGACGCGCTGGGGCCTGCCGAGGCGCTATCTCGGGCGCTGGATGACGGGCGAAAATGCTACGAGATAGAGTATTTCTCGGCTACTGGCGGACTCGTCGGTGGCAGTACGAATGCTAAAATTTGGACGCGAAAGCTAGATGATATGGCTAAATTTGACGTTTTGCTCGTGCCGGGCGGTTTTGCGGCTAGAGAGCTTACGCATGAGAGCGGGTTTATCGCTATTTTGGGCGAGCTAGCGGGCAGACACGATCACGTGATCGCGGTATGCACGGGCTCGGTTTTGCTAGCTAAAACGGGACTTTTGGACGGCATGGAGGCCACGAGCAATAAGCTATCATGGCAGTGGGCGACCTCAGAGGCTCCTGGCGTGCGCTGGATACGCGGGGCCAGGTGGTGCGTTAGCGGGAAATTTTACACCGGCTCGGGCGTGAGCGCGGGTATCGACGAGGCTCTGGGTTTTATCGCCGATATGCACGGGCAGGACGAAGCGCGGAGGATCGCTCGGACGATGGAGTATGTGTGGAATAGCGACAAAAACGAAGATCTGTTTTAAATTTTAGCTTGCGACGGTCGCTAAAATTGAGCGCTAAATTTAAGCCGAGTCAAATTTGCCGCGCCGCACGCCAAAATAGTAAGCTTTAAAACAAACGGCTTGTTTTGCCCTGCGCTACCACAGTTTTAGGCAGACTTGCCCTATTATGACGGCGATAGGAGCTCCGTTTATGTCGTAGGTGTTGCTCGAGTTTGAACCAAAATCGGGCTTGACGACGTTGCCTTGTATCACCCAAGTGTTGCTTGAGTTTGCGCCGTATTTGGGTTTTATTTTTCTCCCGTCAAACTCAAAGGTGTTAGAGGAGTTGGCTCCTGTTTTGGGCTTTAGCACCCCGCCGTCAAATTCAAACGTATTGTGCGTGGTTGCGCCGTATTTGGGCTTTAGCTCGTTGCCCTCGTATACCCAAGCGCCGTTGCCAGCAGACCTTCCGTCCCAGTTGATTTTTGGCATTTTATCCTCCTAAAACGAGATATAAATAACTATTTTCCGCGGCTTGCTTCTTTTGCTTTTATCGCTTCGTAAATTTCATCCGCGTTCGTCAAATTTGCGTCCAAAAACTCCTGCGCCTTTTTGAGCGTGCGCGCGCCCATGATGCCGTCGGCCTTGACGCCGATAGCCTTTTGCACGTATAAAATTTTATCTTTTTGCGTCATCTGCGGCGCGGTTTTAGCGGCGTCGGTGGAGTTTGTTTCGCGCTCTTGGTCGCTAGAGCCCTCAAATTTAGCCGTCATCTTGCGAAATTTAGCCTCTAGGCCGCGCGACGCCTCAAAGCGCTCGTCAAGCTGCATAAGAGTCGGAGCGTAACCAAAACTTGATATCGCGCCGTAGATCGCGCCGAGGGCTCCAAAACCAGCTAAAATTTTAAAAAACAGCGAAAAAGCCTCTTTGTTTCGCATGCTTTGGCGGTACTCTTTAGGCACGCAGCTTCGGCGAAATAGCGTAACCAGCGCGCTAAGAGGCGCTAAGACGCACCAAGCCGTGCCCGCGCAAATAGCCAAAAATATAAGCGTATAAATAGGCGCCATGATGTAGCGCTCGGCTAAATTTTCGCCCAAAAATCCCGCCGTAAAAACCAGCGCAA
>CAUQHH010000041.1:0-12731 GCA_963517705.1 uncultured Campylobacter sp.
GTTATCTTGCGATGAATTTAAATGTTTTGCTTCCCTTGCGGTCGCAACTGCAAGCAGAAGCGACGAAATTTACGACCGAAGATAGAACGTATAGTTCATCGAGGGAGGAAATTTCTAGCCCATTTAAAGGCGCGCAAGAGAAGCCGAAAAAGGAAAAATTTTGAAAATAGTTTTGGCAACATCCAACGCCGACAAAGTGCGCGAAATAAAAGATTTTTTAAAAGATTACGAAATTTACGCACTGCGCGAAATTTGCGAGCCGTTTGAGATCGTCGAGGACGGCGCGACTTTCGCCGCAAACGCGCTAATCAAAGCTCGCGCGGTGCATGCTAAACTGCGCGAGCTAAATTTGGCGGACGAGTTTATCGCTCTAAGCGATGATAGCGGCATCAGCGTGGAGGCTCTTGGCGGCAGGCCCGGGATTTACTCCGCGAGATTTAGCGATATGAACGAGCGCGGGCAGATAATCGGCAAAAGCGCGACCGATGCTAGCAACCGCGCAAAGCTGATCTCGGAGCTAAAGGCGCTAAATTTAACCAGCTCGCCCGCGTTTTACACCGCTTGTATCGCCGTTAGCTCAAATTTAGGCGACTTTACGGCGCACGGCTTTATGCACGGTACGGCGATTTGCCAGGAGCGCGGCAGCAACGGCTTTGGCTACGATAGCCTCTTTATTCCAAAGGGCTTTACGCGCACGCTTGGCGAGCTAGACGACGCTACAAAGCTAAAAATCTCTCACCGCTCAAAGGGGCTTGAGCTCATAAAGTACGTGTTAAAGAGCCTTGAGGGGAAATTTAATATTAATTCTCTATAAATAGAATTAAAAATTAATAATATTATATTAACACTTGTGCTACAATTCCATATTTTAAGTAAATTTTATACCACAAGAAAGGATTAAAAATGAGTTTGGATGATATTGTTTCTAAGGCTATACCAAAAATAGTTAAGGGTTTTGTAGGTGAACATTTGCCAGCTAAAATATCCAAGATTTTAGTTTCACATGCTCAAGTCGCATCTGTTTCGGCTATATTAGGGGGGGGCTTTTCCATTTGTAGGCTCTTTTGCAACTCCTGCTATCATCGTAACAGCGGTTTGGCATATGTTTATTGAGATTGGAGATTTATTAGGAGTAAAATTTTCAGAAAATATGATAAAATCTATTGCTACCGGGATAGTATCAAATTTAGCTTCTTATATGATTTTATCTTTTGGTTTAAATGCAGTTTTTTCAATGATTCCATTTTTGAGCTCTATTAGTGGAGCCGCAATAACTTTTGTATCTGTTATTGCTTCTGGATTGATATATCTTAATATCTTAGATCAACTATTTGTTTCTCGTAACAATTTTGAGGAAAAAAGTGAGGAAGAGTTGAAAAAAATGGCAGAAGAGACTATTAAAAATTCAGATATAGACTCAATGACTAAAGATCTAAAAGAAGTTTACAAACAAAATAAGGACTCGATAAAAGAAAAGGCAGAAGAACAAAAGAAATCTAAAAGTTAAATTGAATAAATATTAAAGAATAAATTTGCCGTCCCTTAACGCTAGTGCGGTATAATCGCGCAAATTTAAAATTTGAGACGAAGATGAATCTGGTTTTATTCGACTTTGACGGGACGATCACGCGCGACGACTCGCTGCTGGAGTTTATCGCCTACGTCGTGGGATTTAAGAAATTTTTTCGGGGTATTTTTTGGCTTTCGCCCGTTTTGATCGGCTATAAGCTAAAAATTTGTAGCAACAACTACGCTCGCAGGCGGCTGATGACGTACTTTTTCGCGGGCATGAGCGCGGATAAATTCGCTCAAATTTGCAAAAAATACTCAAACACGCACATAGAGGATATCGTGAAATTTTCCGCGATGGCAAAGATCGCCGAATATAAGGCAAACGGCGACAAGGTCGTGATCGTGACGGCGTCGCTCGAGGACTGGTTAGTTCCGTGGTGCCAGGCGCAGGGGCTGGAGCTGCTAGGCACTCGCATCAAGAAAAAGGGCGGCGTGATAACGGGCGAGATAGACGGTGCCAACTGCTACGGCGCGGAGAAGGTGCGCCGCGTGCGCGAGGCGTACGATACGGACGCCTTTGATCGCGTGATCGCTTATGGCGACAGTAGAGGCGACAAGGAGATGCTGGAGTTTGCCGACGAGGCGCATTATAGGGTGTTTGAGTGAGTAAGGGAAAAGCCAAGACAAAAGGGATCTTGGCTTTTGGTAGCTAAAATGTCGATAGGTAGTCGAATAGTTCAAAGAATTTATTTTTTGTTTCTTTGTCTATTTGGATTTTGTCTTGCTCGACTTCATTTTTAAATTTGCTTGACATATCGCTTGATTTTGCGTCCATTTGAAATTTATCTCTTAGCTCGGTACTAAAAAAGTCTTCTATTTCTTTAAAATTTGGATACTTTTCTTTAAATTGTTCGTTGTTCAGTATCGCTATAAATTTATCGTCGTTTAGCTCCACCATAGCTTGTCCTGCCTTATCGCCATCTACTAAAAGTAACGCTCTGCCGTCTTTTGCCGTTCTGGCTAGTGTTTTTAGTTCATTTGCTATTTTTTCTTGAGTAGGCGTAGCAACTATATTTCTACTATTTTTAGTTTTATTATCCGCCTTGCCAAGTCCGCTTATCGGTAAAAACAGTAACTTCTCCTCGCTGTTTCGCTCTTTTTCGTATAGAAAATTCATAGCTGTTAAGTAATTATAATCGGTTATCCCCTCGACGAAAATAAGCTTATCATCGTAGCCTACTAAGCTAAGATACTCCACCCCAAGACCTCTTTTTATCTGAGCTAAAGTATCGGCTTCATGATCCGGTATTATGGAAAAGTCATTTACTATAGTTGAGCCTTTGCCGCTAGATTTTACTATCCTTATCTCGTCAAGATGACGAATATCTAAAATATGATTTGAGTGAGTAGAAACGATAAAGGTTATACCGCGTTTTTGTCCAAATTCTTTTAAAAATTTACGAATATCCTTTTGAGCCGGTATACTTAGGTGATTTTCCACCTCGTCTATCAGGACTATATTGCCATATCCTACTTTGTCTTGGTATAAAAAGTTAAAAAATAGATTAAAGAATTTTTTAAATCCGACGCTTTGCTCGCTTAGACTGATGGTTTCATTGTTTTTCTCAATACAAAAAGAGATACTTTGAGTTTCCAGTTTTATTTCAAAGTTATAAACATCACTATCTGATTTGGCGTAATAAAGTTCATTGAAGCGCCTGTTTATAGTATTTTTTAAGATTTTATTTATCTCCTTTTCTGGCGTATTGTAAAAACTAGTGTCTTTGTCTTTTGATCTTTCGTAAGCTTTTTGTACTTTTGATATATCAAATTCTATAGCTTTAAACAATGCGATAAAAAATTCATTTTTCAATAACTGATCTGGTGTGGCTTTTAGATTTTCGTTTTTTATTTCATGCTCTTTGTAAAATACGATGTTTGGCACTGCTGTATAACACAACAACAGTTCAGTAACCAATGCTTTTATGTTTATAAATTTTGGAAGTTCTGGCTTTAGATTGTTGTAGTAATAAGCTTGTTTATTGAATTCAGTCAAAATTTCTCGTAGCCTATCATAATATCTTTCAAATTTATCGTATTCTCGGTGTAATATCGCACTACTTATATCCTTTGAAAGTTCGTTAAAAATTTTTTTATCGTTTTGCCTATATCTATTATTTTCTTTATAGTTTTCAATATACCAATCCGTAAGTTTTTTAAATTCATTTTTTATCTTAGTTAGGGTTTCAAACCATGGATAACTAGAACTCCATGTTGCTATATTTTCGCTGTTTAGCCAAATTTTAAACTCATATTTTTGCAAATTTTCAATATTCTTATCATCAGAGTCTTTAAATTTATCATTCAGATATTTTTTCAGTTCTCTCGCATCGTCTAAATCTATGCCTTCTGTATCTTGTTTATCGGATATAAATTTCAATTTACAAGATAGTTTTATTGCTTTATCGTGGTTTTTTACTTTATCAAAATCTTTATCAATAACCCCAAAGCACTCAAGCATATCACCGCCTCTTTTTGTGCTGCAAAGATAGACCTCTTTATGCTCGGGTAGTATTATTCTTATTTCTTCTTTTTGTTCTTTTTCATCGTAATCATGTAGTGCACAAATATCACTTGTGTTAAATTTATCATTTAAATTTTGTATATATTGTTGGGGTGTTAAATTTTGTTTTTTACTGATTGTTTCTAGTGGTTTTTGAGTAAATGTTACGCCAAAAATTTTATCTTGAAATAAATTTTCGTCTATTTCGGAGTCTAAACCTGGTTTGTTTAAAATATCCTCAGTTAACGTAATCCTTGTTTCGTTGTATTCATCGAAATCAAAGAAATTGGGCCTATCGCCCTTGTTTAAATCTACATTTTGCAAAGTAGCTATGGCGCTTAAAACATTGCTCTTTCCAGCATTGTTTTCGCCTAAAAGGACTATTAGCCCACCGTCTTGCGGTATTTTTAGCTCCGCAGGAGCGTCTATGCCTATATTTCTATAGTTTGAGATACTGATTTTACGCATTTTTTTCTCCTTTGATATTTAGCTTAAACCCGAGCGCATTATAAAACTGTTTCAACGCTTCAAGTTTTTTATCGTCATCGTCGCTTAACTCTTTTTTTTTAGACCTATTATTTGATGTTATTATTTTTTAGCATTCGAGCAAATAACTTAAAATGGGGTCGAAAATATCGACTTGAGTTAACTTTTCTATGAAATTTACCTTCACTTCGTTATCCTTTTTTAGTAAATTTGCGATTTGTTGTTTTTTATCTTCGTTGCTTTGATTTTCTGGTATTGAGATGTTGTTTAAGATAAACAATATGGCATCCATTTTATTAATGTCATTTTGGCATACATAGTCAAAAAATCTCAAAATTTTAGAGTCAAATTTATCTCTTTGCCCGATT
The DNA here is from genome assembly GCA_963517705.1 of uncultured Campylobacter sp. Taxonomy (GTDB): domain Bacteria; phylum Campylobacterota; class Campylobacteria; order Campylobacterales; family Campylobacteraceae; genus Campylobacter_A. The sequence continues at coordinate 4,930 of CAUQHH010000041.1, forward strand.
TCGTATAGTTCTATAAATTTATAAGCCGTAGGACGGGAAATTTTTAAAAGCTCTGCTAAATCAACTAGCCGCAAATCTATCTCTTTTAATCGCTCTCTTAGTAGCTGTTTTTTTATCATTGTCGCCTCTTTAATTTTTTAGAATCATAGCTTACTTTATAAAAAATGTCAATATATATTTTACATATTTTGTAAAATATATATTACCTAAAATTTAAAATGTTAATGATATACGAGCTGAAAACGCAGTAGCTTGGTCTACTTTTGTTGGTGGGTATTTCAAGGAACTGGAGCGGATATTACAAGATGATGCTTGTTTTAATTAAAAACAAAAAGCAAGTAGTTTGCCCAAAGCGTTTCTAGTCACTTTTTGAAACACTGGGCAGGTACGGATTAAACGGCGTTTGTAAAGTCTTAAAAGAAAACAAAGCGGTAAAATTTCGCCTAAAATTTGAAAATTTACCGCCTAAGAACTAATTTTGCGGTGCATAAATTTGATCGTCGCGTCGCATTTGCTCGGCGTTGTGCGCCTGCGATCAATATAAGCCCGTTAAGCCCTTACAAATTTACCCACAACCGCAAACGCCGCAACTCAAATTTGACCCCAAATTTAAACCATTTTCAGCACTTCGACTATCTCGCCCTTTGCGATAAATTCGGTTTCTTTTGGGATGATTAAAAGTGCGGCGTCGTTTGTTAGGTTATTTACGATCGCCGAGCTGCCCAGCTTCTTGCCGTCTAAATTTACGTAAATTTTGCCGTCACGATTGACCAAATTTACCGCCGTAAACTCCAAAAACGGCGAGCGCTTTTTGTAGTCCTCGTCCATGATCGCCGTGATTTTAGGCTCGCTAGCGCCAAACCACGCATTTAGCAGCACGCGCACGTAGAGTACGCACATCACCATCGCCGAGTACGGGAAGCCCGGCAGCGCAAATATATATTTTTCGCCTGCTTTTGCGACCTTGATGTGGCGGCCCGGTTTGATCGCGGCGCCGTCGATGATAATGTCGAAATTTTCGCCCAGCGCGCCCTTGACGAAGTCGTAGTCGCCCATGCTGATGCCGCCGGTGGTGACGAGCACGTCGGCTGATTTTAGCGCGCGGACGATGGCGTCTTTTACGAGCTCGGCGCGGTCGCGTACTATCTCGCACAGCACGGGTTCGCCGCCCATTTTGCGCACCATGGCCGCGATGCCTACGTGGTTTGAGCTGTGGATCTGCGCGGCGTTTTCTAGCGGTTCGCCGAGGTCTTTTATCTCGCTTCCGGTAGCTAGCACCGCAATGCGCGGCCGCACGAATACGCTAACGTTAAAAATCCCAAGCTCGGCTAGCAGCGCGGTCTCGGCGTAGCCTATCGTCGCGCCTTTTTTGATTAGGATTTCGCCTTTTTTGTAGCTTTCGCCGACTTCGCGCACGGCAAAGCCCTTTGGCACGGGCTTTTTGATGAGGATCTTGCCACCTGACACCTCGACGTTTTCGACCGGGATTAGCGTGTCGGTACCTTCGCTCATTAGCGAGCCGGTGAAGGTTTTGACGCATTTTACGCCTTCTACCTTTAGCCCTTTGTCGCTACCTGCGGGCAGGTCGGTGATGAGCTCAAGCTCGCTCAGGCCCTCTCTCCACGCAAATGCGTAGCCGTCCATCGCTGAGACGGGACGCTCCGGGTAGTTGTCCTGTGCTGCGATATCTACGGCGATACGGCGATCCAGAGCCTGCGTTAGAGTGACCTTTTCTACGCGGTCCCAAGGAGCCAGCGTAGAGCGTAAAATTTCAAGAGAGGATGCGTAACTCATAAATTCTTTCATTTTTTTCCTTTTTGATTCCCCATAAATGACGGATTTCAAGCTTTAAAATTTTAAACCCGTTTCGGTTACGGACGACCGGTCCGCTCCCTCACGGGTTAAAATTTTAAAGTTAAACTACGCCTATTCTGTCTGGAATATTTCTGCCGATTTTACTAAATTTAATCGTAAATTATGCTAATAAAGCATAGAAGTTAAAAAACGTGCCAAATTTAAATTTGCAACTACGAGCCGAGGCGAAGCCGCTTTCGCCTAAAAAACTTATAATTTAAAAAAGCCGAAAATATTAGCCAAACGCGCCTGCTCGGGTAAATTTTAAAATTTGGCCGAAATTTAAACTTCGCGATTAATCTCCCGTCAAATTTTATTAATTTTTTATTTTAACATCAGTAAAATAACGCCTAAGAAATCGGGTCGATTTTACCTTTTCAAAGGACACTTCATGAATTTTTCAAATTCAAAATGGTTTATCGTTTCAGGTGCGGCGCTCGGCGCTTTAGGCGCGCTACTTGTGTATTTCGGCAACCCCGGCAACATGGGCGTTTGCGCGGCTTGCTTTTTGCGCGATACGGCGGGCGCGCTCGGTTTTCACCGCGCCGGCGTCGTGCAGTATGTGCGCCCCGAGATCATCGGGCTCATTTTGGGCGGCTTTTTAGCTAGCGTGCTTTGGACGAAGGAGTTTAGCGCGACTACGGGCTCGTCGCCTTTCGTGCGTTTTTTTCTCGGATTTTTCGCGATGATTGGCTGCCTCGTGTTTTTGGGCTGCCCGTGGAGAGCGTTTTTGCGTCTGGGCGGCGGCGATATGACCGCGGTTGCTGGAGTCGTCGGTATTTTTGCGGGCGTGTGTGCGGGCGTATTTTTCAAAAAGCTCGGCTACGGCCTGACGAGTGAGACTAAAACTCAGGCCGCAATAGGCGTTTTGCCGACGGTTATGGGTATTTTGCTGCTTGCTGCGCTTGCGTTTGGACTAAAGCTCGGCGAAAACGGCGCGCTTTTTAGCTCCGAAAAAGGCCCGGGCTCCATGCACGCTCCGATCCTGATCTCGCTTGGTTTTAGCGTCGTCGTGGGCGCGCTAATGCACAAAAGCAAATTTTGCAGCGTCGGAGCGTTTGGCAGGCTTTTTAAAGGTGACTTCTCGATGTTTACGGGGATCATCAGCATCGTGGTCTTTGCCAGCATCGTAAATTTAGCTCTCGGGCAGTATAAATTCGGCTTTGAGGGCCAGCCTATCGCGCACAACGATGTAGTTTGGAACTTCCTTAGCATGACGTTAGCAGGGCTTTGCTTTAGCCTAAGCGAAGGCTGCCCGGGCAAGCATCTCGTGCAAATGGGTACGGGCAATCTAAGCTCCGTTATATTTGTCATCGGTATGGCGGCGGGCGCGGCCGTAGCGCATAACTTCTTGCTCGCCAGCTCTCCGAGCGCCATAACGGCGGCGGCTCCGTGGGCGGTGGCGATGGGGTTTGTTTTTGCGGTTTATGTGGGATTTTTTCATAAAAAAACCGCTTGATTTGCCATAAACGACGGATTTCGAGCTTTAAAATTTTAAACCCGTTTCGGTTACGTATTTCATATACGCGCCCTCACGGGTTAAAATTTTAAAGTTAAACTACGCCTATTCTGTCTAGAATATTTGCTTCATATCTTGCCAAATTTGACATTTTCGCGGTACGGGTCTAGGTGAGTAAGAGTTGTAAATTTAACTTATATAAAAAGTGAGCTGGAATTTGCCAAATTTTGATGGCGATCCGGAGTAAAAAGCGGGCTAAACATCATGGTCTAGCCCGCAAGAAATAAAGCTTTTTCTAAAAAGTAATCAAATTTGCTCAGCGCGTATGATAAAGCTGCGCCGAGAAATTTATCCTAAAAGTCCGGCCCCTTTTATCGCCTGGCTACGCTCTTTTGCGTAGATGTGTTCGCCTCCCACGACGTCGTATTTCCAGATCGGCGCATTAGCCTTAAAGTCCTCTACAAACTCGTTTATCAGCCGCAAGGCGACCTTTCTTTGAGGGCTTACCACGCCTGCGACGTAGGAGCTCTCGTGCACCGGCACGTCACCTCGCGAATGCGCAAAAAGTACGTATGCGCCCAGATCCTTCGCCTTTTGCTCCCAGCCCGCTAGCCATTTGCGCAGGATCGGCTCGTAGATATCAAAGCTAAGCGCGCTTATGCCGCCTTCCTCGCGCACGATGCCCGTAAACGTGATGAGTGCGCCGCAGTTTTTGTCCTTAAACTCGTCGTACCAGGCGTTTGTGATCGCTTTAGCGTCTAGGCTTCCTTCAAAAATCTGCATCTTAACCTCCGCAAACCGGCGGTAAAATGGAAATTTTATCCCCGTCTTTTAGCGGCGCGTCTAGCGAGCTCGCGATCTCGTCGTTTACGGCGACGGCGCAGATTTTTAGCCACTCGCCGAGCTGCGCGTATTCGCCTAGTTTTTCTTTTACTTCGCTTAAATTTGCCGCTTCCAGCTTTAAATTATTCATCTTTATCGGGCCCAAAAACTCGATTTCTACCATAAATTTGCCTTTAAAATTAAATTTTTTTCTTGATTTTACTTAAAAAAATATTTAGATATACTTACGCCAAATTTTAAACGAAAGAGCCGTAATGAACGAATTATTAAGCAAAATAAAAACGCCCGCCTACGTCTGCGAAGAGGCCAAGGTGCGCAAAAATCTCGAAATTTTAAAACGCGTCAAGGATGAAAGCGGCGCGAAAGTGCTAGTCGCCCTAAAAGGTTTTGCATTTAGCGGCGTGATGGGGCTTGTCGGCGAATACTTAGACGGCGCGACTTGCAGCGGCCTGCACGAGGCTAAATTTGCCGCAAAATACGTTCGCGGCGAGATCCATACGTATTCGCCTGCATTTAAAGACGAGGACATAGATGAGGTATTCGCGCTCTCAAAGCACGTGGTTTTTAACTCGTTTGCGCAGTGGGCTAAATTTAAAGAAAAAGCTCTGGCCGCAGGCGTTACCTGTGGGCTTCGCGTAAATCCGGAGCTATCCGTAGCGCCGACTGACGCGTATAACCCGTGCGGCAGATATAGCCGACTAGGCATCACTCGCGCAAATTTCGACGCAGACGCGCTTGATGGTATCACGGGACTGCATTTTCACGCGCTTTGCGAGGAGAGCGCGCAGAGTCTGGAGACCGTGCTGATGGCGTTTGAGGAGAAATTCGGCGAGTTTATCCCGCGTATGAAGTGGGTAAATTTCGGCGGCGGACATCACGTCACCAAAGAAGGCTACGACGTGGATCTGCTCATAAGTTTGATCAAAAACTTCCGCGAAAAATATGGCGTCGAGGTCTATATAGAGCCAGGTGAAGCGGTTGGCTGGCAGACGGGATTTTTGGCCGCTTCGGTGCTTGATTTCGTGCAAAATAAAAAAACCATAGCCATCCTAGACGTCTCGGCCGAGGCGCATATGCCAGACACCGTACTGATGCCGTACCGACCGGCTGTGCGAGGCGAGAGCAAGGGCGGTAAATTTAGCTACCGTTTCGGCGGAAATACCTGTCTAGCTGGCGATATCGTAGGGCTTGATGCGGGCGAGCCCGAGTATAAATTTGACGCGCCGTTAAGCGTGGGCGACAAGGTGATATTTGAGGATCAGATCCACTACACGATCGTGAAAAACACGACCTTTAACGGTATAAAGTTGCCTGATTTACTCCTTTTAAAAGAAAACGGCGAGCTTGTAACCGTGCGGGAATTCGGCTTTGAAGAGTATGAGAGGCGAAACTAAATTTGGCGCTTGAAACTGCGCCATTTAGAATGCAAATTTGACGTTTGGGGAGGGCGCCGTTTGTGGCTGTAAATTTATCAAATTTTGCGGCGATCTTTTATTTGATTTGCTCCTGGCGCGCTGGCCTCATGAACCTGCACCTTTTTAGCGCTAAATTTAAAATTTAGCTTATCAGCCGCTGAATTTGTCGCAAATTTAATCGCAAACGAAGTTAAATTTAATATAAATAAAATCTAGCTTATATAAATGAATTAATATAGCGGATTATAAATTTGCCCCAGATTTTGATAAAAATACGCCGTAACAGCCTAAAAAAGCGATGTTTCGGCGCTAAGCTTGCATTACGCTATTTTTTGATATAATTTCATGAAAATCCGCGAAAATTTAGCCTTTGGCTGGATGCCGACCACGACGAGCTTTTTAAGGCGGAAAACAAAACCAAAGGGAGATAGCATGACGAGAATTTTTAGTTTGCTTTCGGTTTTCGCCTGTTGGGCCTTCGCTATCGAGGCGAGTCCTAGCACGAACCAGTACCAGAGCAATATCTGGGCTGCGGGCAGAATCGAAAACATTAAGCCTTACGAAGACGGTTTGGGGCCGATTTTCACGTTCATTCAGGGTAACGACTACTTCGCGATAGCGGCCTTGTCGCTTATTTTGGCTGTTATCGGCGCGTTCGTTCTGCACTTTTTGATCATCGGACCGAAACACTTCAGCCACGACGGCAAAAAAGTCTATGCGTTTAATATGATAGAGCGCGTATCTCACGGCGCTGCGGCGATCGCATGGATAGTGCTTATACCGACGGGCGTCATTATGATGTGGGGCGCAGAGCTTGGCGGAGGCGCGTTTGTTAGATTTTGCAAAGACATCCACGGACTGGCTACTATTTTGTTTGCCGTTTCGGTACCTCCGATGCTGATAGCTTGGACCGTGAGGATGTTACCTGCGGTTTATGATATCAGATGGATGCTGATCGTCGGCGGATATCTCTCAAAGGTTAAACGTCCCGTACCTGCTGGTAAATTTAATGCCGGTCAAAAGGCGTGGTACTGGGTAGCTATCCCTGGCGGTATCGTGATGATACTAACCGGCGCAGCGATGTTTTTCCTTGACTTTAGAACTCCTGACGTTGCAACCTGGCTAGGCGTATCTCAGATCGAAGTTTTAAGAGCTTCTGCGCTAGTTCATAACGTTCTCGGTATCGTTTGCGCGGTATTTTTCCTAGTACACATCTATATGGCGGCTATCGCGATACACGGCGCTATCTGGTCAATGGTAACGGGATATAAAGAAGAAGAAGAGGTTTACGTACTTCACCACTACTGGTACCAAGAGCTTATCTCTAAAAACAAAATCCCGGTATCTGAATACGAAAAAACTTATCCAAAATTAAAATAATAAAAAAGGAGAAATTTTTCTCCTTTTTGCCTCAGAGGCGAGTTTGCAAGCCTCTTTTTTATACGAAATTTAAAATCTTTTAGATAAAATTCCCACTAGACTTCAGGTTGAAGAGTAATAAATTTAAGGAAAAATCATGCAAATCGATTGTAGAAATTTGGCTTGCCCTGAGCCCGTTATCAGGACTAAAAATGCGCTTGAAGGCTTAAAAAAAGGCGAAAAGCTTGAGATTTTAGTAAATTCCATCGCTCCCAAAGAAAATATCAGCCGCTTTTTAAAAAACCAAAACGTCGAATTTAGCGTTGAGCAAAACGGCGCCGAGACAAAAATCACTGCCGTTAAGGGCGAATCCAAGCTTGAGCTAGCTAATTTTGACGAATTTGTCTGCGAGATCACGCCAAAGACCAAAAAAACAGTCGTTTATCTAAATGAAGAATACGCCGGAAGCGGTGATGTAGGCGTTAGCTTGCTAGCTAAATTTTTAGGCGCGCTTTTACAAGTAGACAATAAACCAGAATACGTACTTTGCGTAAATAACGCCGTCAAAATGACGACGAACCGCGCTCATCCGAGCTTCAAACCGCTTAAGGATTTAGAAGCTGCGGGCGTTAAAATTTTAAGTTGTGGCAGCTGCTTAGAGGCGTACAAGCTCGTAAGCGACCTAAGCGTCGGCGAGATGTCAAACGCCTACGAAGTCATGCAAATTTTAACTACGCACGAGCAAATCAAACTATGATTTACAACGACAAACGTCTCACGAAATTCGTCCGAGCGGCGGGTTGAGCAGCCAAGCTTGACCCGTCGGGTCTAAACAAAACTATCGGCGATTTAAATTTAGCTCACCCAAATTT
>CAUQHH010000042.1:0-12464 GCA_963517705.1 uncultured Campylobacter sp.
ATCGCAGCGATCGCGGCGGCGTTTGTCGGCTCGCGCTTTAGGATGTTTTTATAAACTATCAGCGCATCGTCTTTTAGTCCTTGAGCCTCGTAGATTAGGGCTTCTGTGATAGTATTTTTCATTTTTTTATCAGCGAGGCGATGATGCCGCCCATCTCGCTCGTAGAGCAAATTTCTTTAGCGCCAAACTCCGCTATATCCTTCGTCCTATATCCTTGTGCGAGAGCCGCTTTTACGGCGTTTTCGATAGCTTTTGCGGCCTCGTTTTCGCCAAATGAATACCTAAGCATCATCGCAGCGCTTAGTATAGTAGCGACCGGGTTTGCGATGCCCTGCCCCGCGATATCTGGCGCGCTGCCGTGGATAGGCTCGTAGATGCCTACCTTGCCCCCGATGCTGGCGCTTGGCAGTAGTCCGATCGAGCCACACACCATGCTAGCTTCGTCGCTTAGGATATCGCCGAAGAGATTTTCCGTCAAAATCACGTCAAATTTGCTAGGCGCGCGCACCAGCTGCATCGCTGCGTTATCGACATACATAAACTCCAAATTTACCTCCGGATAGCTCTTTGCGACCTCGCTCGTGACCTCGCGCCACAGCTGACTGGTCTCTAGGACGTTTGCCTTATCGACCATACAGACGCGTTTTTTGCGCTTCATCGCGGTTTCAAATCCGACCTTCGCGATGCGCTCGATCTCCTCGCTCGTGTAGGTCATAGTATTGTAGGCGCTGTTTTCTTTTTTCTCGCGCGGCTGACCGAAGTATATCCCGCCCGTTAGTTCGCGAACCACGATAAAATCGACGCCCTGAAGGACGGATGGCTTTAGCGTGCTAGCATCCACCAGCTCGTCAAATATCATCGCGGGGCGCAAATTCGCATACGCGCCAAGCTCTTTTCGTAGCTTCAAAAGCCCGCTTTCAGGGCGTAGATGACGCGGCAAGCCGTCCCATTTAGGCCCGCCTATGGCGCCAAAAAGCACCGCGTCCGAGTTTAGCGCACCATTTAGCGTCTCGCTAGGCAAAGGCTCGCCGAACACATCGATCGCCGCACCGCCCATCAGGTAATAGTTATAGCTAAGCTCGAAACCAAACTCCGCGCTAGCCGCATCCAGCGCCTTTATCGCCTCATCCACTATCTCAGGACCGATGCCGTCGCCTTTTATCACCGCTATGTTATAAATTTTAGCCATTTTATATCCTTGTTTTTGCGTATTCTATGAGGCCGCCGCTTTTTAAAAGCTCTTGCATAAACGGCGGTATCGGGCTAAATTTATACTCTTTGCCGCTCGTTAAATTTACGACCGTGCCGTTATCCACATCGATTTTTAGCTCGTCGCCCGCGTTTATCTCATCCATTTCTTTGATTTCTAGTATCAAAAGTCCCGTGTTAAAGCTGTTTCTATAAAAAATCCTAGCAAAACTTTTAGCTATCACGGCTCCTATGCCTGCGGCCTTAAGCGCCAAAGGAGCGTGCTCGCGCGAGCTGCCGCAGCCGAAATTTTCGCCCGCTACGATGACGTCGCCGACGGATATTTTTTTGCTAAATTCAGGATCGGCGTCCTCCATGATGTGAGTGGCCAAGATTTTTTCGTCCGAGGTGTTGAGATAGCGCGCGGCTATGATGATGTCGGTGTCGATATTGTCGCCGAATTTCCAGACTTTTGCTTGTTTCATGATTCGCCTTAAGATTAAATTTGGGCGATTTTATCCAAAAGAAGCTAAATAAACAATCAAAGCGCGACAGCTAGCGGTCGGTGCAGGTAAATTTGAGGTTAAATTTAAACAGTTCGGCTCGCGGGTCAAATTTAAAATTTGGCATAAAAATAAGCGCGCCGAGGCGGAAATTTAAAGCTGCGTAAATTTGAGCGGTTAGAAAAGGCAAGCTTTAGAGCGGCGGGATCGCGGTTAAATTTGATTTAGAGGTTGGACGAGATATCGCCGAGATACTCGTCCGCAGATTTTTATTTTTATAAATCGTTACGTTCGGTTAAAACAAAACCACCGCTGCCGTTAGACAGCCCCAAAGCACGGCTCCGATAGCCATAGTTACGTGAGTTACTGCAGAATCTTTCATCTTTTTCTCCTTTATTTTTGGAGAATTATAATGACCTTTTGTGTCCTCAATGTGTCCTTTGTATGACTTTTTAAAATTTCGCGTTAAATTTGCGCTTATTCCGTCAAATTTCGCGTCCGCAAGTCAAATTTGCCGCCCGCCCCGATAGCTAAATTCGCCCGCCAGAAAGCGCAAATTTAATCAAATTTAGCCGCGCTTTGCCTCAAATTTTACGCGCATTTGGGATCACTACGCTCACGGTCGTACCGCGTCCCGGCTCGCTTTCATAGCTTATCTCCCCGCCCAAAAGATAAACTATACGCCGCACGATAGATAGCCCCAGGCCGCTACCTTTGCCCTTGTGCGACTCCTCGCATTGATAAAATTTATCGTAGATTTTTTCTAGCTTTTTAGCCTCGATACCCGCCCCCTTGTCGCTAATGCGCACGACAAGCCGCCCGCCCTCTTCGGGGCAGCTCACGCCGATATCGGCGGCTGAGTATTTCAGCGCGTTATCCATCAAATTTACCCAAATTTGCGCTAGCATCGAGGCGTTGCTTCGCACGGTTACGGCGGATAGATCTAGATCAAACTCCCGCCCGTCGTACTTTTGCATTAGCATCGTCGCAGCCTTTCGCAGCTGTTCGTCTACTCGCACGTTTTCGTCCAAATTTACGCCCGCTTGGCTGTCTAGGCGCGAGAGCAGCAGCATATCCTCGCACAGCCTGCTTAGCGAGTTTGCCTGCTCTTTTATGAGCCCCAGATACTCGTTTCTGCGCGCCTCGTCCGTCTCGTCCTGCGCGATCTCGCTGTAGCCGCTGATGACGCTTAGGGGTGTTTTTAGCTCGTGCGAGACGTTTGAGACGAAGTCCTTTTGCATGTAGTCCATTTTTTCCAGCGCCGCCGCGGTCAAATTTATATTTGCCGCCAGCTCGTCTAGCTCGTGCAGATACTCGCTGTCTGCACCGCGTTTGCAGTTTTTGCGCGCGACCCTAACAGCGAAGTCGCCTCTAGCGATCTTGCCGGCTGCTAGCCTAAAGCTCTCGACATACCGCAAAAAATAGGCCGATACCGCGTAAAATATCGCTCCGCCCGCGCCCATCACGATAGCGCAAAAGCTGATAATGCCCCAAAACATCCCCAGCTTCATCTCAAATATCCGCTCGTAAGCTATAATCGCCGCCGACGCCGCGACGCAAAGCACGCAAAAGACGAAGATAAACATCGCCGCGGTATAGGTTTTTAGGCTGATTAGGTATTTTTTCTTATTTTGCGTAGTATTCATATTTTATTTCCATTTTTTTGTATAGACCGATCTCTTTTATGTCGCCGTTTTCGTAGTATTTGTCCGCGGGCTTAAATTTGACCGAGGTTTTATGCGTCAAATTTCCCCGCTCGTCCCTGCTTATATCCTTAAACTGCAAGATTTGCCCGATTTTTGCCTCAGAGCCGAAGTAATTTACCGACGTATACTCCATCTCGTAGCCGTTTGCGGCGTAGTAGTAAACCCATTTTGAGCCTGGGGCTTGCGTGATTTTTTCGTATTCGCCGTTTGGCTTGCGCTCAAAGCTTATCTCTATACCGTGCCGCGGCTCCATATTATTTTCTATCCGAGTTAAAACGCCCTTTTCGTCGTAGACATAGCTATCGTCCATCACTAGCGTCCCGCCCGAATACGCCGCCCGAGCGATCATTTTGCCGTCCTTGCCGTAGGTAGTTTTCTCCGTGCTGGGGTAAAATTTATCCCCCACATACTGTTCTTTGGCCGTCGCGACTAAATTTTCGCCGTCAAATTCGTATTCGTAGAGATAAACGGCGCTATCTTGATATTTTTTACGTATTAGCCCGTCTTTGCCGTACTCAAACAAAACCGAGCTGTTTGGCGCGCCGTTTATGTGCTCGGTTTCTTGCAGTATATAGCCGTTTTCGTTAAACTCCGTTCGCTTTACGCGCGTATTTTCTAGCGCGCCCGAGCCGTCTATAGAGTATTCGTACTCCGTAGCTGTCATGCTTTTGACCTCACCTTTTAGATCCTTTTTGCTCCAGTCGCTTTCTGGTAAAACGGCCGAGTTTAGATAGCAAACCGCCGATGCCGCCGCGAAAATAGCTTTTAAAATTTTCACTTTATCTCCCCGCCCTCACTCGTAAATTTCGCCCTTATAGCCAATGCCGCGCACCGTAGCTATCTCAAAGTCCGTGCAGCTTTCTAGCTTGCGGCGTAGCTTTTTTACGTGCGTATCGACCGCGCGCTCGTCGCTATCCGTGTCGTAGCCCCAGATCTCTTGCATGATTTCAAGACGAGTGAAAATTTTGCCTGGGTTTGAGAGCAGTAAAAATAGCAAATAAAACTCTTTTGGCGCGAGCTCCACGGCCTCGCCGCCGATTTTTAGGCTAAGGGCCGTATAGTCAAGCTCTGAGTTTTTAAACCTCAGCCGCTTGCCGCTAGCGATCTTAGCTCGGCGCAAAAGCGCGTTTATGCGTAAAATCAGCTCCTTTAAATTTAAAGGCTTGCTCATGTAGTCGTCCGCCCCCGTGACAAAGCCCTTCTCCATGCCCTCCATGCCGCTTTTTGCCGTTATCATCAGCACCGGCAGCGACTCGTCTAGCAGCTTGATTTGCTTGGTTAGCTCATATCCGCTAAGCCCGGGCATCATGATATCGGTGATCACAAGATCGGCGCGCTCGCTCTCTAGTAGCTGCAAAGCCAGCTCTCCGTCAAAAGCCGCAAGTGGCGAAAAGCCCTCCTGAGCTAGCTTTAGGCAGATTATTTTATTTAAATTTTCGTCATCCTCGGCGACTAAAATTTTAAACATTTATTTTCCTTAAATTTGCCCCGAATTTAACGGGCAAGGCGATAAATTTTGTCCTATTTTATCAAATTTAACGAGAAATGGGCGGGTAAATTTAGCGAAGCATCATCAAAACGCCGATGACGCAGATGATAACGGCTGTAAAAATCTCCAAAAGTCGCAGGTGAGTTTGTAAAAATTTCTTTAGTATCGCGCCGCCAAGAGCATAGATGCTAAGCGAGCAAAACTCGATAAAAACGAGCGTAACCGTGATAGAAAGTATGCGAGGTAGGCTAAACGGATCGTTCGCGTCCAAAAAAGTCGGCAGCAAAGCCGATAGAAAAATCCACGCCTTAGGATTTGATATGCAGACCACGGCGCCGTTTAAAAACATCTGCTTTTTGCTCGGCAGCTGCGAAACCTTCGTGATGCTAAGCTGTCCCTTGCTAAAAAAGAGCATAGCGCCCAGATACAGCAGATAAAGCCCTGCGATGACGTTTAAAACCTTAAACGCGAAGCTATAATGCGCCAAAACGGCGCCCACTCCTAGCATACAGCAAATACCCACGAAGGCCAGAGAGGCGAGCTGTCCCGACATCATCGGCAGTGCGCGCACGTAGCCTAGGCTCATGCCGATACTCATCGCGTAGGTCATGTTGATGCCCGGCATCAGGCTGATAGGGAAAAACGTAACGGCAAAAAGTAGGTAGTTCATAAAGCGCCTCAAATTTTGAAGAAATAGTAAATCAAATTTAATAAATTTAAGAAAAAAAACGGCGGGCGGGTGGCGGAAATTTAGCAAAATTTACTTCAGTCGTCGTTTTTGTTTTTGCATCGAGGCGGAAATTTGATTTGTTATGTGCGGGTACGTAAATTTAGCGGATTTAGCGGCGGCATTTGTTTGCGTTTTTTGAGGCGCAGACAGTAAATTTAGCAAGCAAATCCCTAAGCGCACAAATTTAAACCCGCAAATTTAACTTTATAGATGCGGGTTTAAAATTATCCCAAAAGCGGCTCCATCGTCGCCAAACGCTTAGCGGGTTTTGCCGTAAAATTTATGCTATTACGATTAGCACGCCAAGTCCATTATCGGTAGCATTTTGATAAAAGCTCAAAAGCCCGTTAAAATGCTCTTTTAGCTCGGCTTTTATATCCTCAAATTCGCTCTCGTACTCCCATATCTCAGGATATGTGCCAGCCTCGCCGAAATCTGTAAAATTTACGTTTGCCAAAAGCGCACCAATGTCGGCACTCTGCATCGCTTTAGCTACGGCTTTTACGTCGTCTGCGTCCACGTAAGATACCGCCTCGCTCCCCTCCTCGCCCGCCATGCCGCGTCCAAATATCGCCCAACTAAGCGGGTTTGGCGTCGCGAAAATCTCGCCTGCGCTCATCGCCTCAAACATATTTTTGCCCGTTAGCGTTTTATGCATCGCGTCCCACATTTTATCCAGGTCGTATTCGCCCAGTGCCTCGACATCGTCGCCGCCTCCGTTTTTGATCGCCTCGATAACGTCTTGCGCATAGGCGTAATAGTGCGCGCTCATTCCCATTTTTGCTCCTTAAATTAAAATAATCGATTATACCTAACGAAAGATAAAATTTACGCTTGCAAATCGCCGTTTAGCGCGTAAATTTTAAACGCAAATTTAAGATAAATTCCTCGCCGTAAAAGCCGCCGAAAAAGGAAACTTATAAAAGAGGCGGCGGACCGTAGATTTAACAAATCCGCCGCGATAGAAAACAAAGCGGAAGTATCGCGAAACTAGGTAAGATGGATTTTGCTTTGCGAATTAGATGGCAAGTTGCCCGCTTTGAACAACCTTGCCTCAATATAAAATAAGGCGGATATATCGTGAGGTGATTTTAAATGTTGTGCATAATTTTTCGATTGAGACTAGCCGTGTAGGCTGTCGATTGAGAAAAATTAAAGCTCATTTAAAAGCGCCCACGAGATATCCGCTCAAACTCAAATTTTAGTGAGTTAGGAAAAGCTCCTGGATCTTAGCCTTATCGGTTGTTTGCGTAAGCGCAAGCATCAAAAGCACTCTGGCTTTTTGTGCATTTAGGTTGTCGCTAGCTAAAAAGCCGTATTTGCCGTCGTCTACCTCGCCGTTTAGCGTGGTCTCGCCGCTACCTACGCGGGAGTCGCGCACGACTACTATGCCAGCTTTGACCGCTTCGCCTAAAGCCTCAAGCGCGCTTGGGAATGGATTTCCGTTACCCATGCCGGCATTTATGATGCCTTTGGCTCCGTTTTTCACGGCTACGTTTACGAAGTCAGGGTTGTCGTTTGAGTGGCTATAGATGATATCGACTCTTGGTAGCTCTTTGATCTTTGTGATGTCAAATGCCGAATTTACGGTATGCTTGCGAACCGGATTCATGTAAAATTTGACGTTGCCGTAAAACACGGTGCCGATTTTGCCGCTGTTTGGAGATTTAAATGTATCGACAGCGGTAGTGTTGGTTTTAGTCACCTCTCTAGCTGCGTGGATCTCGTCGTTCATCACGACCATTACACCCTTGCCTGCGGCTTCTTTACTCATCGCGACGTTTACGGCGTTAAAGATATTTAGCGGGCCGTCCGCGCTTAGCGAGCCGCTGTTTCTCATAGCGCCGACCATAACGATAGGTTTATCGCTTTTGACGACTAAATTTAGAAAATACGCCGTCTCCTCCATCGTGTCGGTTCCGTGCGTGATGACGACGCCGTCGGCCTTGCCGCTAACTAGCAGTTCGTTTACTCTGTTTGCTAGCTTAAACCAAACTTCATTATTCATCTCTTGAGAGCCGATGTTTGAGATCTGCTCGCCTTTGATGGTTGCTATCTTGTTGATATCGGGCACCGCAGCGATCAGTTTATCGACCGTAACGGTTCCTGAGGTATAGCTCGTATCAAGAGCACCTGAGCCGCTGCCGGCTATCGTGCCGCCAGTTGCCAAAATGTAAATCGTCGGCTTTGCAAAAGCCAAAGTCGCTCCCAAAAGCATGAAAATCACCGCCTTTACTGCAAAACGCATGTTTGCTCCTTGTATTGAGATGTTACGAGGATTTTAGCGTTTATTGCTTAAATTTATTATTAATTCTTAATTTTTATTTTCAGTTAAATAATCCTAATAAGCGTCATATATATCGCCGTCGAAGCAGCGATGCTAAGCAAGGTATTTTTAAATTTTAGATGAATCAAAACCGCGCTAAAAACGGCTAGCGCTTCGTTTAGTCCGTACGGATAAACGTCAAATTTGACGTCCTTTAGCCCGTAGCACACCAAGATAACCATTATCATCAGCCCCATGTGTCGCTCCACGGCACTAAGCCACGGACGCGGTTTATAGTTTTTGATGACGTAAAACGGCGCGGCACGCGTCAAAAAGGTCGCAAACGCGCTTAGCAAAACGGCAGTAAATATCATCCACTCGCTAGAACTCACGCTTATCAAAGCTTATCCTTAAAAACTAAAATAAAAATAAAGCAAAGCGTCATCGATCCTACCAGCATCTCTTTAGCAGGCATGAGCGCTACGCCGGCGACTCCAAACAAGCACGCAGCACCCAGCACTTTATAGTTCTTATCGTTTTTAAACATCTCCATCACGATCACTATAAAAAGCGCGGTTAGGCTAAACTCAAGCCCGCTCATATCAACCCTAATAAGCTCGCCGGCTAGACATCCGACCGCCGTGCCCGCCGCCCAGTAGAACCACGAGAGCAAATTTAGCCGAGTAAAAACATAGCTACGCTCCGCTGCGTCCGTGATTTTGAGTGCCTTAAATATCGCAAAGGTTTCGTCCGTGAGAGTCGCGATATTAAAAAGGCGAAATTTGAGATCTTTGTACTCTTTTAAAAGCGCCAGCCCGTAAAAAGTATGGCGTAAATTTACCAGATACGAGACGATAAAAACCTCTAAAAGCCCCGTGCCCGCGCTAAAAAGCGAGAGCATCATAAACTGCGCCGCGCCGCCGTATGCTAGCGTGCTAAGAGCGATGGCGATAAATGCGCTAACGCCCATGCTTTTAGCCAGTATCCCAAAAGCGACGCCGAGGGGAAAATAGCCCATAAATATCGGAACGCTAAGCTTAAAAACGTAACTAAAATGCAAAAATTTTCCTTAATAAAAAGCCGAAATATTAGCAAAAATTTAAAATTTTAGGATAAAGGCTAGGAATTCTAGCCTTGTAAGGTAAAATTTGAGATTAAAATTTGATGATTTCGCCATCATTTGGGATAGTGATCTTGCTCTCTATGCCTTCTTTTTTAACAAATTCACGAAGATCCTTACGGCTTACGCTCGTGTGATTTATGGCATCCATATGCACTGCAATGATAGTCGCGCCATTAAGCACTTTTGCGGCGTGAGCTACGTCGGCTTTGCCCATTATGATACCGTTGTCAGGAAATGCCAGCACGCGAGCGTCACCCGTATTCATCACGACTACACTAGGATTAAATTTGTTTAGAGCCTTATTTACGTCCGCAGTCCAAAGTGTATCGCCCATGACGTAAAGCGTTTTGTGCTCCTTTGCCTCAAACACGACGCCCATCGCATCGCCCGAAATAGCAGCAAACTGCTTATTTTCATACATCTCTGCTGTGCCGTGAGCGCCGCCTGCTTTATGTAGTTTCACTCCTTTAAATTCAGCCGATTCGTCTAGCACTCTTACGTCTTTAAAACCTTGCTTTTTGATTAGCGCCGCATCATCGCTATGCTGGACAAAGATAACGATATCTTTAGGTAAAATTTCGGCCGCGACCTCATCCCAGTGATCAGGATGCGTGTGCGTAACGATGATCGCATCGACGCCCTTATACACCTCTTTTGCATTCATAGGAAGTTCTATCAAAGGATTTCTAAGGTGTGAGTTTAGCGTCCCCTCAAAGCCAGGATATTTACCCTTTGGTGCAAGATACGGGTCAAGCAAAAAGTTCACTCCCGCGTAATTTATCTTTGCGGTAGCGTTTCTGATATGCTGAAAGCTGTCTTGTGCGTTTGCCGTGCTAATACCCAAAAATAGGGCGATTAGAAACAAAATTTTGTTTATCTTCATTATTTCTCCTTATAAAATTTACTCGCGCAAGATACCGAAAAAAAGCTAAAAGTATTTTTAATTTCGGCACTTTGGGATTTTACGATTTTGATTTTATAGTTTGCAAATTTTTTAAAAAGGAGGATGAAAATATCCAAATCGGCGGTAAATTTAGCTTTAAAAGCAAAGAATAATAAGCGGCAAACAGTGGGGTAAATTTAAGATTTTGCGAGCTCCGCCGCATGCCAGCGCGATGATAGCTAAAATTTTAAAAAAATCGGATAAAGGCCGAGAATTTGAGTAAAATTTGAGGGACTGGCTGACGGTAAGCAGATTTTTAGCATAATCGCTAAATGATCAAATTTAAGCCGTCCGTGCTTGGTGTTTAGCTTAGATTTAAATGCTTGATTACCATAACCAAAAATCAATGGTTGTAAGCAAGAACCGCTACGAAACGGCTAAATTTGAGATAAATTTTAGCCGTTTCCACCGTAAATTTAAAAAGCCACCCGCTCCGTCAAATTTGTAAAACAAATCTCGGACTAGGCGGCTCAAATTTAGCCTATTTTAGGCTATCTCTTTAGGCTATTTACGATAGAGAGCATATCGTCGCTCGTCGTGATAGCCTTTGAGTTGGCTTCGTATGCGCGCTGACCAGTGATGAGGTCGGTCATCTCTTCGACCAGTTGCACGTTACTCATCTCGACAAATCCCTGTCTGATCGTACCCAGACCGTCAAGACCTGCCGTGCCGACCACGACCTCGCCGCTAGAACCCGTAGGCAGATAGAGGTTGTCGCCCATAGAGTGCAGGCCTGCCGGGTTGATAAAATTTGCTAGCTCGATGCGACCTACCTGCGTCATCTCAGTGTTGCCAGGTTGCAGCACGGAGACGGTGCCGTCGGTGCCGACTGAAACCTGCGTGGCGTCGGCAGGGATAGTCATCTGAGGCTGAAGCACGTAGCCGTCGGAGTTTACGATCGTACCTTCGCTATCTAGCTTAAAGGCGCCGTTTCTAGTATACGCCGTCGTGCCGTCTGGAAGCTGCACCTGGAAAAAGCCGTTACCCGCAATAACCATATCGAGATTGTTGCTCGTTTCTTTAAAATAGCCTTGCGAAAATATCTTCGTTATCGCCGTCGGACGCGCGCCCAGACCCACCTCGATACCCGTCGGGCTTTTCGTCGTGGCGCTAGTTGCCGTACCTGCATACTCCATGACCTGATACATCAGATCGGCAAACTCGGCGCGGTTTTTCTTATAGCCGATAGTGTTTACGTTTGCGATATTGTGCGACGTAACGTCGATCTGGGTTTGTTGGGCGATCATGCCGGTGGCGGCGGAATAAATAGACCTCATCATTTCGTTTTCCTCTTTCTACAGGCGCGTCGCGCTTTGGTTTTATACGTCGTTGTGTTTTCTTTTGACTTCGGTCACATACGCCCAGTATGCTCCCTCATCAAAATAAAACCCGCCTCGTCTAATCCGCAAATCGCTTCCGCTTAGTAACTAGCTTAGCTTTGAGCGCCTTATCTTTAATTTGTTAATTTGTTTAATTTGCAAAAAATATTCCAAATTTGCAGTCTTAAATTTTACGCTTTTGCATAAAACCGTCGCCGACTGTTTTTATGCCTGGCGAGCGTCTAAAATTTACAAATTCAGCGCGATTTCTCGCATTTCTTAACTATTTAGCAAAAGACGTTCCAAATTTGCAAATTTGGGAAAATTTGAAAATATTTTGGTGGAAGTATTTTGAATTTATATTAGCGGCAGGGTTTTTAATATATAGCGATTTATGTTTATTAAAATTTAAAAACCTTAGCGGAAATATCTTTGAGCGGATTTGCGAGTTGTGCAAATTTTTACGAACGAGACTAGGCACGTAGCCTGTCGCCGCGAGTAAAAATTAAATCTCTCGCAAATACGTCAAAGAGATAACGCTAAATTTAGACTTTCGTGTTAGCAAGCTTACTTATAGCTTCCTGATTTAGATCATCCATATGCGACGTCATCACCTTTTGATACATCTCGACAAAGCGCTGCGTCTCGATGAGTCCGACCATCTCGGTCACGGCGTTTACGTTGGAGATTTGTGTGTATTTCCAAGCGACCGCGTCTATCTCGCCACCCACGTCCTCAAGCTCCTTTAAATTCGGCAAAACATAGAGATTATCGCCCTCTTTTGTTAGATTTCGTATCTCTTTTGGCTGCGCGATATAAAGTCTAGCTAGCGGCTCCTCGTTTGAGTAGAGATTGCCGTTTTTATCGGCGGAAAAGCGCTCTCCCTGCGGGATTTGGATACCTTGAAAATTGTTCGTAAAATAATCGCTCGGCAGTACTTTATAGCCCTCTTTTGTTACCAAAAATCCGTCCTCGTCGAGATTAAACGAGCCGTTTTTGGTTAGACGTACGTCGCCTGGCTTTACTTCGACCAGGAAAAACAAGTCCTCGCGCTTCATCGCAAAGTCAAGGTCGTTGTTTGAAAATTTAAGTCCGCCCTGGCTAAAATCCACGTATTGCTCCGAAATTTGCGGCACTCTATCGATAGTTCTGTTTAGAAATTTAGCCGCGTCTTTGGTGTGATTTTCTATCGGTAAC
>CAUQHH010000043.1:0-12374 GCA_963517705.1 uncultured Campylobacter sp.
TCGTCAAGCGCTTCAAGCAGACATCGTTCGTCTAATGGAAGAGCTAGACAACATTGGAAATACAACGTCTTTCAATGGTCAGCAGCTACTAAACGGAACATTCTCTAACAAAGAATTCCAAATCGGCGCTTACTCAAACCAAACCGTTAAGGCTTCTATCGGTGCTACTACGTCAGATAAGATCGGCCTAACGAGATTTGAGAGCTCTAAGCTACTAACTAAAATGGACGTAGTATCTCTTACCTTCCTAAACGTTGACGGAGTAAACAACGTAAAAGTCGCTGCTGCTACCGTTTCAACAGGTCTTGGAAAAGGAATAGGCGCTTTAGCTGAAAACATCAATAAAGTATCTGATAAAACAGGTATCAGAGCTACTTACGATGTAACTCGCATCATGAGCAAGGCCGTAGAAAAAGCCTCTATCCAAAGCTTTGCTATCAACGGCGTAAAGATCGGTGATTTGGATGTACAAGCAAACGATGCCAATGGTGCCCTAGTAAACGCTATCAACAGAGTAAAAGACCAAACCGGCGTTGAAGCTTCTATAAATACAGAAGGCAAGATGGTTCTTACTAGCCGCGACGGTCGCGCTATGAGCTTTGCAGGCAAAGATATCGATAAAGTTATCGGCGCAAAAGACAAATCAGGCTTTATAGGTAGACTAAACCTAGTAAGACTAGACGGTAGAGATATCAAAATGAAAGGCGGCGGAGGCACTAAGCTCTCAGTAGCGTTCTCATCTGACGGTGGCGCACAGCAATCTGTAGCTATGAGAGATATTCGCGGACAGATAGATAAAAAACTAGCAACTGCTATGGGCTTCCAAAGAATGAAAGCCGATATAAGCTCTAACCAATCAGCAGGTGTTATGACTCTACGCGGCGCAATGGCTGTTATGGATATCGCTGAGTCTGCTCAAAAAACTCTTGATCAGATCCGCTCAGACCTAGGTTCTGTTCAAAATCAGCTTGTTGCAACTGTAAACAACATCACAGTTACTCAAGTAAACGTAAAATCAGCTGAATCTCAAATCAGAGACGTTGATTTCGCTGCTGAGTCAGCAAATTTCTCTAAGTTTAACATCCTTGCTCAGTCAGGAAGTTATGCTATGAGCCAAGCTAACTCTGTTCAGCAAAATGTCTTGAGACTACTCCAGTAGTCGAAAGCATTTCTACGCGAAGCGGGGGTAACCCCGCGTAGCTGGAAAAACGTTTTAAGACTACTTCAGTAGTTAACACTTTAAGGCCGCTTCGGCGGTCTTAAATTTCAAAAACCCAAACACCAATAGTTAAGACATCTCCAAAAATAATAGTTATTATAGACGCTAAATTCGGCGTCTATATCTTTAGAAGTGAATTTTAAAGTCGAGTTTTACCCGCTCGACTTTTTGCTTCAAATTTTATCCCATTTTTCCAAGTCAAATTTAAATTCAAACGGTAAATTAATGCCATTAGTTTAAATTTTTTGCTACAATTACCGCAAAAAATTAAAAAGGCTATATTAATGAAAAGCTTAATCATTGTGGAGTCCCCCGCGAAAGCCAAAACGATAAAAAATTTCCTCGGAAGCGACTACGATGTCATCGCATCAAAAGGCCATATCAGAGATCTACCAAAAACCGCATTTGGTATCAAGATCGAGGGCGAAAAATTTACGCCCGAGTACAAAATAAGCGCCGATCACTCCGCGATCGTAAAAGAGATCAAAGAACTAGCCAAAAACGCCGACCAAATCTACCTCGCAACCGATGAGGACCGCGAAGGAGAGGCCATCGCCTACCACATCGCCGCAGCCATCGGCAAAAAGCCGGAGAGCCTGCCTCGCATCGTGTTTCACGAGATCACCAAAAGCGCCATCGAGGCCGCTCTAAAAAACCCTCGCACGATAAATATGGATAGCGTAAACGCGCAGCAAGCGCGCCGATTGCTCGACCGCATCGTGGGCTATAAGCTCTCGCCGCTGCTAAATTTAAAAATCCAAAAAGGTCTAAGCGCGGGACGCGTACAAAGCGCCGCTTTAAAAATCATCGTAGACCGCGAGCGCGAGATTCGCGACTTTAAACCGATCGAATACCACAGCATCGACGCGGTTTTCAAAAAAGACCTTGACGCCGAGCTGGTTAAATTTGAAGCGCAAAAGATAGAAAAGCTAACGATAACAAACGGCGATAGAGCCAAATTTATAGTAGAAAATCTAAAAAGCGATAAATTTATCGTCCGCGAGATCGAAGCCAAAGAGCGCAAAACCGAGCCCGCGCCGCCGTTTATGACCTCGACGCTACAACAAAGCGCAAGCAACCGCCTAGGCTTTAGCCCGAAAAAAACGATGATGATCGCGCAAAATTTATACGAGGGCGTGCAGACGCATCAGGGCTTTATGGGCGCGATAACCTACATGAGAACGGACAGCCTAAATCTCGCCAAAGAAGCCGTCGCTGCCGCACGCGAGACGATAGAAAAAGAGTATGGTGAACGCTACCTGCCCGCTAAGGCTAAAATTTACGCAACCAAAAGCAAAGGCGCGCAAGAAGCCCACGAGGCGATCCGCCCGACAAACCTCAGCTTCACGCCCGCTATCGCCGCGCAATATCTCGAAAAAGACGCATTGCGCCTTTACACGCTCATCTACAACCGCTTTTTGGCCTGCCAGATGAGCGCTAGCATTAGCCAGACGCAAAACGTATTCGTCGCGGGCGCAAAGGGCGAGTTTAAAATAAGCGGCCGCAAGGTGCTGTTTGACGGATTTTACCGCGTTTACGGCGATATGGATAAGGATAAAATTTTGCCCGACCTAAAAATCGGCAATCCTATGAGCCTGCAAAGCATCAAAAGCTCGCAGCACTTCACCGAACCGCCGTCTCGCTACTCGGAGGCAGGGCTCGTTAAAAAGCTAGAAAGCCTAGGTATCGGACGCCCTAGTACCTACGCGCCGACCATCTCGCTACTGACCTCTCGCGACTACGTCAAGGTCGAGAAAAAACAGCTCGTGCCAAACGAGATCGCCTTTACGATGATGGGCGTTTTGGAGGAGCATTTTAGCGATATCGTCGATAGCGAATTTACCTCAAATATGGAAGAAAAGCTCGACCACGTCGCCGAAGACAAGGCCGACTGGCAAAAGCTTTTGAGCGATTTTTATCATCCGTTTATAGATAAAATCACGGCCGGCAAAACAGGCATAAAAAGCCAAAAAGTAGCCACCCCTATCGGCGAAAAGTGCCCCGAGTGCGGCGGCGAACTACTGCTGCGAAAGGGACGCTACGGCGAGTTTATCGCGTGCGGAAACTTCCCAAAATGCAAATACTCGCGCAATATCGCTAAAGTTGAGCAAGGCGCGCAGGAAGGCGAAGCTGGGGCAAAACCGAAAAAAGAGCTAAAAAAGATCGACGTACCGTGTCCAAAATGCGGCGGCGATATCGTCGAGCGCATCAGCCGCAGGGGTAAATTTTACGGCTGCGCAAACTACCCCAAATGCGACTTCGTCTCAAACTACGAGCCGGTTGCCGAAAAATGCGACGAATGCGGCGGCGATATGATCAAAAAAGAGCTCAAAAAAGGGACGTTTCACGAGTGCGTGAAGTGTAAGAAAAAGGTACAAATCGCGGAGCAATAACGGCGGCTTGTCTTTTTGGTTTATACTTCGTTAGAAATTTCGCCGAAGCTCGGTTACATACTGCTTGTATGCGCCCTCGCTCGGCTCATTTCCGCCTCGTCTAAACGCAAAAATACGTCGCCTTATAGATTGCAACTCAGAAATTTTAAATTTAACATAAAAACGATAAGGCAAAGTATCGCGAGATGATTTTTCGAGTTTTGAAGCAAAATTGAGCGTGCGCTAGGCATATAGCCTGCGGAGCGAAAATTTTGCAAAATCTCGGAAAAGCGCTCGCGAGACGAGCCGCAAAAAAAGGAATAATCTAATGAAAACTATCATGTTATGCGCCATTTGCTCGGTGAGCTCCGGCAACTGCTCCGAGGACTGCGGCTACTGCACTCAAAGTGCGGGCATAAATGCCGGCATCGAAAAATACAAAATGAAAAGCGTCGAGCAGGTTGTCGCCGAGGCCAAGATCGCGGCGGCCAACCACGCGCTGGGTTTTTGCCTAGTCACCAGCGGAGCAAGGCTCACGGACAAAAAGACCGAGGAGATCGCCCGCCTCGCGCGCGCCGTAAATAAAGAAGTCCCAAACCTCATGCTAATCGCTTGCAACGGCATGGCGACGCTGCCGCAGCTAAAAGAGCTAAAAAGCGCGGGCGTGTTTAGCTACAACCACAATCTAGAAACCTCGCGCGAGTTTTTCCCGCAAATTTGCTCGACGCATAGCTGGGACGAGCGCTGGCAAACCAACATCGACGCCAAAGAAGCGGGACTGATGCTCTGTACGGGCGGCATTTACGGCCTTGGCGAGAGCGAGGCGGATCGCGCGAGCTTGCAAGCTAGCCTTGCGAAGCTAGATCCCTTTTCTAGCCCGATAAATTTCTTTATCCCAAATGACGCGCTACGCGTCAAACGGCCGCCTATGACAGCGGACGAGGCGCTAAAAATCATCGACGACACCGTCCGCGCACTGCCTAACGCTCGCGTGATGATAGCAGGCGGTCGCGAGAAAATTTTAGGCGAACGCCAATACGAAATCTTTGATCACGGCGTGTCCGCCGTCGTCATCGGCGACTATCTCACGACCAAGGGCGAAGTCGCTAGCCGCGATATCGCCGAGTTTAAGGCGCGCGGATTTAGCTTCGCGACGCTTTGCCACTGATGCAAATTGCTTTTAGTCGGCTACGGCAAATTTGCGGGCGCGATTTTTGGCGGACAACCGCCAAATTTAGCCTGCTCTTAAAATGTGTTTTGGAGTTTAGACACTGCATTTCGCTAAAATTCTAAATTTTACCCACCGAGACCCCGCCTCTCGAAAACGCTAAATTTAGATTGGTTAAATTTAGCATTGTGCATTAAATTTAATATCTTTCTTGTTAAGGGGGAAGGGGCTTGAATTACGCTCTACTTGCAGCTCTCAAAGAGGGTGCAAGCACAAGGTGAGGCAAAGCCGAAGCAAAAGAGCCCTTTTTTCTTTTCTTTGGGAGAGGAAGGGGTTTTCTACTTACGAAGCGTCGCCCCTTCCTCTCCCAAGCCCTCTCCAACCCCACTGCACGTTCAAGGGGTGCGACCGCGCTGCCGCGCCGCACGTTTTTTAGTTTAGCATTTTTGCGGTGCGGGTCTCGGTGGCTCAAATTTGCAAATTTGAACCTAAAAAGTTAAGGCGAAGTATTTTTGTTCTAGACGAGGCGCTTTTAAATTTGGCGACGGGAGTTACCTCGTCGGTAATGACCAAGCCAAATTCAAAAGTAACGAAGTATAGGGCAAAAAGACAAGCCCCAGCAAGTCAAATTTATCAAAGAATAAAAAACCTTAGGCTATAATCCCCCATTTACAAAGGACTTTCTTGCAGGCAAACGGGCTAAATATCCTCATCGCGCTAGCTTTTATCATCTTTACGTCGCCGTATTTTTCTAAAATTTTACGCATCCCTATCGCGCCCGTGGAGATTATTTTGGGTTCGCTGGCGGGGTATTTCGGCTTTATCGGGCACAACGAGATGTTTAAAATCGTGAGCGAAGTAGGCTTTTTCTATCTCATGTTTTTAGCGGGCACGGAGGTCGATCTCAAGCTATTTTTCACGATAGATAAAAAGATCCTAAAAACGGGCGTCATCTATCTGGCGATACTTTACCTGCTCTCGGCGCTGCTAACCTTTTCGTTCGATCTAAACCGCCTTTTTATCCTCATCGTGCCGCTGATGGCCGTGGGCATGATATTTACGCTGTTTAAGGAGTACGGCAAAAACGAGGAGTGGCTAAATATCGGCATGCTCATCGGCTCGATCGGCGAAGTCGTGAGTATCACGCTGTTAACCTTCGTCGGCGCGTATATGAAATTTGGCGCGGGTAGCGAGCTAGCATTTTCGGTCATATATCTGAGCGGATTTTTAGCCGCGGCGGTGATCGGGTACAAGACGCTAAACGTGCTGTTTTGGTGGTATCCGCAGCTGCGCGTCATCCTGATGCCGCACTACGACAACTCGGAAAAAGACATCCGCCTGTGTATGGCGCTGTTTTTCGGCATCATCGCGCTTATGCTTTATTTAAATTTAGAGATAGCTTTCGGCGCGTTTGTGGCGGGGACTTTTATCGCGACGTTTTTCGATCACAAAAAAGACCTTCCGCACAAGCTTGCTAGCTTTGGATTCGGCTTTTTGGTGCCGACCTTTTTCGTCCACATCGGCTCGACGTTTAAGCTTAACGCTTTTATGATAGACGGGGTCGTGCGCGATGCGATGCTGATAACGGGCGTCATGATAGGCTTTAGACTAGCGGCTAGCACGGTGTTTTTAAATATCCTTGGGCTAAAAAATACCGTACTTTTCGCACTATCGCACTCGATGCCGCTGACGCTTCTCATCGCCGTTGCTACCATAGCCTACAAATCAGGCGGCATAAATGAAAATTTTTACTTCTCTTTCATACTAGCGAGCCTAACTCAGGCTATAATAGTAACGATTTGTATCAAAATCCTAATGAGCTACGAAAATAAAAATTTGCAAAAGGAGCTAAAATGAGCGATACGGTTACGCTAACAGACAACAGAAACGGCAAAAGCTACGACTTTCCGATACTGCACGGTACGATGGGACCCGACGTCATCGACATCTCGACCTTTTTTAGCGATACGGGGATGTTTACGTTTGACCGCGGATATACCTCGACGGCGATGTGCCGCTCTAGCATCACTTATATCGACGGGCTAAAAGGCGAGCTGATGTACCGCGGCTACGACATCGCGTATCTAGCGGAGAACAAAACCTTCATCGACGTGGCGTATCTACTGCTAAACAGGGAGCTACCAAACGAGCAGCAGTATGACGCCTTTAAACTCGAGCTTAAAAAGCGCAGCTTCATCCACGAGGGCATGATGAAGCTATTTGACGCATTTCCGGATAAGGCGCACCCGATGGCGATCCTGCAGGCGGCTGTTTCGGCGCTTTCTGCGTTTTACTCCGACCACCTAAACATGGACAAGCCCGAGGAGTACCACGAAATGGCGATGCGAATAATCGCCAAAATCCCGACTATTGCGGCGTTTTCTTATAGATTTTCGCGCGGACTGCCGATCATTTATCCAAATTTAGACCGCGGCTTTACGGAAAATTTCCTCTACATGATGAGGAGCTACCCTTATGAGCACGTAAATTTGCGCCCGATCGAGGTCAAAGCGCTTGATACGGTCTTTATGCTACACGCCGATCACGAGCAAAACGCCTCCACGACGACCGTGCGCACAGTAGGCTCGACGCACGCGCACCCGTATGCGTGTATCGCCGCTGGTATCGGAGCGCTATGGGGCTGGGCTCACGGAGGCGCAAACGAAGGGGTCATCCGCCAGTTAGAGCAGATCGGCTCAGTCGAAAACGTCGATAAATACATCGCCCGCGCCAAAGACAAAAACGATCCGTTTAGGCTGATGGGCTTTGGTCACCGCGTGTATAAAAACTTCGATCCGCGCGCCAAGGTGCTAAAATCTATGTGCGATAAGCTGTTTGACGAGATCGGCATAAACACCGAGCTTCTAAAAATCGCCAAAAAGATCGAGGAGATCGCGCTAAACGACGAGTATTTCATCTCGCGCAACCTCTACCCGAACGTCGATTTTTACTCTGGGCTGATTTTAAAAGCCATTAGCATACCAAACGATATGTTTGCGGTTATCTTCGTCATCGGCAGGATCCCGGGCTGGATCAGTCAGTGGATAGAGCTAAAAGAGCAGGAGAGTATCAAGATCGTAAGGCCGAGGCAGCTATACGTGGGCGAGACGAACAGGACGCCGAAATAATTTTAAATTTGGCGGCTTGCCTCGCGAGCGTCTTTAACGGAGCTAGTAAAAATTTAGCTCGATAGACTACGTGTCTTATCTTCGCTAAATTTTTACGTCGCAACCCTTAAATCCATCTCGCGATACTGCGCCTCGAAACTTTATATTCAAATTCGAGGTCAAATTTGTTGCTAAGATTTTAAAATTTGCTCAAAATTTGAATATAAAATGATAAGGCGAAGTATTTTGAGATGAATTTGAATGTTGTGAGGAAATTTTCGTCCCAAGGCTAGACAGATAGTCTGCCGCAGGGCGAAAATTTCAAACTCATTCAAAAGCACTCAAAAGACGAGCCTTTTTAAAAGAAACCAAAATGCAAAATTTACTAAACCTAGCCAAGCTTGCGGCCATAAAAGCAGGCGACGAGATAATGAAATTTTACGCCCACAAGGGCTTTGACGACTATGTTTTGGCGGCTCGCTCGACCTTGAACGAAAGCGCATGCAATCAAAATGCCTCAAATTTCGAGGTAAATTTAAAAACCGATTATTCGCCCGTGACCTCAGCCGACCTTGCTGCAAATGCTGCGATATTTGAAACGCTAAAAAGCTCGAAGCTCCCGATCTGCTCGGAGGAAAAGATTTTAGCCGAGTCCGCGCGGACGTTTTGGCTCATCGATCCGCTAGACGGCACAAAGGATTTTATCGAGGGTAGCGGCGAGTTTTGCGTCTGCATCGCGCTCATAGAGGACGGACGCCCGGTTCTTGGCGTTATCTACGTGCCCGTTACCGGCGAAATTTATAGCGCGGTAAAGGGCGAGCCAACGCAAAAAGAGCTTTATAAAAGCGGCGCGTTTATCCCGCAAATTTTAGCCGCAAAAGAGCATGCGCCGCAAACGATAATCAGCGGTAAACGCGGCAAAAACGTAACGGCCGGTAAGCTCGCAAGCGCCCTAAATTTGGACATCGCGCGGCTAAGCTCGGCGATCAAATACTGCCGCATCGCCGAAAATCTCGCGGGTGCTTACATGCGCTACTCGCCAAGCTCTATCTGGGACAACGCCGCGGGCGAGATGATCGCTGCGGGCGCGGGCGCAAAGATGATCGATCTAGCGACGCTCAAAGCCCCGATCTACGACGCCGCCTCGCTAAAAAATAACGAATTTATCGTCATCGCAAAGGATTTTCTAGCCCGCGAGGATGAAATTTTACGAGCGATAAAAGAGCTAAATTTATAAACTAAAAGGCGACTCGCCGCCTTGCAAATTTAAACGGCTCAAGTAAATACCATTGTATAGCAACGCCGAATTTAAGACCAGCTAGACGAGAGTCGATAAATTTCATTTAAAATTTAGCTAAAATCGTAGTCAAATTTCAAGCCCTAAGTCGCCAAACGTTTAAAGGAAACAATTGTTAAAAATCATAAAATCAGTTCTTAGCGTTATTTTCCAGGCTAGAATTTTATTTATCCTTTTTTTACTTTTGCGCCTTCGTTACTTTTGCGCCCATGGCGTCTATCTTGGGCGCGGAGACTGGCCAAATGACGCTTTCTGTACTATTTAACCCGCTCACGATACTATCTTGCGCATTGCTTGCCGTTTATATCGGCTTTAGGGTCGCAGCATATAAAAATCACGGCATAGATTGCAAAATGGACGCCGTATTTTTCTTCGCTTTGAGCTGGATATTTTTTATGCTGTTTTGCTTGGCGACGCTTCTTGCGACCATTTTATTTTTGGAGGATTTTAGAAGCTTGCCGTCGCGAGAATTTTGCTCGCTACTTTTGGTGATGGCGGTTGTTGCGGCGTGGCGCACGCTTAAGGGCTCGGAATACAAATTAAGCGTATTTTACGAGCGAAAAGCCGGCGCAAAAACAAGCATAGTTAAAATCTTAATTTATTCAGTCTTAGCGTTTGCGGCGATTGTCGCGGTATTTTTTTAGTGAAACGATTTTAGATTCTATAAATTTGGCGTGCTTTATATTCGCCCGCACGCAACAGCGCCACAAAAAGCTAAATTTGGGGTAATAATCGCCAAATTTGAGCTAAAAGGCAAATTTTGGGGCCAAAAAGCCGAATCTAAATCCTTGTTAGCTCGCTTCTAGGACTTGCTTGCAGATCAAGCCCCGCAAACTCGCCGCGCAGGTATTTTTCGCGTCCCGCGCGCGCGATCATCGCGGCATTATCGGAGCAAAACTCCAGCGGCGCGCAGATGAGATCGCAGTCAAATTTCTCGCACAGAGCTTGCAGGCGGGAGCGCAGATTTAGATTCGCACTTGCTCCGCCCACGACGCCGAAACGCTCAAATTTACGCTGGGCAAATATCTTTTCTAGCTTGTTTAAGATGTGCTTGCAAGCGGTATTTTCAAAGGCAAAGCAGATATCCGCGATCTCCTGCGTGCCCAGATTTGCGCTTGCGGCGAGCTTTTCGGTTTCGACGCGGACTTGATTTTTTAACCCCGAGAAGCTATACGCCGTGCGCGCGTCGCCAAGCAGCGGCACGGTAAATTTAAACCTCTCGCGCCCGCTCTTTGCCGCCTTTTCGACCGCTACGCCGCCCGGATACCCAAGCCCCAGCATCTTTGCGACCTTGTCAAAGCTCTCGCCGAAGCTATCGTCCATCGTCGCGGCTAGTACGCTGACAGTCCCGTCCGAGCCGATATCTAGCACCATCGTGTGCCCGCCGCTAACGAGTAGCACGCCCGCAGGCAGCCGCGCCTCCTGCGCCAAAAATAGCGAATACACGTGCCCGGCGAGGTGATTTACCGCGATTAGCGGCACGCGCAGCGACGAGGCGAGCGCCTTTGCCATCGCGACGCCGCCCACTAGGCTCACGGATAGCCCGGGCTCGTTCGTGACGGCGACGGCTTTGACGCACGGTAGTTCTGCTTTGATCTGCTCTAAAATTTTAGGCAATGCGGCCGTATGCAAGCGCGCGGCTAGCTCCGGTACCACTCCGCCAAATGCGCAGTGTTCGGCATCTTGCGAGATTTTTTTGTGAAATTTTAACTCCAGCATTTCTATGTCGAGTAGCGCAACCGAGCTGTCGTCGCAGCTGCTTTCTATACCCAAAATCAGCCCATCCGCGCCGCTATTTTGTAAATTTTCGCTCATTTTGCAAATTTTCCTTTTTTAGCGCATTTTACCGCTTTTTGCTTTCGCGGTTATAAATTCGGCCGGCTTCCTGACAAAGGCGGCAAAATACGCGCGCAAATCGCTCGCCGTAAATTTGCAACGAAACCGAATTTGACCCACCGAGACCCGCACCTTTAAGGTGCTAAATTTGGTTTTTAAATTTGATACAATGCTTGAAAGTATCTTATTTTCTTGTTAAGGGGGAAGGGGCTTGAATTACGAAGTCGCTCCCTTCCCCCTTAACTATCCCCTATCCCCTACGACGTGAGAGGTTGCTGCACTGCGTGCAGGTTTAAATTTGACGCTTGCGCATCGCAAATTTAAATTTATCAATTTTGAGGTACGGGTCTCGACGAGTAAAATTTGTAAATTAGAAATTTGAGCATAAAAAAACAAAAAGGCGAAGTATTTTGAGATGATTTTTGGGGTTTTGAAGTTAAAATTTGACGAAGATAAGGCATGTAGCCTATCGAGTCAAATTTTAACAAAATCCACAAAAAGCGCTCAAAAGACGAGCCACAAACCTCAAAATTTCTCCTCTCTTATTATTTTGCCTTTCTCATCATACTCCCGCTCGATCTTATTTTCGTAGTCGTTGAACGACTTTAGTCGGCCGTTTGGATAAAACGTTTTTATCCAGATAAATACCGTGTCTTTTTGATAGCTCGTGTTTTCGATCGCGCCGTTTTCGCCGTAGTTTTCGTAGTAATCCTCTTTAGGCCCCGAGCGCACCGTGATAAAGTGCTTTTGGCGGGGTTTGCCGTCGCTGGTATAGGAGAAGTTGTTATTGTCGGAAAAGATACCCAGCATCACGTCGAATTTATTGCTCGATTTGTATAGCCCGGCGACGTTGCCTTCGTCAAAAGCCTCCTTGACTTCGACGTTTATATCGTCCCACAAGCACAGCTGCAGCGTGCCGCTATGCATGCCGTCCGCGTGATAAAAATCTATCTCGATCCAGCGCTCTTGGCCGCTTTTGATAAATTTGACGATCTGCTTTTGCGGGTGATGCAAGGGCGGCTTGATGTAGCCGTATAGCCTACCGTAAAATAGCGTCTCGCCCTCAGGCGTATAGATGCGCTCATAGACATTGTTTAGCTCTAGGCGGCTTTCCGGATCGTACTCGCCCGTCCTTTCTACATCGTAGCTAAACCTCATCTCTAGCTCGCCCGTTTGCTTGCCTTTTAGCTTTGGTCGCGGGGTAAATTTTAGCTCGCTCGGGGGTAAAATTTGAGCGTTTTGCTTCGCAGAGGTCGGTTTTTCGCCGCCAAATGCCTGCGACGAAGCAGCAAAACTAAGCGCCAAAAATAGCGCAAGAAAATTTTTCATTTTTATCCTTTAAATTTTTGCGTCTTTAAAATGAGCGTGATTATAG
>CAUQHH010000044.1:0-12288 GCA_963517705.1 uncultured Campylobacter sp.
GCCGA
Source organism: uncultured Campylobacter sp. (assembly GCA_963517705.1). GTDB lineage: Bacteria > Campylobacterota > Campylobacteria > Campylobacterales > Campylobacteraceae > Campylobacter_A. The sequence continues at coordinate 6 of CAUQHH010000044.1, forward strand.
GGATAGCTGACTTAGTTTTACTTCTTTTTGCTTCGGCTCTTGTTTTTGTTGTTCTTTTTTGACCTGCTTTATTTCTTGTTTTGGTTTTTCTTCGCTTGGCTTTGCAGACTGCGGTATGCTCGCGAGCTCTTTTTCATACGGTTTGGTATCTAGCCCTAGGGCTTTTGAGCTTTTTATGAGTCTAGTTAGGCTTTGGACTCTTAAATTTACATTATTTTCCATTATGGATTTTACGTAAAGAGTCCTTAGCTCTTGATGCATTGCGATCTTTTCTTTATTGGTTGCGCTATCAAAATTTTTATCGAATTTATCTAAACTCGATAAAGCGCTTGCGCAAATTGCGCTATTCAAAAAAAATAGAAGTATTAAAAATAATTTAACTATCTTCGCCATTTATCAGTTTTTCAAATAGTTCTTTCACGCTTATTATCTCGTTTAGTTTGTAGCCGTTTGCGCCTGTGAAAAATAGCCCCGTCTCCTTGCGCCCCTCAAATGCGTCATAGAGGCGATCTGCGATGCAGTATCCTACCTCTTTAGCCTCTTTGCCGCGCTGGCACGGACTTACGCAGTTGCTTACGCAGCTGATTTTTGGACCCTGGCGCTTATCGACTAGGTTTATTAAATTCGTCCTAACGCCGCGCGCAGGGTAGCCTACCGGGCTTTTGATCAGCTCGATGTCCTCTTTTTTGGCCGCTAACAATACTTGCTTAAACTCCTCGCTAGCGTCGCACTCGTGCGTACCGATAAAGCGAGTGCCCATCTGCACGCCATTTGCCCCTAGCGAAATCGCTTTTTTGATGTCGTTTTTATCCCAAATGCCGCCCGCGGCAAATAATGGGAAATCGCCCCACTGCTTTATCTCTTCGCTAACGGGCGTTATCAAATTTTCCAGGCTGTACGCGGGATCGATGCACTGCTCGTAGGTAAATCCCTGGTGCCCGCCACTAAGAGGCCCCTCGAGCACCACCGCATCTGGAAGCCTGCCGTAGCGACCCTGCCAACGTTTGCAGATGATTTTTAGAGCCTTTGCCGAGGATACGATAGGCACCAAAGCCACGTCTGGGTAGTCTACGGTAAATTCAGGTAAATTTGTAGGCAGTCCCGCACCAGTGATGATCACGTTTATGCCGTGGTCGCAGGCGTCTTTTACGATACGCTCGTAGTCGTTACTAGCGTACAAAATATTGACTCCAAGAGGCCTATCTCCGCAAATTTTACGTGCGTTATCGATGACGGCTTTTAGCCCCTCTCGCGAGTAGAAATTTCCACTACCGTAGGGCTTTGCGTTTAGCTCTTTGGTGATGTATTTTCGCCCTTCATAGTAGCCCGTTCCTACCGAGCTTATGACGCCTAGGCCGCCTTCTAGGCTGACGTTTCCGGCGAGCCTATCCCAACTGATACCAAGTCCCATTCCGCCTTGGATTATCGGGTATTTTATATCGTATTTTCCGATTTTTACGGGTTGCATCAGCTTACCTTTAGTTTTGCAAATTTACGCTTGCCGACCTGCAAGACGTATTCGCCAGCGCCCAGCTTTAGCTGCTCGTCGGCGATTTTTTCTTGATTTAGACTGACGGCGTTTGCCGCGATATCTCTGCGCGCCTGAGAGCTGCTAGCGCATAGTCCGCAGTGAGTGAGTGCCTGCACGATCCAAGCGGGAGCCGAGAGCTCAAACTCGTCCATCTCGGTCGGGATCAAATTTTGCGAGTGCACGCGGTCAAATTCAGCCTTCGCCTCTTTCGCCGCCGCTTCGCCGTTATATCTAGCCGTGATTTCTAGTGCGAGCGCCTCTTTTACGGCTTTTGGGTGAGCTTTGCCGCTAGCTACGTCCGCTTTTAAATTTGCGATTTCTTCCGTGCTTTTTTCGCTTAGAAGCTCGTACCAGCGCCACATCAGCTCGTCGCTCACGCTTAAAACCTTAGCAAACATATCGTTTGGCTCGTCGGTCACGCCGATGTAGTTACCTAAGCTCTTGCTCATTTTATTTACGCCGTCAAGCCCCTCTAAAAGCGGCATCATTATGACGGCTTGTTCCTTGCCGACGTTGTAAACTCGCTGCAAAGTTCGCCCCATCAAAAGGTTAAATTTCTGATCCGTGCCGCCCATCTCGATATCGCACTTCATCGCGACGCTGTCGTAGCCCTGAAGGAGCGGATATAAAAATTCGCTAATCGAAATCGAGGCGCCGCTTTTATATCTTTTTTCAAAATCATCGCGCTCAAGCATCCTAGCCACCGCAAAGGTGCTAGTTAGCTCCACGATGCCCGCAGCTCCCAGCTCGTTTAGCCACTTGGAGTTAAACATTATCTTTGTTTTTTGCGGGTCTAAGATTTTAAAAACCTGCTCCTCGTAGGTTTTAGCGTTTGCCACCACTGTCTCACGGTCTAGCTTTTTTCGCGTCTGGCTTTTGCCACTTGGATCGCCGATTTGCCCCGTGAAATCGCCTATCAAAAACTGCACTATCGCGCCGTGCTTTTGTAAAAGAGCCATCTTTTGAAGCACTACGGTGTGACCTAGGTGCAAATCCGGAGCCGTCGGGTCAAAGCCTGCTTTAACGTAGAAATTTTTGCCATTTTCATAGTAGTTTTTTACTAAATTTTCGATGCGCTCCTCGTCTATCATCTCGGCAACGCCCTTTTTTATATCGCTCATTATTTTGCTCAAATTTTCGCCCATTTTCTCTCCTAAATTTATTAATGTCCGTATGCGTCGTCAAGCGACACGAAGTCTATGATCTTATAGCGATCTCTTAGCCGCTCTTTTATCTCGTTCACGTTCAAATTTTCGCCAAGCTCGATCGTCAGCTCAAAAAAGTCCGCCGTCGCCTCTCTAGTTTCGGTGAGGCTGATAGTTACGAGATCGACCTGCATTTTCGCCATATACGTTAAAAACTCAGCTAACGACCCGCGTCTGTTTTCTAGGCTTAAGATGATCTTAAATCTATGAGGAGCGACCCGCGTCCATTTGACGAAAATCATCTCGTTTTTTTCTTCGGCTAGCTTCATAAACCGCTCGCAAAGCTTGTGGTGGACGGTGACGTGGTGATAGTTTCTAAATCCCACGATATCGTCGCCGCGCTTTGGATTACAGCAATAGTCAAACTCGATGCTGTTTATCTTGTGGTTCGAGTAGATCACGATGTTTTCAAATTTTTGCTTTTTGACGTTGTATTTGTCCGTCATCGCGATGGCAAACGGACGGTCTCTTTTTATGTATTTTTTTAGCGCGTTTACCACGTCTTGCAGGTAAACCGAATCAAACGCGGCTCTAAAAATTTTCTTGGTCAAATTTTCAGTCTCTAGCCACTGCTCGATGGTTGTTGAAGGTACCGCAAAGATGCCGCTTAAAATTTCGATCGCGACCATGTTGTTGATATCTCTTATCTTTTGCTTGCAGTATGATCTGATCGTGGCTCTAGCCTTGCCGGTTTTTACGCTGCCCAGCCACGAACAGCGGTATTTTGGCTCATCGCCGGTCACGATACTAACGATATCGCCGTTTTTTAGCTCCGTTAGTAGCGGTACTCTCACGCGGTTTACGTAGGCTTCTTTGGCGTGCAAGCCTACGTGCGTGTGTATCTCGTAAGCGTAGTCAAGTGCCGTAGCGCCGCGCGGAAGCGTGAATATATCGCCCTTTGGCGAATAAACCGCGACGTCCTCGACGTAGAGGCTGTCTTTTGCGTATTCGTAGAGCTCCTCGGGGTTTTCGCTCGCCTCCTCCATGCCGTTTTCTATACCGCTGATGTCGCTTAGCCAGTCAAGTTTCGGGTTTAAAAAGCCGCCGCTTTTATATTTCCAGTGCGCTGCGACGCCGTACTCTGCGGTTTTATGCATATCAAAGGTGCGAATTTGAACCTCAAAGATGCTTTTGTTATCAAATATCGTAGTATGTATCGTTTGGTAGCCGTTTTGCTTCGGAAGTGCGACGTAGTCTTTAAAACGCGAAATTAGAGGGTTAAAATTTATATGCAAATTTCCAAGCACCAAATAGCAATCCTGCGGTTCTTTAACAAGCACACGCGCAGCTAGCAGATCTAGCACCTCTTCGATCGAGATGCCTTTTCGCTGCATTTTTAAGTAAATCGAGTAGTGATGTTTGATACGTTTTTGTATCTCAAAGTCGTTTTCGCTAAAGCCGTTTTTAAGTAAAATTTGAAAAATTTTGTCGGTAAACGCGTTTAGCTTTAGCACGAGCTGCTGTTTGTGCTCGGTTAGATAGTCGTCGATTTTTTTGTACTCTTCTGGCAAAGCATACTTAAAGCTAAGATCCTCAAGCACGTTTTTGATCGACGAAATGCCCAGTCTATGCGCGATCGGAGCATAAACCATAAGCGTCTCTTCGGCTATTCGTTTTTGCTTTTCCGGGCGCAAAGCTTGCAGAGTGAGCATATTGTGCAGTCTATCGCAAAGCTTTACCACGAGCACTCTCACGTCCTCGATGGAGATTAGTAGCATTTTGCGAAACGTCATCGCAGACGCCGCCAAACGCTCGTTTGACTCCGAGCTTGCGAGCTTGTCCTCTCTGATGGCTACGATTTTTGTTAGTCCCTCGACTAGCTTTGCGACCTCTTCGCCAAAGTCCTCTCGCACGCTCTCTATCGACATATCCGTATCCTCGACCACGTCGTGCAGCAAGGCGGCGATAATCATATCCTCGTCCCCGCCCATATGCGCCACGATGCAGGCCACTAAGATAGGGTGTATTGCGTACGGTTCGCCGCTTTTTCTAAACTGCCCCGCATGCGAGATAACGCAGCATTCGATCGCGCGCTCTAAATTCGGCGTAAAATTTATCAGCTCGCTAAGTAGTTGTCTCGCCTGAGCGACGTCCTTGCAAGCGGTTATATCGTCGATTAATTGTTCTAGTAAAAATCCGCTATTTAGCTGCTTCAACTATGCCCTCTAAAGCTATCTTGCCCTCAGCTATCTCGCGTAGGGCGATATCGGCAAATTTCATCTTAGTAACGTCGATATCAAGTAGGCTTTTTGCGCCGCCGGCTAGAGCCTCAGCTCTTTTTGCTACGACTAGAGCCAGCTTATATCTATCGTCTCCGACTAGTTTTAGAGCCTTTGCCGCTACTTCTTCAGATCTCATTTATTCTCCTTAAATTTAATTTCTTACGATAGAGCAAAACGCACTCTCGTCGCCTTGTATGATTTTGAGCAGGTTTCCGTCTTTAAACATATTGCACACCAAGATCGGTAGCGAATTATCCTTAGCTAGCGCGATAGCGGTATCGTCCATCACTTTGATATCGTCACTCATAGCAAGCTCGTAGTTTAGCTCTTTCAGCAACGTCGCATTTTCAAATTTATGCGGGTCTTTATCGTAAACGCCGTCCACTTTCGTAGCTTTGATTATCATATCTGAATCTATCTCGATAGCGCGCAGGGTAGCCGCCGTATCAGTGGTGAAAAACGGATTTCCAGTTCCCGCTGCAAAGATCACGACGCGGCCTTTTTCGAGGTGTCTGTTTGCGCGTCCGACGATGAAAGTCTCACAGATAGCCTCCATCTTTATCGCGCTTTGTACGCGCACGTCTAGACCTACGCTTTCTAGCGCCTCTCTCATCGCGATAGAGTTTATCACGGTGGCTAGCATACCCATGTGATCGCCGCTGGTGCGCTTTATGATGCCATCTCTAGCCGCGCTCACGCCGCGTATGATGTTGCCTCCGCCGATAACGATACCCACTTGGATGCCGTTTTCGACTAGCTCTTTGATCTGCTTTGCAATAAATTTAAGCACAGCGTTATCTATACCAAAGCCGCTGTCTCCAGCTAGCGCTTCGCCTGAAAATTTAACTAAAATTCGCTTTTTTCGCTCCATTTTTCATCTCCTTAAATTTTTGGATTTTAGCTAAATTTGCTTTAAATTTTGCTAATCTCGGCGCGCGAGTGCTATTTTAGGCTGATTAGCTCGAGGGGGTCTATGTGGTAGTTTTTCTGCGTGACTTCAAAAGTCAGATCTCGCTGCACGCGGCCGATGACATAGCCTTTTTGCACTTTTGCGCCAACTTTTACGGTAGGGGCGATCTGGCTAAGGTGCGCGTAGATCGTGTGGATACCGTTTGGATTTTCGATGATGACTACTTTATCTAGCATCGCCGTTTCTTTGGCAAAGACCACTTGGCCGTTAAAGACGCTCTTTACCTTCGCATCGGCCGAATTTGCGCTTAGCACGACAGATTCGTTAAAAATTTTGATGTTATAGATAGGGTCTACGTAGTTGCCGAATTTTTGCTTGACCGTAAAGCCGTCAAGCGGCGCGATCGTCTTTTCGCCGCTATATTTTTTCACGAGGCTAGTTTGATAGCTTGAGCCAAACTGTTTCACGTCGCCCTCAGACGCACTCGCGGCAACCTCGCCTTTTTTATCTTTCTTATTTTTTTGAGCTTTGGCTTCGGCCGCTTTTTGCGCGGCTAGGGCTTTTTTAGCTTCCTCGCTCTCTCTTTTTGCGACGATTTTTAGCTCTTCTAGCGTCTTTCTAATCTCGTCTTGTTGGGCTTGTAGGCGCGAGAGTTGCTTTTGATAAATTTCCTTATCCCGCTTTAAATTTGCCAGCGTTTTCATCTGCTTATCTTGCAAAGAAACTAGCTCGGCTTGCTTAAATTTAAAGGTTTTTAAATTTGACTTTATCCCGTCTATCTTGTCGTTTTGGGTTTTTATCAAATTTTGCGTACTTTCGTACTCCTTGGCTAGCTCGTTGAAATCATCCTTTAGTACCGAGTTTAGCTTGCTTAAGATCTCGGTCGCGATGATGCTATCCACGCCCTCCTCGTACTCTTTTGGCATTATAAGGTCAAAAGAAAACTCGTCAGAGATGATGCGCACGATACTTTTTTGGATATTTTTTTGACTTTGCGTTAGGTCTTTGTTTTGCTTTACCAGCTCGTCAAGCTCGCCACTAGCGCTTTTTGCGCTATTTTCCAGCTGCGCTATTTGGACGATGAGCTCCTTCATCTTATCGTCGGTTTGCTTGACGCTTTTTTCACCGCCGAGTATGTCGCCGGCCAGGTCGTCGAGCTTTTTATTTAGCTGCTTTTCAAGCTCTTTTGAGGACTCGAGATAGGTCGTTTGATTTTTTATCTTTTCGCCCGTGCTTGCATTTAAGCAAAGAGCGGCGGCCAGCAAAACGTAAATTTTTCTCATATCGCCGTTGCTTTTCTGGTTACGAGATAAACGGCTAAAAAGCTAATCGCAAGCGAAACGCCCAGTAACACTCCGCCTTCGTAAAACAGATCAATCGCGGGCAAATTTATATTTAGGTCGGTAGCAACCTCTTTAACGGGCTGTAAATCCGGCAAAATAATATAAAACACCGCCACCAAAACCGTCGCGATAAACGAATCAAACAGTGCGGTTTTGTATAGCGCGCCCGATTTTAGCCACGACGGAGCGCCCAGTAGCGTCATTATCTCGATACGCTCCTTGTGCTCATAGAGCCAAATTCGCATCTGCTTTGCGATAAGCATGAGCCCGATTAACCCGATTAGCCCCGAAAATATCGCCGAAATATTTTTAATCAGCTGCATGATTTTATAAATTTTATCATGCGTTTTTGAAAAGGTCTCAACCCTGCTCACGCCGCTAATCTTTGAAATTTTATCCTTGATTTCTTGCATATATTGGGTGCTTGGAAAGGCGTTTAGCTTTAGCGAGTAAAATTTAGGCAAGGCATTTTGCAAAACGGCGATATTTTTTGATGAAATATCTTTAGAGAGCTTCTCTAGCACGGGCTTTGAGCTAAGCGGCTCGAGAGATTCAAAGGTATAAACTAGCGGCTTTACGTCGGTAGCGTTTAGTTCGTTTTGACTTACGATGATGACGTTATAGTCTTTGTTCATCACGGACTCATACTCGTCCACCACTCGCCCGACTAGCAATATAAACTGAATGCCCACGAGTAACGCCATAAGCGGAATTATAGTGCTTAAGTGGTTTTTAAATAATTTCATATAGGCGTCCGTTTTCTATAACAAGATGTCTGTAGGGTACTCTTAGCGAGCTTGGTACTTTGTGCGTGACGACCACTATGCAAGTACCCAAAAACTCCTTAGCCGAGCGCAAAAGTCCCCAGATAACGTCGCTTGAGTATTCATCGAGGCTACCCGTCGGCTCGTCGCAAAGTAGTAAATTTGGATTATGCGCGAGCGCCCTAGCCATCGCAGCTCGCTGCTGTTCGCCGCCGCTAAGCTCGTTTGGATATTTGTGCGCTCTGTGGAGCAAATTTACATGCTTTAACAGCTTGGTCGCCTGATTTTTACAAACGTTAGCGCTAAGGCCTTTTATCATCAGCGGCAGCATCACGTTTTTTTCGATATTCCACTCGCTTATCAGGCGGTAGTTTTGAAAGACCACGCCGATGCGCTGCCTTAGTTTATCTAGATTTTGCCCGCCAAGATTCATCATATCGGTTAGGCAGACGTTTAGCGAGCCAGCACTCGGTTTTATCTCGCCGTAAAAAGATTTTAAAAGCGTTGATTTGCCGCTGCCGCTTTGCCCGGTGATAAAAACGAAATCATTGGCGTAAATGTCAAATTTTACGTCCGTTATGAGCTTTTCACAGCCCTCGTATCCTAGGCAAAGCCCGCTTGCGCTAATTATTTTTTGCATCCGCCAAATACTCCTTCAACGCAAGATGCGCCTTTAAATTTTCAGCCGTAACGAGCGGCTTTTTTATAAAATATTCCGCGCCTTTTTCGCCGAGCAAAACATAGCAATGCTCGGGCGCGTTAAATGCGCCAAACGCGACGCGAATCAAAATTTCGCCGTCTTTTTCGTATTTTTCCTCCAAATGCAAGAAAAAATCATCCTCTTTTATCGTTTGGTTGCTAAATTTGGCTGCGACCTTGCTCGCGTCGTAGCCGTTTTCAAATTTTAGCTCGCCCTGATCAGCTCTTGGTTCGCTTTGCTTTTCGCAGGTAAAGATAACGTCGTAAATATCTTTTTGGTGCCTTTTCCAGCGGTCTTCATATTTGCTGCTTATTTTTAGATCGCGGTTTTTATAAATTTGCACGTCGGCATCGCTTAGATCTAAAATTTGAGCCAAAGTAAAGTCTGCATACTCGCGGCTATCGGTTCGCAGCTCAAATTTGCCGCCCACTTTTAGCGTTCGCTCGCACTCCAGGGCAAATTTAGCCGACGCCACTCGCCTATGAGGAGCGTCATCCCAAGGCACTGGAAAATGCAAAAAAATCTTATCTATAAAATTTGACTCCACAAGCGATAAAAGCAGCCTCGCGTCGCAGTTTACGAGCATGATGTTGTTTAGATTTTTAGCTTTTGCCAGCTTTGCAACCTGCTCGAGCGAGGGCTTGTAGACTTCGATGCCGATAACTAGGGTATTTGGGTTATTTTCCGCCTGAAATAGCAAGTGTCTGCCCGATCCAAATCCGATCTCGATAAATTTGCTCTCAAATTCGCTCTGTTTTAAATTTTCCAGCAGCTCGCTCACATCAAAGATCGCCGAGTCTTTTTGCGTTAGGCGCGTATTTTTTACCGCGATGGCTTCACTTAAAATTTGATCGCAATAAAGCTCTTTAAATTTAACCAAAGCATTTTGCAAAAGCCCTATTTTGGCAGGCTTCGTTAGCTTTTCGCCCTTTACGACCCAGTCGTTTTCGCGCTTTTTTAGCGTGATAAAAAACTCCTCGCTAGAGCTTTTGGTATAAATAAGACTTACGCCCTGTCTGCCGCGAGCCTCCCATAAAAAGCTTATCTCGCCGCACTCTTTTGGAGTAAAATTTACGTTTTTAGTTATAAAATTGGGCATTATTCGACGGCTATCTCTGCTTTAGCAGAAGCGTCGGAGCTTATACCGTATTCATCTACGGCGATAACTTTGTAGCTATATTTTTGCCCGTAAGCAACGCTATTATCGACAAATTCATTGCCGCTTATATTTGTAAATTTCTGCTCGCTTCCTCCGCCGTCTCTTATAACGGTAAAGCTTCTAGCCTTATCAGAGGCATTCCACGTGAGCTTAACCGCCGTACTATCGGCCACGATAGAGGATACGACCGGCGCATCGATAGCTCCTAGCGTCATACCGATGATAGGTTCGCTAGGTTTTTTAGACTCTAGGCCGTCTTTATCGACGATGGTGATTTTATAGTATCTGGTCGCGCCGTTTTCGTTTATGAGATCCTCGTAGCTATTTGACGTGGTTTTCACTAGGTAGGTGTAAGGCATATATTTGCTTGACGCGCTGTAAATTTTATAGTAGCCAAAGTCGTCGCTAGCCACGCTGTCCCACGTCAAAATAATCTTTTTAGGCACGTTTTGAGTAGCCTGAGCGTTTACGACCTCGCTTGGCAGCTGCTTTGTCGTGGAGTCCACGATCTCGCTAGGTTTTGAGATCGTGCCGCTAGTAGTTTTTACGAAAACTCTATATTTATAGCTTCTGCCAGGCTTCACGTCGTCATCGATATATTCGGCGTTTAGTCTGCCTTTTACCTCGGCGATTTGTCTCCAGTTTTCTTTATTTATATCGGCTTTTTCGACGACGTAAGACGCCACGCGAAGGTCTGGATGCGGTCTCCAGATGAGTTTCACGCGCTCGGGTAAATTCGTAAGCGCTCTAACAAAAGGCACGGAGTCCATGAGGGCTTTAGTCGTGGCGCTAACCATCATACCAGGGCCTGAAATTTGCTTGCTCGCGTTATACGTTCTCATCTCGTAGGTATATGTCGTCTCGGGAGCCAAATTTGCATCCACGTAGTGGCTGGCAAAGCGGTCTTTTATGTCGGCTACAACCTTCATTTTGCCGTTATTTTCGTTTGGATTTGAGCGATATAGATAGTAGCCTGCGACGTTTGAGGTCGGAGTCGGCGTCCACTCAAAGCCCACTTCGGTCATATCGCTGATGGTTTTTAGGCTCTGGACGGTCGGCAAATTTGCATTTACTTGCGCAGGCCCGCTAGAGGATACGCATCCACTCATCACAATGGCTAAAGAGCTCGCTAAGCCCCATAAAATCAATCTTTTCATCTATATTCTCCTTGCTAAATTTGCTAAGTAAAATTTCACTAAAATCATCCCAAATAGGCGCGACGAAGCTCATTTGTTCGCCTGAGCGCGGATGCGTGAAATATAGCCCGTAGGCGTGAAGCATTACTCGGCCGATTTTATCCTTTTCGCTCTTAAAACCGTATAAAGCATCGCCCAAAATATGGCGGTTTAGGCTAGCTAGATGCACTCTGATCTGATGAGTCCTGCCTGTAAAAAGCTTTGCCGCGATCAAATTTACGCCTGCATTTTTACCCTGCACGGGGCCGTCAAATTCGCTAAAAAGTAGATTCGCAAAGGCGCTTTTTGCCGCGCGGCCGCTTGAAACTATCGCCTTTTTTAGGCGGTTAGCGGGATTTCGTCCGATAGCTCGCTCGACGGTGCAGTTTTGCTTGAGCGGCAGATCGGTTAGCGCTAGATATATGCGCCCCATGCTTTTATCGCTTAGCTGATTTGAAAGCGCGGCGTGAGCGGCGTTATTTTTGGCTACGACGATAGCTCCGCTAGTGCCCTTATCTAGCCTATGCACGATGCCTGCCCTACTTTGCCCGCTTAAATTTGACAGCAAAAACCCCTTCGCGCCCAGCCAGTCCACAAGTGTGGGTTCCTTGACGCTGGGGGCGGGATGAACGACTAAATTTGCGGGCTTGTTCAACACAAGCAAATCCTCGTCCTCATAAATGATCGGCACTTCAAATTCCGCTTCAAATTTAGTCGTATCAGGCTCGCTTTGCTCAAATTTGATCCTCAAAACATCGCCCAAATTTAGCTTAGCTGATGGCTTATTTAGCGGCTTGCCGTTTAGGCTAACCGACCCGCTTTTTATCAAATTTAGCGCTTGGTTTCTAGCGACGTTTAGCTCGGCGGCCAAAAACGCATCCGCCCTCGCCTGCGTATCATCTAAAATTTTGATCTCTTTTTCCGTCATTTTTAGATTTGTTTCCTTTAAAATGCTATAATCGCTCAAAAAAGGCAAATTTTTGATAAGACTCGATAGGCGAATTTTAACCCATTTTGACTTCGTTCAACCATTTTTGATACTCCCTATTATTATTTTATCATACATTTTGGTTTCTGAGGCAAATTCTATCCTGGCTGGCAAGCAGCTTGTATATTTTGGCGTCGGTCTAGCATTGTTTTTGTTTTTCTTTTTGCTTCCTATTCGCAAGATCGCCTGGCTCATACCGCTATTTTATTGGATTTGCATCGTTTTGCTTATTAGCGTAGATTTGTTCGGTACGAGTAAACTGGGCGCAAAAAGATGGCTCGAGTTC
>CAUQHH010000045.1:0-12149 GCA_963517705.1 uncultured Campylobacter sp.
AAGCTAAAAAAGGACGCAAGAAGCGCTAAAACGGCGAGTATGCGTCCAAATTTCATTTATAGGCTCTTTGCGAAAATTTGCGCCGTTTTGCGTAGCTCGGCGTCCCAATCAAGCGGCAGTTGATCGATCTCTACGACGCTAGCGCCGCTTTCTTTGGCGACGGTTTGCGCGGCTTTTTTAGAAAACTGCGGAGCGACGAAAATCACCTTCACGCCGTGCTCTTTGGCTTCCTCGATGAGCTCTTTTAGCTCGGCCGGTTTTGGTTCTTTGCCGTCTACTTCGATCGCGATTTGCTCTAGATCGTAACGTTTAGCAAAGTAGCCCCAAGATGGGTGATAGACGATAAATTCGCGGTTTTTGACGTTTGCTAGAGTGTTTTTGATAAAGCCGTCAAGTTCGTCGAGCTTAGCTTCAAATTTAGCCAAATTCGCCTCGAAAAGCGCCTTATTCTCAGGGTATTTTTCACTTAGCGCGGCGGCGATATTTTTAGCTTGGACTTTTACGGAAACGGGATCCAGCCAGATGTGTGGGTCAAATTCGCCGTGGTGATGCTCGTGGTCATGGTGGTCATGACCTGCATGCTCGTGTTTGTGATCGTGGTGAGCGTGTTCGTGCTTGGCGTCATGGTGATGATCGTGGTCCGCGTGCTCGTGATGACCTTCAAATTTGATCTTTTCCACGCCTGCGTCGGTTTTTACGATTTTAAGGTTTGGATATGATTTTTGAAATTTCGGCAGCCAAGCCTCCTCAAACTCGATCCCGATAGCAAAGTATAGGTCGCTTTTTTCAAGCGCGGTCATTTGTTTCGGTTTTGGTTCGTACGTATGCGGATCGGCTCCTTTGCCTACCATTACGTTTACCTCGACCGCGTCGCCCGCGATTTGCTTGACGAAATACTGCTGCGGCAAAATACTGACGCTAACTTGTCCTTTTGCGTATAGCGCGACTAAGCCCAAACATAAAAACGCGAAAATTTTTCTCATTTTTATCCTTTCCGTGTTAAAATTTGGGCGAAATTATATCAAAAGCAACTTAGTTGCAAATTAATTTTTCTCAGAGTATAATACCCTAAAATTCTTAACGTGGAGGAAAAATATGGGCGAAAATTTGAAAGAAAAAGCCGGTTTTGAGGAGCTTTTAACGAAAAATAATATCAAAATCACTCCGCTTAGACTTGAGATTTTACACATTTTACACGCCGCCGCCACACCGCTTAGCTATGATGAAATTTTAGCTCAAATCGATGCAAACAAAACCACGTTTTACCGCTGTATGGACCTTTTTGAAGCTAAGGGCATCGTGCTAAAAAGCGAAAATAACCGCAAAAATTTCTACGAGCTTGAAAGCGGGGCAAAGGCGTATTTCGTCTGCAACGTCTGCCACAAGATAACCAATATCGACATGCCGCACCTAAAACAAAGTCACGTCAAAAGCGTCGTGGTTAAGGGCGTTTGCGATGACTGTTTTTAAAATTTACGCTCAAATTTGATGGTAAATTTGCAGCTTAAATTTGCGTGCCGAGAGATTTTTGCTGCAAATTTGTAAAAGCGCAGTCTGCTAAATTTGCTTCGTCAAATTTAAAAACTCAAATTTGACGCGGGCGATTTAAAACTAATCCTCGTAAAGCTTTGCGATCTCCGGCGGTATCGCGATCGGACGACCGCGCGCGATGTCGAAAAATACATAAGTCGTCACTGCGCTAGCGACCGGTACGCCATCCTTGCTAAACTCGTAAAAGCGCTTAGAGCAGCTTCTTTTTTCGGGCTGCGTCCAGGTTTTCACGCGCACTTTATCGCCCAAAAATAGCTGCCCCAGGTAGTCTATCTCGTGCCTGCGCACCATCCACGTGCGATTTTGCGCGAGATTGGTCTCTATAAGGTCGCCCACGGCGTTTGAGTGTGCATTGGCCGCTTCTTGCATCCAGATGACGTAGTGAGCGTTGTTTGCGTGATGATTCACGTCTATGGCGTCCTCGCCCACGGTAAATTCGTAATAAAAAATTTTCATTTTCGCTCCTAAAAACGCTAAAATTGTAGCAAAAATTTAAAGGCAAACAAAATGAAAGAGATGTGGGATAAAAAGGCGTCGAGCTATACGAGATTTACGGGCGAGCCTAGCGTTTTTCATAGAGGGCTTTACGCTAAGATCGAGGAATTCGGTGTCAAATTTGACGGTAAAAGCGTCGTTGATATCGGCTGTGGCACGGGCGTGCATACGCTGCATTTAGCGCAAATTTGCCGCGAGATAACGGGTATGGATATCTCGGGCGAGATGCTCAAAGTCATGCTAGAAGACGCAGCGAAATTTAATATTTCAAATTTAACCGCCGTTCAAAGCGATTTTAAAAGCTTTAATCCAAACCGCATCTACGACGTGGCTTTTAGCACGATGAGCCCTGCGATCGCGGACGAAGAGGATTTTGTCAAATTTATAAATTTAGGCGAAAAAAGGGTCTATCTTTGGTGGAACAAACCGCGGTATTCAAGCGTTTTGGAGCTTTTTTACGAGGGCTCGCAGAGAGGGTGCTTTAAAGAAAAGGCAAATTTTTTCGAAGAGTACTTGCGCCGCGAAAATATCGCTTTTAACTCCTGCGTGCTCGAGGAGTCTCGCCAGCAAAAACGCACGCTTGAGGAGATGACGCAAAACGCGCTTTGGCATTTACAAATCGCAAATTTTACGCACGATGAAAATGCGGTCAGATCGCGGCTAGAAAGCATCGCGCAGGATGGCTTCGTGACGGAAAAAATCGTCTCTTCAATGAAGCTTTTAGTTTTTTAAGATATAATCGCTTTATTTATTTAAAATTTAAAAAGGATTTTAGTTGCCGCGAGCGTTTTTGCAGATATTTTCGTGCGTTTTATGCTTCTTTTGCGTTCAAGCTTTCGCCGCTTCGCACGTTTTATCTCCGGTCGCTCAGCTGAAATTTGACGAACAAAAAGCCAGACTGGGCAAGGAGCTGTTTTTCGATGCCTCGCTAAGCCCCAGCGGAACGCTATCTTGCGAGAAATGCCACAACCTTTACTGGGACTTAAGTGGTACGAGCAAAAAAAACGTAAAAATCTCCGCCGATGAGGAGATTAGCCCGCCAACTGCGCTAAACTCGGCGCTAAATTTTATCTTTTTTAAAAACGGCGAAGTTAAGGATATAGCCGAGCAGGTAAAGCAGAGCTTGACCGGTAAAAATCAGCTTGCTAGCGAGCCGAAATTTCTAGTCCAAAAGGTAAATCAAAACTCCGTTTATAGGAATAAATTTGAAGAGCTTTATGAGGATGGAGTAAGCTTTGAAAGTATCGTCGATGTGCTGGTAAATTTTGAAAAGGCCCTCGTTACGCCAAATGCCAAATTTGATAAATTTATCAGCGGCGACGAGAGTGTTTTTAACGAAGAGGAAAAGCGCGGATTTGAGCTTTTTAAAACAATCGGTTGCATAAACTGCCACAGCGGCGCAAATATAGGCGCAAATCTCTACTACGAGCTAAAATTTGACGCAGACGGCAACAAAACCGGCCGCTACAAAGTACCCAGCCTTCGAAATATCGAAAAAACCGCGCCGTATCTTTATAGCGGCGAGCTAGCCGATCTAAAAGAGGCGCTAAAAATAATCGCTAAAATGCGCATAAACTACGATCTAAGCGACGAGCAGACGCACGCGCTTTATAAATTCTTGCTGACTTTAAGCGGCGAAAAACCGGAAATTTTAAAATGAAACACAAGATAATCTTTCATAAAATTTTATTTTTTACTATCGTTTGTATCGTATTTTTTGGAACCGTGATGACCTATAAGGCCACCAAGGACTTAGTAACCGCTTATGAGTGGAAGGGCACGATAGAAAAGGTGATGGACGCTAACGACGAGGCGAATTTTTTGCTCGAAAAAAGCCTTCTAGAGGCCGACTACGACTCGATTATGCGCCATACGGCGGAGTTTCAAAAGGCTCTAAAAAAGCTTGATTCAAGCAATCTAATCTCCTTTGAAAAGCTAGCGTTAAACGAAAAAACTTTTAGCAAGCTAGAGGAAGCGGTTGAAAAAAGAGTCGAGCTAACCGACAAATTTAACTCCGTGACGATAATGGCAAAGCTCGTTTATAACGAAATAATCTTAAAATTCGAGGCTTTAGACGGGCTGTATTTTAACGAGCTGATTCCGCAAATTTTGATGTTTAGATACGACTTAAACACTGATCTAGCGGCACCTAAAAAGCTTTTAAACGAGTATTTAAAGAACCCAAAACTAACTAAAAACGACGCAGGATTTTTATCGAGCGCGCAAAAACTGATCGGCTACTACGAGCAGGCGCAAAAGCTTTACCGCGATATAATTTCGCTCGGAATTTACAATAAACTATCCGACCTCAAAGAAAGTAGCGAGCGCTACATACAAAACGTCTTATCGAATTTACGTAGGACGATGGCGCTAGTGTTTGTGTTGTTTGGGCTTGCGTCGATATTTGTTTATATTTCTTATGCTAGAGCTAGAAACAATATCAGACTACTAAACCGTTTCGAGCAAGCCGTCGATAATAGCTTTAACGCCATAACGTTTACCGACCTAGATAGAAAGGTCAAATACGTAAATAAAATTTTCGAGCAAAATTTCGGATATAAATTTGAGGAGCTAAAAGATCAAAATATAAACATCATCAAGTCGCATCAGCACTCAAATGAATTTTATCAAGATATGTTAAAAACGATAGAATCGGATCAAATTTGGCGATCCGACGAGCTAATAAGCAGAACAAAAAGCGGCGAACTCATATACGAGCAGGTTATTTTCTCTCCGCTTTTTAACGAAAGCGGCGACAAAGACGGCTACATGTCGATCAAATTTGATAAAACCAAAGAGATCGCGATGACAAAAGAGCTCGAAAACAAAAACAAAGAGCTGAAAAACGAAGCGCTAAAAGACAAGCTAACGGGGCTTGGTAGTTATTTTGCTCTGACACAAAGGATGGAGCAGGGCTCGGGCGGCATGATCATCTATATAAACATTAACAACTTTATGGATTTTCGGTTTTTTTACAAAACAAAGACCGTGGACGCCATTATCGCATCTTTTGCGACGACGCTTCAGCTTTGTATCGACACTTATAAGATTGATGCGAACATTTATAGAGTACAGTTTGATGAGTTTTGTATCTGGTACGGCGGTGACGATGCAGAGCGTGTAGTGCGTAAATTTATCGATTATTTTAAGGCAAATAGCCTCTATATCACGGTTGAGGGGGCACGCGAGTTTATCCCTAATATCAAAATAACCATCGGTGTTAGCCTGCCTCAAGATACTCCTCAAACAAACCGCCTAACCCAAGCCATGCTAGCTCACCACGAAGCTAAGCAAAAAGGCGAAACGGTGCAGTTTTACACCGAAAACAGCCACATCGAGCAGCAGTACTACCACAACCAAATCATGTCACGCACTATCGAAAACGCGCTATATAACGACACGGTGATCGTCGAGTGTCAGCCGATCTACGACGTATCTGGCGAAACGGCGCGGGTCAAATACTACGAAGTACTCGTGCGCCTCATCGACGAAAACGGCAAGATCCGCTATCCGGGCGAGTTTTTGGACATAGCAAAGAAAATTTCGCTTTATAACGATATCACCAAAAAGGTCGTCGAGCACGTATTTAGACTCGTGGAGAAATTTACAAACACGAGCTTTTCGATGAATCTTTCCAGCAGCGACATCGCAAACGAGAGCATAAGGGATCTCATAGAGAAAAAGCTACGCGTCTGCTCAAGGCCCGAGCACGTGTATTTTGAGATACTAGAGAGCGAAGGCGTGGATGATTATAAGATCGTAAATGACTTCATCAACAAGATCCGCGCCTACGACTGCAAAATTTCGATCGATGATTTCGGTAGCGGCTACTCGAACTACTACCGTATATTGGAGCTTGATATCGACACGATCAAGATCGACGGCTCGATCATCAAAAAGCTGCCGTACGACAAAAACGCTAGGTATCTGCTGCAAACTATCATCGACTTTGCCGGAAGACAAGGCTATAACGTCGTGGCTGAGTTTGTGAGCTCAGAAGAGATCCTCGCCGAAATCAAGAAATTTGGCATCAAATACGCGCAAGGATTTTTGCTAGGCAAGCCGACCTCGCCGAGCAATATCGAGGAGTAAAACGCGCAGAGCTTTGCGCCGTTAAATTTAGCTCGTCATAGTCAAATTTGTCCGCTCAAATTTGACTAATCCTGCATCCAGACCGCTAAAAATCCGAGTAAAACTATAACCAAAAACAATCCCGCCTGAAAGTAAAAATTCTTTTTTAAATTTTCGTTTATCAGAGAGCAAAGCTCGTAGATAAAAGCGTATAGCTCGCTCACGCATATCCTTTGGCCTCAAATTTGGCTTGGATTATAAATTTGAGCTTGGCTCGTCTTTAAATTTCCTTCTAACAAAAACGGCGCAAACCGCAAACGAAACCGCCGTCAAAGCGTAAAATATGTAGCTAAAAATAGGATTTGCGCGCGTTTCGCCATCTTTTAGCTTTTTAACCGAAACGGCGTTTCTAAACATATCAAACATCGCGATACGCCAGCCGTAGTATTTGATCTGCGCCCTGCCTTCGCCCACTAGACTCTGGGCGGCGGCTTGGACGTCGGCGGAGTTAAATTTAAAATAAAGCGGCAAGCCCCAGCCCGTATCCTCGTTTCGATACGGCATCACCTTCGTGCCGTTTAGCTCCCGCGTGTAGATGAAGTACACGTCGCGCGTCGGGCCGTCGGCCGGGTTTTGCGCATCGATGAAGCCGTCTTTGTCCATGCGCTTGACCTCGCCGCCCGTGACGATCGCCTCGTCGTAGTGTGGGAAAGCGTAGTTTATCGCTGCAAACGCTAAGGCGTGCAGGGCAAACAGAAAGGTAATGATGAAAATTTGAAGGTATTTTTTAAATTTTTGCATTTTCGTCCTTTTGGGCGAATTGTACAAGATAGAAGTTTATAATAAGCTAAGCCCCTAAAGCAGGGGCTTAGGCGGATTATGCTTTGGCCTTGCAGCTGCAGCTTCCCGCGATAAATTTAAGAATCTGGATAAAGAAGCAAACGCCGCCGATGATGAAGATCGTATCGCCGATCATCCTTAGCCAGCGTAAATTTTGCAAGTGATCCATCTGTAAAAACTCCGCGCTTCTAGCGTACCACATGCCTACGTCTATCGCGGCGACCGCCTGATAAAGGCCGATGGGAAGCAGCGACGCTACGATCATCAGCATTAATCCCGCATTTAGCGACCAAAAGCCAACCTTCATCAGCTTGTCGTTAAATTCTTGCCCTTTGAAAAGGTAAAGCGCCACGAGCCAAACAAAACCTAGCGCTAAAAATCCGTAAACGCCAAACAGCGCCGCGTGTCCGTGCACCGAAGTGGTGTTTAGACCCTGGATGTAGAACAAAAAGAGTGGCGGGTTGATAAGGAAACCAAACACGCCCGCGCCCAGCATATTCCAAAACGCAACCGCGATAAAGCAGTAAAGCGGCCATTTGAGGTTTTTTGCCCAGCTTTGCGCAAACTGAAGCGAATACTGATGAAAGGCCTCTGCTCCAAGAAGCACCAAAGGCACAACCTCAAGCGCGGAAAAGCTAGCGCCCACCGCCATGATCGGAGTGGTCGTTCCCGCAAAATAAAGGTGGTGGAAGGTGCCTGGGATGCCGCCGATCAAAAACAAGCTCGCGCTCGCTAGAGTCGAATAGGTTGCAAATTTTTTGCCGACTAAGCCCAGAGATGCAAACACGAACGCAAGCGACGCGGTCGCAAATACCTCGAAAAAGCCCTCAACCCAAAGGTGAACGACCCACCAGCGCCAGTATTCCATCACCGGCAGCGGGCTTCTTTGACCGTAAAATAGCCCCGCGCCGTAGAAAAGTCCAACCGCGATAGCAGAAGCCGTAAATATAGCCAACAGGTTTTTATCGCCGTCAGCCTTAAATCCGCCGACAAAGCCGCGAAGCACGAGCGCCATCCAGATAACAAGACCGACAAACAAAATAAGCTGCCAAACCCTGCCAAGCTCGATATATTCGTATCCTTGGTGTCCAAGCCAAAAGCTCAGGCTAGTATCCATCTTGCCCGCTATCGCCATGTATTCGCCGACAAAGCTACCCACGACTAGGAAAAGTAGCGCGTAAAATAGCAAATCTACGCCCAGTTTTTGAAATTTAGGATCCTTGCCGCCGTTGATGATAGGCGCTAGGAAAAGTCCGGCCGCCAAAAAGCCCGTCGCAATCCAGAAAATGCTCGCCTGGATGTGCCAAGTGCGCGCCAAAGAGTACGGTATGTGCTCGGATAAATTTATACCGTAAAACTCCTGTCCCTCGACCGTGTAGTGCGCCACGAAGCCGCCTATCATGATCTGGAAAACAAATAGCGCGAGTGCTACGAAAAGGTATTTGCCAAGCGCCTTTTGAGACGGAGTTAAATTTAGCTTTGAAAGCGGATCGGCATCGATAGGAGCGAGCCTTTCGTGATCTTTTTCGCCGTAGAAATTTGAAAACCAAACTAAAAGACCAACGCCCGCAACCAAAATCGTAACGCTAATAATCGTCCAAAATACGTTTTCTTGCGTCGGAACGTTGTCGATTAGCGGCTCGTGCGGCCAGTTGTTCGTGTACGTAGCTTCGCTATTTGGGCGATTCGTCGCCGTAGCCCAGGTCGCCCAGAAGAAGAAATCATTTAGCTGTTCGCGGTTTTCTTCTTTAGCCAGCGTGTTGTTTTTCATCGCGTAGTTTTCGCGTAGCTTCTGGTATTTCGGATCGTTACCAAAAAGCCCGTTATACTCGTCGCGCACTACCTTTGCCGCCGCGATCCTCTCGTCGCTGATCGTTATAACGCCGTTTTTTAGCGTATTCGTGCGGTATTCGCTCTTGGTTAGAGCCTTGATGTTGGCTTGTTGCTCGGCGTTTAGAGCGTCAAATTTAGCTCCGTAAAGCTGAGCGGCCTTAATATCCATAAACGCGACTAGCTCTTTATGTAGCCAATCAGCCGTCCAGTCAGGCGCCTGATACGCTCCGTGTCCCCACACAGAGCCCACCTGCATACCGCCGATGCTCTGCCAGGCCTCTTGACCTTTATAAATTTGCTCTTGCTCGACTATTATTTTGCCGTTTTTATCGGCGAAACTCACCACCGGCGGCGCTTCGCGGTAAACCTCTACGCCGTAATAGCCCAGTATCCCGAAGGCGATAGTAACGACTGCTACCAGCGCCCACCAATACTTCTTGTATTCACGCATACTTTTCTCCTTTGTGATATGAAAATTCGGGCGATAGTTTATCCAAAACGCGAATTTAATCGAATGATTTGCGTCAATAAAAGGATAAAATCTGTCCTTAAAATATTGCTTATTTTAAAAATGTATAATTACGAAAATATATTTTGGGAGATTTTATGCTTAAAGTCGAGATTGTTTATAAATTTTGCCTAGTTTGCGCGCTGATTTTGGGGCTTAGTTTGCTCGCGTTTTCGGGACTAAATTTCGCGCTCGGAGAGTACGGCGAGTTTTGGATGAGCGCGCATAAATTTGCAGGCTTTTTGGTTGCGCTCGCAGCCGTTTTGCACGTGATAAATCGCAAGAAAAAGCTCGTTAAGCTCGCAAACGAATTCATAGACGTCGTCACTCGCCGCAAAAACCCGAGCATGTGCAACATGGACCGTATCATCGCCTCGCTAGAGCCCTACACTATCGCCCAAATCTCACAAAAACTGGGTTTTGATGAGACCGAGTTTTGCCGCACATTGCGCGAAAACGGCGTCAAATTTAGCGGTGCAGATCAAACCCTGCGCCAAATCGCTTCTTTAAACGACGAAAAGATATTTTTCGTGCTGGTTCTTATCGTCGAGGCGAAATTCGGCAAGAGATTTTGCGGCGAACTCAAATTTAAGGGCGCTAAATTTAACGGCGTCAAAAAAGCGGCTTAAGCTCGGCCGCAAGCGACGCAGGGGTTAAATTGCATTTTTGAAAGGACTCAAATTTTAAAAATAACCGAAATTTTAATCATAACTTTTAACGTTTTGCTTTTTGGCGGGATTGCTTGGACGATATTTTGGCGCAATCCTAGCAAACTTAGCCGACGCCAACTCGCCGCCGTAAACGAAATCGGCGAAGAGGGCGCAATAAAAAGGCTTTCCGTGCGGCCGTTTTTGCTTTGGTTGGAGAGGTTTTTCATCTCATACGAGAACCTTTGGTTTGATCAAAACTACATCTACGTTTTTAGAGGGCAGGAGCTTGCGGCGAGGTATAAATTTGAGCAAATTTTAGCGCTTGAGGGCACGAAAACGCGCATCAATAGCGCTAGAATTTGGCGGATTTGTTTTGCGGACGAGTTTGAGCAAGACGGTTCGGCCGAATATAAATTCGCGCCCGCCGTTTCGATTTTTATGCCGAATTTTAAAGAGTTTTTGCAAATTTTACGAGAGAAAAATCAGGACGCGATCAAAACGAAGCCAAGATTTTGGGAGACCGTTTAGGCTAAATTTCGCTTTTAACTTAACGAAACGATTTGCATTTTGTCGCGTAAATTTGAGGGCAAATTTGAAATTTCACTTGCCAAAGCCGATATCGATAACCTTGTCAAAGATAAATTTAAGCTCCTCTTGGTGCGTAATCATCAGCACGCCAAGACTCGGAAAGTCGCGCTTGAGATTAACAAGAAGCTCTTTTGCCAGTGCGCCATCAAGCGCCGAAGTGGCCTCGTCAAGCAGTAAAAATGCAGGCCTAGCAAAATAAACCCTCGCAAACGCAAGCCTTTGCGCTTCGCCGCCGCTTAAAATCTTGCCCCAGTCTTTAACTTCGTCTAGCTCAAAGATAAATTTCTCTAGCCGTACGCGCCGTAAAATCCCCTCAAAATCGGCATCGGCGCCTTGCAAATCGCTAGGATACGCGATAAGCCGCCTTAGACTCATGCGCGCTAAAAACGGCTTTTGCGGTACGCTCATAGTCCCGCACGGTACGCAAACCTCGCCCGAGCCGTGATTCCAGATGCCCGCGATATACCTAAATACGCTGCTTTTACCCGTTCCGCTCGGGCCGCGTAGCAGCACCCATTCGCCACTTTTTATGCTCAAATTTAGCCCGCAAACCAGATTCTCGCCGCTCGGGGTAAAAATTTGTAAATTTGTACACCTCAGCTCGTTTGCTTCGGCGTTTTCGTCAAATTTATCTTGTGCCAAATTTGCCGCCGTTACCCCGGCGGAGTCGTTCACTCCGTCAAGGTTGCTGTTTTGTCCACTAAATTTAGCGCCAAATTTGACCTTGGAGTCCGCCGCCTGAGCGATCTCGACAAATCTATACACACGCTCCACGCTCGCAGCCCACTCCATGATCTGTTTATAGTAGTCCATAAACCACGCAAAGCCGTCCTGCACGCTATAAAACGCCGAGCGTGCCCGCATCATATCGCCAAAGCTCATCGCCCGCGCGAAATAAAGCGGCAAACAAGCGAAAATCGGGATTAGATTCGTGATTTTTAAGTAGCTAGCCGAAAAGCACTCGAGGCGAAACTCGGTGTTCATGATGACGCGCCAGTTGCGCACTACCTCGCTAAAGCTCGCTCTAAAGCGCGTTTTTTCAGCGCCGACGCCATTCATCAGCGCAACGGCTTCGGCGTTTTCGCGGGTGATGAGCAGATTTGCGCGGTAGTCGGCCTCAACCTGCTGCTTTTCGTAGTTTAGACGCTTTAGACTACGGCCGATGAGGTGCGTGATTAGCGAGCTAAAAAGCGTATAAATGAGCGCGACGTAGACCAAAAATCCCTCCAATGCAAACTCGCGTCCAAACGCGCTAAAGTGCAGTACTTTTGACGCCTCCCAGAGGATAAACGTGAAAGCAAAAAGCTTGGAGAGGTTATAAACCATGGATTTTATTAGATTTACGCTTTTGTCGGCGAGCAGGAGGCTGTCCTCTGCGATACGCTGGTCCGGGTTATCAAAGCCCGCGACCGCGGATAAGCGGTAGAAATTTGCGTTTTTTAGCCATAAATTTTCCATCTCTTCGCTTAGGCTATCGCGCCACGAGATTACGAGCAGCTTTTTAAACCAGTTTCCTATCACGATAAAAAGCACGATAATCGCAGTATAGACGAGAAACTCGCCCACAAGCGGGAGCATGAGATCTTTTTCAAATTTTTCGATCGCGTCGTAAA
>CAUQHH010000046.1:0-12142 GCA_963517705.1 uncultured Campylobacter sp.
TTCTAGAAGTCTTGTTTATAGTTATAAATGTATCTACTTCCAAAGCTTCTGATGGCTCTTCTAGCACGATGACTGATAGTTCAAATCCCTTAATTTTTTGATATTGTTCTTGATATTTCTTATATAAATACTTAAAAGCCTCAATCCTGTGTTGTCCATCAACAACAAACAATTTTGTGTCTTCACCAAACTTTTGATTAGAAGCACATATTATTGATGTAGGTAAAAAGAATTTATTTTCTAGATTCTTCTCAAATGACTCATTAATATATTTTGCTATTCCTTTCACATGATTTTCATTTACCTGTCTTTGATATCCTTCGAAAGTTACTTTATTAAAAGTTCTTACCTCAGTATTATTTATTAACCATTCAACTGTTTTTTTTGTTTGAATAATTTTGCATTCACTTGACTGTTTAATATATTCCATAAAATTTACTCCTATTCTTTTCCAAAAGAATTATTAATTTCTTCAACTTTTTCTTCTAATAAAATACATGCGAAAGGTACCAACATATCCCTCTTTTTATTTTCTTCTTCATTACTAAGTTCATCATTAAAATCATCTCCATATTCTTCATCAGATAAACTATCATTTTCGATTTTTAAAAATATTTCATTTAATAAGAAACTTATAAATTGATCTGGTTTATCAAAATCATAAATATTCTTAGCTATTTCGCAAACCTTTTCTAGTTTATAAACATCTATATTTTTCTTTATAGTGTCTGTACTCTTATGCAACTCTTGTCTTATGTCTTTTAGTTTAAAGTCATTCTTTTTTTTAAGAAGGTAGTAACCTATATACTCGTCTATACTTTCAATAAAATTACTTGCACATTCAGTCAAAATGAAAAAATTATCATAATGTTGAGCTAATATTTCATTAGACTTTCCTTTACTAGTAATCATATAAAAAAGCTCCTTCTTTATTTTCTGTTCATCCCCCTTAGATTCAAAAACTTTAATTAGTTGTTCATCTGTTCCTTCTAGAATTTTCCATAAACTTTCAATTAATTGCTTTTTAAAAGCTAATCTTGAATCATAGTCTCTAGCTTTATAAATAATTTTGTGTTCGACCTCACCCCACACATCATGCAAAAGATATTTTACTTGTATCTCAAAATTAAAATCTAATTCCTCTTTTGAACAATGCATCTTAAAAATCGGATGACCATTCTTTTGCGGATCTTGATCAATATGTACTTTAAAACCATAGTTAATCAAATATGATTTCAATTCATTAAAAATTACTTTTTCATCTTCTTTAAAATAACAATTTATTCTAAAGCCTATTAAATCTCTAATTTTACTCTTTAACAAATTAAGAGCTTCACTCGGGCTTGAATTTACAATCTCTTCACTAAAATAATTTTTCCTTTTTAATTTTTCACAAAGGCTGTCGCTTGTTTTAATTCTTGAGACTACTTTTTCTTTAATTTTTTTATTATAATTTGGCTCATTACTAAGTCTTTTTACAAAATTATCTAACTCGCTCTCAATATCATTACGTTGTTTTCCTAGTTTTGATTGAAATTCTTCTTCTTTATATAAATCTATAATTTTATTAATTACTTGTTCATCCATACAATTCTCCAAAATAACTAGCCCTGACTTTTAACTCGTTTAACATGAATATATCAAAGATAAAATTACCACTAAATAAATATAGATACAACTTGTTTGTTTATTACTACTCCCACTCTATCGTTGCAGGCGGTTTGCTCGAGATGTCGTAAACTACGCGGTTGATGCCGTCTACTTCGTTTATGATGCGGCGTGAGACGTTTTCTAGCAGGTCGTACGGCAGGCGCGAGAAGCTAGCCGTCATGCCGTCACTAGCGTCCACTACACGTATGCACACGGCGTTTTCGTAGGTACGGTTATCGCCCATGACGCCGACGGAGTGCACGTTTAGCAGCACGCAAAATGCCTGCCACGTTTTGTTGTACCAGCCGCTTGATTTTAGCTCGTCGCGTAGGATCACGTCGGCTTTGCGTAGTAGCTCAAGGCTTGGCGTATTTACCTCGCCCATTATGCGGATTGCAAGGCCCGGACCAGGGAATGGGTGACGAAACACGAGCTCTCGCGAAAGGCCAAGTTCAAGGCCTAGCTGGCGCACCTCATCTTTAAAAATTTCTCTTAAAGGCTCGATCAGCTCAAAGCTCATCCAATCAGGCAGCCCGCCTACGTTGTGGTGGCTTTTGATTGTCTTGCTAGATCCCACGACCGAGCTTTCGATGATGTCGGTATAAAGCGTACCTTGGGCTAAAAATTTGACGTTATCGTGCTTTTTGGCCTCTTTTTCAAAAATTTCGATGAAAGTTTCGCCGATTATCTTGCGTTTTTTTTCTGGATCGGTTACGCCCGCGAGCCTTTCTAGGAAAGTTTTACTCGCGTCTATGCTAACTAGCTCCACGCCGAGTTTGGTTCTAAAAGTAGCTTCGACCTGCTCGCGCTCGCCCGTTCTAAGTAGTCCGTTATCGACGAAAACCAGGATCAAATTTTGCGGTATCGCAGCAGCCAAAAGCGCTGCGGTTACGGAGCTATCCACGCCACCGCTAACGGCACAAAGGACTTTTTTATTGCCCACAGTTTCTTTGATTTTAGCGATCTGGGTTTTGGCAAAGCTGCCCATATTCCACGTGCTTTCGCATCCGCAGATATATTTGGCGAAATTTTTTAAAATTTGAGTGCCAAACTCGCTGTGCTGTACCTCCGGATGAAACTGCAGAGCGTAAAATTTGCGCTTTTCGTCGCCGAATACGCAATAAGGCGAATTTTCGCTAGTCGCGATCGCTTCAAAGCCGTTTGGCAAATTTTTTACGAGGTCGGAGTGGCTCATCCAGACGGTTTGCTTTTCAGGCGTATCGGTAAAGAGCGGATGAGATTTTAGAGCGTTTAGGCTTGCTTTGCCATACTCTTTGTGAGAAGCCGGAGCGACCTCGGCGCCAAATTTATGCGCCAAAAGCTGCATACCGTAGCAAATGCCTAAAATCGGTAGTTTTAGCTTAAACACACCCTCGTCGCAAAAATACGCGTCCGGCGCATAAACACTAGCAGGCCCGCCGCTTAGGATTATGCCTTTTGGTTTTTTAGCCTTGATCTCCTCGACCTTGACGTTAAAAGGCAAAATCTCGGTATAAACGCCTTGCTCGCGCAGACGTCTAGCGATGAGCTGGGTGTACTGCGAGCCAAAATCCAAAACTATTATCGTGTTATTCATGATTGCCCTTTAAAAATATAAATGAAAAATTTCAAACTGTATGTACCAAATCACGACCGATACGATATAGCCGGCGACCACGGTCCAAGCGTATTTCATATGCGCGCCGAAGGTGTAGATGCCTTTTAGTTTACCCATAACGCCAACGCCCGCAGCCGAACCGAAGCTTATCATCGATCCGCCGATACCCGCAGTCAATGTAACTAGTAGCCACTGGCTTAAATTTTCGCCAGCATCAGCACCCATCATAGGATTTGCTTTTAGCACGGCAGACATAACAGGAACGTTATCCACGATAGCAGACAGGAAGCCAACGCCGATATTTACGGTCGTAGCGCCGAATTTATCATAAAGCGAAACGGCGTAGTTTAAAAATCCGACGAAGTGTAGCGCGCCGACGGCCGCAAGGATACCGAAGAAGAACAAAAGCGTGTTGTTTTCGATCTTTGACATATAGTGAAAGACGTGCATAGGCTCTTCGTTTTTATTAGTTTTTTTGTAGATATAGGTATAGATACTAAGAAGCGAGAAACCAAACATCATGCCCCACATCGCAGGCAAGTGGAAAAGCTGGTGCATCATAACCGCCGAGAAAATCGTAGTGACGCCAAGTCCGATAACGACTTTACCACCTTTTTTGATGCTTACTTTAGGCTCAGCGGCCGGGTCAAAATGCGGGCTCCCAGCGGGTACTATGCGCACTAGTAAAAATGCCGTAACTAGCCAGCCGATAATAGAAGCAGGAAAAAGAGCGAAAAAGTCGATAAAAGGAGCTTTGCCAGCAGCCCAAGCCATCAGAGTCGTGATATCGCCGAACGGACTCCATGCGCCGCCTGCGTTTGCTGCGACGACGATGTTTATCGCGCCTGCGACTAGGAAATTCGTATTGGTCTTATCTATCGTTAAAAGAACGGTAGAAAGGATAAGAGCGGTGGTTAGATTGTCGGCAACGGGGCTAATGAAAAACGCCAAAACGCCCGTTAGCCAAAAGAGTCTTTTATACGTGTAGCCTTTTGAGACGAGGTTGTATTTTAGTGCGTTAAACACGTCACGCTCGATGAGCGCCTCGATATAGGTCATCGCTACCATTAGGAAAAATACGATCTGCGAAATCTCTAAAATCAGGTGATTTACCTCATTTTGCAACAAATGCACGTCTAGGCCGTTTGCCAGCATATAAAAGCCAATAAGCAAGAACATAAAAGTGCCGATAAATATGGCCGGCTTAGCCTTATCGATGTGAAAATTTTCCTCCGTAGCGATGAAAAAATATCCCACGACGAAAATGATGAGGCTCGCGATACCCACCCACGTAGTCGTTAAATTTAAAGCCTCGCCCGCAGCGTCGCCGCTACCGAAGGCCAAAGCGAAAAACAGACTCAAAAGTCCGACGATCTTCATTTGCTCTCCTTGATTTATAGTTTATTTATCTTTTCGGTTTTGCTGTTTGACGGCTCGGACGGCGCTTCGTAGAACGGATCACCCTTGTGGCCGCAGCCTGCTATAAAAATTAACAAAAAAAATGCTAAAATCGCCTTATGAAAGACGCTAAGACTATTATTCGACATATTGTTGATAATCCTTTTTATAAAGAGTTAAAAAACCGTAGCGAGTGCTGGGAATTTTTACAGCTTTTAAGCCTAAATCATCGCAGGCTCATCGCCTTTTGCTACGAGAAAAACGGTATTTTGTTTTTCGCCCTGTTTCATCCGCTAGGACTCCAGGAATTAAAAAGCGATAGTAGTATAAAAATGTTAAAAGGCTTATTAAAAATCTATTCTAACGTAAATTTTGACGGCAGGCTCGCTCGCGTAACGGACGTTAAATTTTTTGTGACAAAGCATTTAAAATTTAAAAAAGCGACCGACCCATACGAAAAAAAGCGAATTTTTACCTACGCCGAGCCTGCTAAAGGCGAGTTTGTAAATTTAGCCAAAAGCGAGCGGATTTTCGATGGTTTTGAAAAGATCCGCCTCGCTATCAAGCAAAATTTAGCCAAAGAATCAAGCGGGGCGCGATGAAGCAAGATAAAATAGAGCGAAATTTAGGCGCAGAGCACGCAAGCGCAGGGCTTTTAATTTATAAAAAACCATGCGGCGCAAAAACGCGTCAAATTTAACCTTGCAAAGCAAAAGCGTAAATTTGCAGAAGGGAGCTAAATTTTGCTAATCGACGAGATCCGCTCGCTGCCCGCACAGCCCGGCGTTTATCAGTATTTCGACAAGGCGGGCAAGCTTCTTTACGTCGGCAAGGCTAAAATTTTAAAAAAGCGCGTCAAAAGCTACTTTTCGTTTACGCCCGCACTCGCCCCCTCGCCCAAGCTGGGCCCGCGCATCCACAAAATGATCAGCGAGGCCATACACCTCGAGTATATCGTGACTCCTAGCGAAGCCGATGCGCTGATACTGGAAAACTCCTTCATCAAGCAGCTAAGGCCAAAATACAACATCTTGCTACGCGACGATAAGACCTACCCATACATCTACGTAAATTTGGACGAGGATTACCCGCGCTTTGAGATCACGCGCAAGATCGTCCGAGGCAAAAACGTCAAGTATTTCGGCCCGTATTTTCGCGGCGCGCGTGAGCTTTTAGATGCACTAAGGCTAAGCTTTAAGCTCGTGCAAAGCAAAAGCGCGCTCAAAGCCACGGGTGCCTATCTGCCCTATCAGATCGGTTACTCGGAAGCCCCTCTCATCAGCAAAATTTCGCCAGCAGACTACGCCAAGGTCGTAGAGAGCGCGATCGCAGCGCTAAATAATCCGCTTTCTATGCTGCCAAAGCTCGTAAATTTGATGAACAAATACGCCCAAAACGAAAACTACGAGCAAGCCGCCCTCTTGCGCGATAAGATCAACGCGATCAAGGATCTAGACGTCAAAATCGAGGTCGATCTGGCCAAGCTCGAGGATTTTGAGGTTTTTGCCGTGGGCGCGGAGCAAAATTTGCTTTGCGCGGTGCGTTTTAGCGTGCACGGCGGCAAGATCAGCGGCGTGTATCAAAATATCACGAACGCCAAAATGAGCTCGCAAGGCGACTTAAACGACGCGTACAAACAAATCGTTTTAGAGAGCTTTCCCGCGGGCGCGCCCGTCGTGAGCGCAAAAATTTACGCGCTTGAAGCCTTTGAGGACGCAAACCTCGTGGAGGAGATTTTAACCGCTCGCCACGGCCGTAAATTTAGCATCTCGGTGCCTAAAATCGGCGAGAAAAAGCGCATCTGCGAGATGGCGCTAACAAACGCGCAGGTCTTTATCCAAAAGTACCTAAAAACCCACGACGACGCGTTTTTGGACGAGTTAAAAGAGTATTTCGGCCTAGCCTGCGCGCCGTATGCCATCGAGACTTTTGATAACTCGCATATGTTCGGTGCGGCCGCGGTCGGCGCGATGGTGCGCTTTGAGCACGGAAACTTCGCCAAAGAGCACTACCGCCACATGCACCTCTCCCACGCAAACGACTACGATCAGATGCGCCAGATGCTTACAGAGCGTGCTTTGCGGTTTGATAAGCTTAGTCCGCCCGATCTGTGGCTCATCGACGGCGGTCAGGCGCTACTAGACCTCGCCTCGGACATCATCGCTAGCAGCGGCGCAAACGTCGATATACTCGCCATATCAAAAGAAAAAATAGACGCCAAAGCCCACCGCGCAAAAGGCGGCGCGAGGGATAAAATTTACGCTCCCGGCGGCGTATTTACGCTACCGACGGGCGATAGACGGCTTCAGTTTTTCCAGCGACTTCGCGACGAGGCACACCGATTTGCGATTACCTTTCATCAAAAAACCAAGCGCAAAGAGGATCTGGGCGCTAGCAAGCTAGCAGACGCCGGCGTATCGGCTGGCAGCATCGCAAAGCTCGTTAAATTTTACGGTAGCTTTGAAGCGATAATGACCGCAACGAGCGAGGAAATCGAAAAGATCACGAATAGGAGTGTAGCGGCTAAAATCGAGCAGCTAAAAGAGAGTGAAATTTGATGAAATTTGGGGCTTATTTTGTAAAATCCGCCCTGAAATTTGAGCTAAATTTGACGTATTTGTTTTCGCTAAATTTGAAAGCGCAAATTTAACTCGCCGCTTTTGGGCAAATTTCGCCGCGGTTATTTGCAAGTCAATCCGTCAAATTTGACGCAAAAAGCGATCAAATTTGCGCACTAAACGTAAAATTTAAGCGAGCGATTACGTAGCGCAAATTTAAATTCCGCGCCGCCGCCAAGGCCTGCTTCGGCAAATTTAGCGTTTTGCCGCTTTTTCTATCGCTTTTGCGGCTTCGCAGCCCTCATTCCAGCCGTAGGCGCACGCCTTTTGTAGATAGTTTTTTGCGCTATCTACGTCTTTTTCGCCAAGCATTGCGTTGTAGTAGAGTACGCCCAGATTAAAGCAAGACATACCGTCCTTCTCCTCACAAGCTTTGCCCCATATTTCAGCGGCTTTTTGCGCGTCTTTTTTGACGCCAAGCCCCTGCTCGTAAAGCGAGCCTAAGTTCGCGCAACCCAGCAGATAGCCGCTATCGCAGGCTTTTTTATAGAGCTTGGCAGCCTTTGGCGCGTCGGCCTTGACGCCCTCGCCTTTGCGGTAGGCGACGCCCAAATTTACGCACGCACGCACATACTCCCCGTCGCAAGCTTTTTTAAACAGCGCGAATGCCTTTTTGTAGTTTTTGTCCAGGTCGCACTCTTCAAGCTTGATGCCGATGTAGGCAAGGCCCAAGTTGTCGCAGCTCTCAAAATCGCCCGCGTCGCAGCTTTTTTGCAGTCCGTTTGTATCGCACTCCGCTGCACTTAAAGAAACCGCCGCAAAAATAGCTAAAAATATAAATTTATTCATCTTGTATTTTAATCACCGAATTTAACGCGCCGTTTTACAACAAACGCAAATTTGAGCCCGAATGGCTCGGCAATCTAACGAAAGATCAGGCCGCTAAAAGGCAAAATTTGACGTAAATTTACGCCTTTTTGCTCTTTTTCTTGCCTTTGCTATCGGCCTCTTCGCCCTTAAACCACCCTTTTATCTTGTCCAAGATGCCCTCGTCTTCTTCCTTGTCGTAGCTCGCCTTGCCGGCTTTGATGCCAAAGCTTTCTTGCAGCTGATTTAGTAGAGAGATTTGCTCGTCCGTTAGCTCTTTTGGCGTTTTTACGGAGATTTGCGCTACGAGCCTGCCGTACCTTTTGCTATTTACGTTTTTTATACCGAGCCCGTCAAATACGAACTGCTGCTTGTCTTTTGCGCCGACCGGTAGCTTTAGCTCGATCGTGCCTTTTAGCGTCGGGATCGTGATCGTCTCGCCCAAAACCGCCTGCGTGAAAAATACCGGAATCTCGATATAAACGTCGCTTTCGTGACGTACGAAATGCTCATCGGCTTCAACCTCGATATGCACGTACAGATCGCCTCTGGCGCCCGTTGATGAGACGTTGCCCTTTTCGCTCACGCGCATACGCATGCCGTCGTCGATGCCCTCGGGGATATTTACCTTGACGCTTTGGCGTTCTTCTTTGTAGCCGCTACCGCCGCAATCAGAACATCTATCCTTGACCGTTTCACCCGTGCCGTTACAGTACGGACACTCCTGCACGAAGCTCATAAAGCCCCTTTGCTGCGATATCCGACCTCTGCCCTCGCAGTGCGGACATACGTGCGTTTTGCCGTCTTTCGAGCCGCTGCCTTTGCAGGTTTGGCACGGTTTTTTGATCGTAAATTCTATCTCTTTTTCGGCACCAAACACCGCTTCGTTAAATTTGATCCTAAGAGCTATCTCTAAATCGAGCGGATACTTGTCGCTGCTTCTTTTGCGGCTGCTTGCGCCAGAGCTAAATCCGCCTCTGCCCTCAAGCCCAGCCTTGCCGTATCTATCGTATATCGCGCGCTTTTCTTCATCGCCTAGCACCTGATATGCTTCGTTTACCTTTTTAAAATTTTCTTCCGCCTCTTTGTCGCCTTGATTGCGGTCGGGATGGTACTTTAGCGCTAGTTTTCTAAATGCTTTTTTTATAGTTTCAGAGTCGCTATTTTTGCTGATTTCTAAAATTTCGTAGTAGTCTATTTCCACAAAATCTCCTAAAATTTTTAAATTTAAAGGGCGATTTTATCTTATTATTTATAAAAATTCAAAGCGGGGGAGAATTTTAAACGAGGATAGTAAATTCGAAAAAAATTTAACTTTTTTTGGTTATAATCATTTTCGTTAAATCTATTTGAAAGGCTTAAAATGATTAATGTTTTAATGATTGAAGACGATCCGGAATTCGCGCAAATCCTATCCGAGTACTTGAGCGATTTTAATATAAAAGTAACAAATTTCGAAGATCCTTATTTGGGACTAAGCGCCGGAGTAAAAAATTTCGACCTGCTTATCCTAGACCTTACTTTACCTGGCATGGACGGCCTAGAAGTGTGCAAAGAGATCCGCAGCAAATACAACATCCCTATCATCATCTCTTCTGCTCGCAGCGACATCAGCGACAAAGTCGTGGGCCTGCAACTAGGAGCGGACGACTATCTACCAAAACCGTACGATCCAAAGGAAATGTATGCGCGCATCATGAGCCTAATCCGCCGCTACAAAAAGACCAACGAAGTGCAAGAAGAGGTCGTAGATACGCTGTTTAGGATAGACGAGCGCAGACACGAAATTTACTACAACAACGAAAGCCTAACGCTAACGCCGGCCGAGTACGAGATTTTGAGCTATCTTATCAAACAGCACAGCTTTTCGGTTTCTCGCGAGCAGCTAGTTTATAACTGCAAAAGCCTAAAAGACAAGGACTCAAAGAGCCTAGACGTCATCATCGGCAGACTAAGAACCAAAATCGGCGACAGCTCAAAAGCGCCTAAACATATATTTTCGGTACGCGGAATAGGCTATAAACTCATAGGATGAGATACTCCTTAACCACGAAGATATCGGTAGTTTTCGCGCTGGCGTTTTCGCTTGTTTGTATCTTGTTCTACACGTTTGCGAGCATGCAGCTGGATAACGCGCTAGAAAAGATAAAAAACAAGCAGCTAAACGCGATAAACTACCTCATCGCCTCATACGAAAAGTCAAATCCGCCTAGCGATTTGACTAATTATTTTAGAAATTTCGGACTAACCTACGTTAAGAGCGACAAAACCGTCGCAAACGTCATAAGCACCGGCAAAACGGTCTTTGCCAAGCAAACGCAGCTAGGGCTATTTCAGTCGCTGCTTTTTCAGGACAGTTTGTACCTGCAGATCAAAAATCCTTCGTTTCAAATTTTACTAGAAAGCGACGATACGAAAAATATAAACGATCCGATTTGGGTTGGTTTTATCCTCACAACGGCGCTTCTGGTGTCGCTTTACGTTTCGGTGATGAAGTCTCTTATGCCGCTTAAAAAACTAAGCTCTGATATCAGGAAATTTGGCGCCGGAAACATGGACGTAAATATCGCCAAACCCGACTCCGACGACGAGATCGCCAAGGTCGCGATAGAATTTGACGCCGCGGCTAGCAAGATCAGGGAGCTTTTGCGCTCTAGGCAGCTGTTTTTACGCACTATCATGCACGAGCTAAAAACGCCGATCGGCAAGGGGCGCATAGTCTCTGAAATGGTGCAAAACCCTACGCACAAAACACGCTTGATAGCGATATTTGAGCGCCTCGATATGCTCATAAACGAGTTTGGTAAGATCGAGCAACTACTATCCAAAAACTACGCGCTAAACTATCAGGAGTCGTACTTTTCAAACATCCTTGACCAAGCGCGCGACATGCTGATGCTCGATAAATTTGAAGAAAAAGTAGACGTAGATATCCGCCGAGATATATTGCTACGCGTGGATTTCGGGCTCTTTTCGCTCGCGATAAAAAATCTCATAGATAACGCCCTAAAATACGCCGATGACAAAAAGGCGCAGGTCATCTGCGACGCGGACGGTATCGTCGTGAGAAATCTAGGACAACCGCTGCAAAATCCTATCGAGTACTACATGCAAGCCTTTATCCGCGAAAAGGGCAGTAAAAGTAGCGGCATGGGGCTAGGACTTTACATTATCGACCACATCTGCCACATGCACAAATTTAGCCTAAAATACTCCTACGAGGATGGCTTTCACTCATTTAAAATTTGCACTAATCCAAAGGAAAACGTTGAAAAAAGGGCTTGAGAAATTTAACGAGCTCGTGGCGGCCTTTGAGCGACTGCCTGGCGTGGGCAAAAAGTCCGCCCAGCGCTACGCCTATCACGTCTGCCTAAAGGATAGCTTCGGCGGACTAAAGCTCGCTCAAAGCATCGAGGACGCCGTGAGATTTACGGGCAAATGTCAAATTTGCGGCGGGCTTAGCGAGGATGAGATTTGCGACATTTGCAGCGACGAAACGCGCGAGAAGGAGCTGTTAGCCGTCGTAGAAAGCCCAAAGGATATCCTAGTTTTCGAGCAAAGCGCGATCTACCGCGGGCGCTACTTCGTGCTTGAAGAGATAACTCCCGAGCAAACCGAAAAACTGCGCGAGGTCATCCGCCAAAACGGCGTAACCGAGATTATTTTCGCGCTAACGCCGGGGCTTAGTAGCGATGCCGTGATGGTTTTTATCGAGGATAAGCTGAGCGATTTGGGAGTCAAATTTAGCAAGATAGCTCAAGGCGTACCAACAGGCGTAAATCTCGAAAACATCGATCTTTTGTCGCTTATGAAGGCGCTTGATAGCAGGACGGAGCTGTAAATTTAACTCAAGCGCGTGAAGCTTTTTGGAAATTCACGTTGCGTTTTTAAATATGCAAGCAAATTTGCCGCCGCATTTCACACAGGCACCCCCCCCCTCAAATTGAACCCGCCGCCAAAGTTAGTCAAATTTGCAACGACTCAAATTTAACG
The DNA here is from genome assembly GCA_963517705.1 of uncultured Campylobacter sp. Classification (GTDB taxonomy): domain Bacteria; phylum Campylobacterota; class Campylobacteria; order Campylobacterales; family Campylobacteraceae; genus Campylobacter_A. The sequence continues at coordinate 12,064 of CAUQHH010000046.1, forward strand.
CGTAGCCCCAAAATTAAATTTTACAAGCGCAACAAAGAATAAAAAGAAAATTTAAAAAGAGAAATTTACGACCCGAAGG
>CAUQHH010000047.1:0-12082 GCA_963517705.1 uncultured Campylobacter sp.
AAAACTACCGCCGAAAACCACCACCGTCCAGCCGAGCATACTCATGAACATATCTTTCATCGCGATAGCGATACCAGCAGACGCAAAGCCCAGCACCGTGACGAGATAGGTAACGTTTTCGATATAGGCAAAAAGCAGGATCATGATGATGAGCGTGATGTTTACGAGATTTATAAATTTATTCGCCGTGTAGAGGCGCTCGTTGTCGGTGATCGTCTTTTTGATGATAAATTTGAACAAAAACGAAAGCCCGATCACTACGACGATAAATATACCGATGTCAAGCGCCTTTTTCATCTGAGCTTTGATATCCTCGCTAGTGCGGTTTATCGCCTCGTTTACGCGCTTTTCATAAACGCCGTAGGTTGTTTTTGCGATGTCGGCCGCGGCGTTAAATTCCGCTAGCTCCTGCCTAGCCTCGGCAAGCTCCGCTTGAAAGCGCGCGTCGTCGCTCAAATTTACGATCTGGGTTAAAATTTGTTCTTTTCTAGCTAGTTCGTCGGTCGTCTTAGAAAGCCCGTCTAGTCGGCGCTTGTACTCGTCTTTTTCGCTTCTTAGCTGCTTTATGTGCGAAAAGCCCGAGATCACGGCGACGGGATTGGTTATCTTTTGTAAAATTTCTATCTCTGGAGCCGTTATCATGCTAGAAAACGGCGCTTTTTGAAACTCTCTTAAAAGCTCCATCTGCTCTTTTAGCGTGCTTTGCTTTTTTTGTAGCTCAAGCACTTTTTCGGTATTTTTTGCTTGTTTTTTTATCGCCGCTTCGATTTCGTCGAGCTCCGCGCTTAGCTTTTGAAAGGTGTTATAGTTTGAGTAGCGAGTCGCCCAGATGTTATCGGCTAGCTCGTCCTCGATAAACGACAAAGACGCGTTTAACTCGGATAGCTGGGCTTCTTTTGTCCCGTTAAAATCGCTAGGTATATCATCTAGCGAATAAGCAAAGAGCGCAAAAAATAAAATAAATAAAATTTTTCTCATTCAAACTCTCTTAAAACGTCCATCACGAGCTCGCGCGGCACGTCTTTTCGTATCTCGTATGCGCCGATACCTCGCGGCAGGATAAATTTGATCGCTGAGTTTTCCGCCTTTTTATCAAGGAAAAACGCCTCGTAAAAGCTGCTTGCGTTTGGCACCTTGTAGCTTATTGGCAAATCAAATTTAACTAAAAGCTCCGCCACGCGCGCCTTTTGCTCCTCACTCATAAGCCCTAGCTTCACGGCTAGCGCGTTAGCCATATTCATCCCGATCGCCACCGCCTCGCCGTGCAGGTATTTTTTATAGTTCGTTTCGTTTTCTATCACGTGAGCGAAGGTATGTCCGTAGTTTAGCACCGCGCGCACGCCCTTTTCGCGCTCGTCGGCCTCTACGGCGGCAGCCTTTATCTGCACGCAGCGGTAGATCAAATTTTGCAAATTTGCCTCATCCGTCAAATTTGCGCTCCCCATCCACGAAAATAGATTTTCGTCAAAGGTTACCGCCATCTTTACGGCCTCCGCAAGTCCCGCGGCAAATTCGCGCTTTTCAAGCGTCTTTAAAAACCCGGTTTCGCAGTAAACGGCGCTAGGTTGATAAAACGAGCCGATCAGATTTTTGCCGAATTTATTATTTACGCCCGTTTTTCCGCCCACGCTCGCGTCCACTTGCGCTAGCAGGGTCGTGGGGATGTTTATAAATTTGATCCCGCGCTCGAAAATGCTCGCCGCAAAGCCAGCCATATCGCTCACCACGCCGCCGCCAAGCGAGATGATCACGCTACTGCGGTCAAGACGGCTAACGAAAAGCTGCTCTAAAATCGCCTCTATCGTTTGCATATTTTTATACTCTTCGCCATCGGGGACGCTGATGACGAATTTTTGCGGACAATCTATGCGAGAGAGTAAATTTTGCAGATAAAGCCCGCCTACTTTTGCGTTTGTCACGATTGCGACTTTAGCGTCAAATTTAAGCTCTTTTAGCTCGTTTATATAGACGCCGTAGCCTGGCTTGCCGTCAAATTTTATATCTATTTTCATCTTATTCTCCGCTTTTATTTTATCCAAAATAGCCTAATTTATCGGTATAAAAATCTGATAGTTGTCGCTAAGGCGCGAGTACAGACGATTCATATCATTTGAAAACGCCGCAAATGCGTCTTTTTTGCTGATCTTTTTCGTAAACGGCACGAACTGGAGCAAATTTCGCTCTTTTTTTAGCCTTAAAATCGGATTTGAGTTTTTGTCCTCGACGACCTCGATCTTGCGTCCGAAAATCTTAGCCAAGCTGTCAAAATGCTCCTCCATCTCCTCGTCTGCACCGCTTCGGCCGAAATGATAAAGGGTGATAGGCATATCAAGCTGCGAGCAGCAGTCCATGATGACGGCCGATTGGCTCTCTATCTCGTCGCCAAAGCCACTACTTAGCACCACGCCCTTTTTGATCTCGTCGATGTCGCTTTTGCCGATGGCGGCGACTGGTTTTTTTAGCTCAAAAAGCAGCCTTTTGTGCGCGGCGAAAAATTTATTGTCCGTTACGACTAGCCCGACGTCGTTTTTAAAAACATCATCCTTTATCTGCCCTACGCCGCCTCCAAAATAATCAAACATAACCGTCGCCATCTCGTCGTTTACGGATTTTAGCTTTTCGTAGGCTAAATTTAGCGCAGGATTTACGACCTTGACGAAAAGGCGTCTGTTGTTTAGCTTCTCGTGCAGTTTTAGACTCTGCTCAAGTAGCCTTATGCACAGCTTTTCACCCATCTTTTTCATATCTAAAAACAGATAGATATTGTGCCCAAACGGGTTTGGAAACTGCCCCGTTTCTTTTTTTACGCTTCTAAATACGCTTAAAAGCACGCTTGGTTCGCCAACTATCAGCAAAACGTCGCCGGGTAGGATCATTAAATTTGGCTTTGCGATCATGAAATTTGAACCGCGATAAATCAACGCTATGCGCCATTTTTTCTGCGTTATGGAGCTGATGTGGCGGTACATAAAGGAGCTGCCTATGGGCACCTTTACTTCCATTATCTCGCCCTTGCCAAGGCCTAGGTTGTCAGCTACTACGGGGATATCCGGTAAAAAGTCCATGAGTCTAGCCGTTAGCACCGCTCGCGCGTCCAAGACCGTTAGGTGCGAGTCTTCCTCTAGCCCGCCAAGCCCCCAAAGATCCAGCATCAAAATTTCCGTTTTTTTGCTGATTTGACGCAGGTTGTTATAGACACTGACCGTATCAAAGCCGTCTTTTAGCATTATCATAAACTGGCTAAAATAGCCGCTGGCTACTTGCCTCAGTCTATCAAGGCTTGTGGGATCAAAGCGGTAAAAGGTAAAATTTTCTAAATTTATGTCCGAGTAATCCTCGTCTCCGCAAGCGATAACTACGTAGTTATGCGTGCTGCTTCTGCTTACAAATAGTCTTTCTAAGAAATGTTTCGCTACAATGCCGTCCGCAACTATCAAGATATTTTTCATTAAAACTCCAAATTTAAAGGGACTATTATATCAAAATGACTTTTAGTATAGATAAAACGGACGGTGCGGCGCGCGCGGGCACGCTAACGACCGCTCACTCGACGATCAAAACGCCCGTGTTTATGCCTGTTGGTACCGTAGGCGCCGTAAAAAGCCTAGACGCCGTAGATATGATGCAAATTTTGGACGCACAAATCATCCTAGGCAACACCTATCACCTCTACCTGCGACCCGGCAGTAAAGTCGTAAAGCAGCTCGGCGGCCTGCACGGCTTTACTAAATTTAACCGCTCGTTTTTAACAGATAGCGGCGGCTTTCAGGCCTTTTCGCTAAGTAAAATCTCAAAACCCGATGAAAGCGGTATCAAATTTAAAAGCCACATCGACGGCAGCGCGCACTATTTCACGCCGCGCTCGGTACTAGATATCCAGTACGACCTAAACTCCGACATCATGATGATCCTTGACGATCTAGTAGCACTTCCGGCTGAGAAAAAACGCGTAGAGCTAAGCATAAAACGCACGATAAAATGGGCGCGCGAGGCGATAGATTATCATAAATTTAAGCAAAATAACGGCGAAGGGCTCACGCAAAATATATTCGGCATAATCCAAGGCGGCACGGACGAGGCGGCGCGTAAATTTTGCGCCGAAGCGCTATGCGAGATGCCCTTTGACGGGCTTGCCATCGGGGGGCTTAGCGTAGGCGAAAGCAACCAAGAAATGTACGATACCGTGCAGGCCGTGATGCCCTACATCGACGCGGCGCGTCCGCGCTATCTCATGGGTGTAGGCACCCCCGAAGACCTTGTAGAAAACGTGGCTCGCGGCGTGGATATGTTTGACTGCGTGATGCCGACGCGAAACGCGCGCAACGGCACGCTATTTACGAGTTTCGGTAAGATAAATATTAAGTCCGCAAAATTTGCAACCGACCGCGCTCCGATAGATCCCCAGTGCGACTGCTACGCGTGCCGCAACTACTCACGCGCCTATCTTAGCCACCTATACCGCGCAGGCGAGCTAACGTTTTTCCGTTTGGCAAGCCTACACAACTTGCATTATTATTTAAATTTGATGCGGCAGATGAGAGAAGCGATAACGGCGGGCGAATTTGAAAAATTTAGGCGAAATTTCTACGCCAAACGCGGTAAAGACGCGCCGAGCATATAAGGCAAAACGGTGAGCGAGCGCGATATCTCTGGGTACTTTTACGGCGAGGAGTGCGAGTACGTCTATCTCGTCACGGACGGTAGCGAACAAAACTATAAATTTATCTTTAAAGACGACAAAATTTACGCCCAGGACGGCAGCCAGAGCGGCGCGGAGGAGTTTATCCGCGTCGTAAAAAAGATAACAAGCGAGTTTCGCGCCAAGATCGCCGAGCACTCCGCCCAGCTTGAAAGCTACGAGAAAATTTACGCGGGCAAGAGGGATTTTACTAAATTTATCAAAAAGCACGCGGTCTTAAAATACGAAATACGCAAATTTCAAAATAAAATTTCGCACTTTTACGAGGCTCTGGCGATCTGTCAAAACGAAAGGCCCGAGCTAAAAAAGCAGCTCAAAAACTATGTCTACGAGGCCGGCGTGCTTAAAAGCGCAGCCTGCGAAAATGCCGCTAGGATAGACGATATATACGCGCATATCCAAAGCCTAAAAAACGACAAAATAAACCGAAATATCTATATCCTGACGCTACTTTCGGCGCTATTTTTGCCGCTAAATTTGATCACTGGATTTTTCGGGATGAATACGAACGGGATGTTTTTAGGCGGCTTTCAAAACGGTACAGCTATCGTCGCCGGATCTATGCTTGCGCTTTTTGCGACGCTAGCGGGACTGTTTTATTTCCTAGGTAAACGGCGCGAGTAAATTTGTAAGGTCATTTGGTGGATAGCTAAATTTAACTCGCCGCCAAATTCACCACAAATTTAACAAGCCTAAGTAAAAACCGCAAATCAGGCGCGCGGCCTAGTCAAATTTACTCTGCCCTGCCCGCCACAGCTTTATATATACCGATTTCGTCTTGCAAAATTTTATATTTTTGCGCTAGCGCACCGATCCTGCCTTCAAGCAACGAATTTTGCGCCTCCAGATAGTTTTTTAGCTCGGTTTTGCCGTAGTCGTATTTGAGTTTATAGATATCGCTGATAGAGCTTAGATTTCGCAAATTTTCGTTTAAATTTCGCAAGACCGCCTCGTCTTTTTGCAGATTTTTATAGCCAGCGTCGATCTCGTTTAGTGCGGTCGTTAGCGTCTGCGCGTAGTTTAGCTTCATCGTCTCAAACTCTAGCTCGGAGATTTTTAGCTTTGATTTAAGCTTGGAGTAGTTTAAAAACGGCAAATTTATCGCGATATTTCCGCTTAAAAAATTTAGCTTAAGCCCCTCGCTCGCGCTATCTCCGCTACCGCTAAGACCGGCTCCTACCGTGATGCTTGGATAAAAGCTTTTTTCGCTAACCTTAACCCCCAAAAGCGCCTCTTTGATACGCGAGATCGCGGCTTGCAAATCGGGACGCGCGCCGATAAAGTAAAGCGGCACGTTTAAATTTACGCCCTGCGGCTGGATATCGCTCAAATTTCCGCTCAAATTTAGCTCAAACTCGGGCCTAACGTTTAGCAGATTTCTCAGCGTTTTTTCCGCCGCGTCAAGGCTCTTGCTCGCGTTTAAAATTCTATTTTTAGCCGAGATTACCGAGCTTTTTACTTGCTTTAGGCTTAGCTCTTCTTCTTTGCCAAGCTCAAATTTAGCCTTTATGATGGCTTCTAACTCTTCGTAATTTTTTAGCGTTTTTTCATATAGATTTATGCTCTCTTTTTGATACTTCGCTTCAAAATACGCGTCCGCGACGGAGTTAATAAGCGCGAGTCTGGCGGCCTCTAGGTCGTATTTGGTTGCGTTAGCCTCCCACATGGCGGCATCTGCGGAGTTTGCGAGCTTGCGCCACAGATCGATCTCGTAGCTTAGCGAGATGCCGCTTTTATAGCTCTCGTTCCAGCTGCCGCCAGTTTTTATATTTTTACCGGTTTCCGCGCCCAAATTTGCGTTAAAGCTAGGCACGAGATCAGCTTGTAAGACGCCTGCCTGAGCTAAGGCTTTATTTACTGCGATAGCTGATTTTGCCAGATCTATATTATTTTTTATCGCGAGGCTGATTAGCTCGTTTAGGCGCGCTTCGCCGTAGCCCGTCCACCACTCGCGGTTTATTTTTATATCGGCGCTTGCGTCCTCTTTTAGCAAAATTTGCTCATAGTTTTCGTTTATCTGCGTTACCGCGCAGCCGCCGAGCAAAAAGGCGGCTAGGATTATGGAGATTTTTTTCATTTTATTCCCTTGAAAGAGCGTCGATCGGATTTAGCTTTGAGGCGCTGCGAGCGGGCATGTAGCCAAATATCACGCCTATCGCACTAGAAACGACGAGCGCGACCACGATAGAGGTCTGCGAAAATATCATCTTTATATCGGGCGCGAAATTTTCCGTTAGATAGCCGATACCAAATGCCGATCCGACGCCAATTAGCCCGCCGATCAGGCACAGCAGCACCGCCTCGATCAAAAACTGCTCGAGGATATTTCCCTGACGCGCACCGATCGCCATCCTGATGCCGATCTCTTTGGTGCGCTCAGTTACGGAAACTAGCATGATATTCATCACGCCGATACCGCCCACTAGCAGCGAGATAAAAGCGATACAAGAGATCAGCAGCGTCATAGTCCTCGTAGTCTCCTCGATCGTTTTTTTGATAGTATCGGAGTTTCTGGTGAAAAAGTCTTTTTTGCCGTGCTTGGCGGTTAAAATTTCCGTTAAACTCTGCTCGGCTATCTGCGCGTTTACGTTATCTTTAACCTTAACCGTGATGGACGAGAGGTGCCTATCGCCGGTTAGCTTGTTTATGACTGCGGTATAGGTAGAAAACGTGCGCAGAGTGCTAGAGTCGGCAAACATATTGTCGTTTTTAGCCACCACGCCGATGATCCTAAACGGACGCTTGTTAAAAAGTACCGTTTTGCCTATCGGATCCTCGTTTTTAAAAAACTGCTCCCTAGTTGGCTGATCTATCACGATCACGGACGCCGACTCTGCGACCTCTTGGGCGGTAAATACCCGCCCGGCCTCTACCTTGTAGCCCATGACGTTTAGGCTCTCCTCGCTGCCGCCTCTGATCGTAGCCGAGGCTGATTTATTGCCATAGGTGAGCGTACCGCTAGCAGAGGCGTTTGGCGTGACGCTATCTAGATAGTCTTGCTTAGATAGCATCGTTGCGTCGCTCACTGTCAGGTTTCTCACCCGCTCCGAGCGCATATCGCCAAAACCCTTGCCGTTTAGGATATCGATCGTGTTAGTACCGATACCGCGGATATCGGAGAGGATCTGCTCCTGCGAGCCCTGCCCTAGCGCCACGACGCAGATAACCGATGTGATGCCTATGATGATGCCGAGCATCGTTAGCACCGAGCGCAGTTTGTGGCTAAGTATCGCGTTTATCGACATTTTAAAGCTCTCGATAAACTGATCTTTGTAAAAGCTAAAGATATTTTTTTGCTTTGGCGACGGTTTTTCGGAGGCGAAAATTTCCTCGCTTTTTACCGTATCGCTTAGGATTTTACCGTCTTTTATCTCGATGACGCGGTTTGCGTATGCGGCGATATTTGGGTCGTGCGTGACGATGATGATGGTGTGGCCTTGCTTGTGCAAATTCGTTAAAATTTCCATCACCATGAGGCCGCTTTTACTATCTAGCGCGCCCGTAGGCTCGTCTGCCAGGATGATCTCGCCGCCGTTTATGAGCGCTCTAGCGATCGAGACTCGCTGCTGCTGTCCGCCGCTAAGTTTATTGGGCAAATTTTGCAGCTTTTCGCCAAGACCGAGCCCTTCTAAAAGCTCCCCGGCCTTTTTCTCGCGCTCTTTTTTAGAAATGCCCGCATATACGCTAGGCAAAGCTACGTTTTGCAGCGTAGATAGCGTAGATAAAAGGTTATAGCGCTGAAATATAAAACCGAATTTTTCTCTGCGCAAACGCGCTAGCTCGTCGCCTTCAAATTTAGATATGTCGCGCTCTTCTAGCAGATACTGCCCGCCGCTTGGATTATCCAGGCAGCCAAGGATGTTCATGAGTGTGGATTTACCCGATCCGCTCTGCCCGATGATAGCGATAAACTCGCCCTTTTTTATGCTCAAATTTACGTCTTTTAGCGCGTCAAATACGTTATCGCCGAGTTTAAATTTCTTGCTTAAATTTTTAAGTTCTATCAAATTTTTCAAGACTTAGCCTTAGAACTTCATTCTTCTTTTTTCTTTTTCGAGCATCGCATTGATTTCAGCCGCCGAGTTTTGCTTCGTCACGACCTCCTCGCCCTCCTCTACTCCGCTTAAAATTTGAGTTTTTAGGCTGTCGGTTAGTCCCGTTTGCACCTCTCTTCGCTCGGTCGTATCTAGCCCGTCTTTACCTTTTTTTAGCACGTAGACTACACTTTTGCCGTCCTCTTTTTTGACGGCGATCGATGGCACGATGACGGCGTCTTTAGCGCTATCTAGGATGACGGTATTTTGCGTGGTCATGCCGATCCTTAGCGTGCCGTCCGGGTTATCCACGATAGCTTTGGCGTAGTAGTAAATCGCCGAACTACTCGAGCTTGAGGCGGTCGAGCCTGAGCTTGTAGTGGTGGCGTATTTGCCGTTGCTTAGCGTGGTGAGGCCCGGGTCGATCGAGCTAATACGGGCGTGAAATTTGCGATTTGGCTCAGATAGGATCGAGTACTCGACTTTTGATCCTACTTTGATTTTAGTTATGTCGCCCTCGGCGATCTCCATTTTTAGCTGAACTTTGCTTAGATCGGCGATATTTACGATGGTGGGCGTAGTTTGGTTTGAGTTTACGGTTTGACCCTCCTCTACCTGCACGGAGACCACGACACCGCCTTTTGGAGCGGTAATTTTAGTGTAGCCAAGGTCGATTTGAGCGGTGTTTAGAGAGATTTTAGCCTGCACGATTTGCGCTTCGATCTCTTTTAGCGAGGCTTCATTTGCGGCTAGGGTATTTTTAGCGTTTTCAAACTCCTCTTTTGAGGTTGCGTTTTTAGCAAAAAGCTCTTGTTCGCGCTTAAATTTGGTCTTTGAAATCTCAAGCGCGACTTTGGCCGAATTTAACTTCGCTTCGTAAATCCCAAGCTGCGCTTTTTTGGTATCTACGTTATTTTGCTGAGTCGCGGAGTCGATTTCTGCTATCATATCGCCGGCTTTTACGACGTCGCCGAGCTTTACGTAGAGCTTTTTGATCTGGCCGCCTACCTGCGCGCCCACGTCGATTAGCTCGGTAGCATAGATCTCGCCGTTGCTTTCGATACTTTTTACTAGCTCGCCGCGAACGGCTTTTGAGGTGATAAACTGATCGACTTGCGGGACGTTAAAATTTTTATCGTAAAAGTAGTAACCAACCCCCGCTAGCACGGCGAAAACCGCGATAAATTTGATAAATTTTTTCATTATTTCTCGCTTTTTTAAATTTAACGCGAGATTATATACAAAAATGCGTTAAGGCGATGTTAAGTAATTCAATTAAATTTTATTTTTCTTTAATGCTAGCCGCCGTATAATCGCGTTTTTAAAATTTATAACTTCGGATTACGCAAATGTTTACGCAATTATTATCTATTTTTATCATTATCGCTTCGGGCTACGGGGCGAAAAAATTTAAGGTCTTTGAGCAAAAAAACGCCTCCGTTTTCATAAACTACGCGCTTTGCTTCGCGCTTCCGGCGCTGATTTTCGATAAAATTTACCACGTAAACATCGACACCACGCTTATAAACGTCATCGCCACGGGCTTTGCCTGTTCGATGCTGGGCGCTGCGGCGATATTTTTGGCGTGCAAATTTTTAAAATTTAACAAAGCCACGACCGTGAGCGCCGTACTGCTAGGAATGTTTGGAAACACCGTATTTATGGGTATGCCTATCATTAAGGGCTTTTTCGGAGAGGATGCGATGAACGAAGTTATCTTTTACGATCAGCTAGCTACCTCGATCCCGATTAGCATTTTTGGCCCTTTTATCCTGGCTTTTGGCGCTCCGGCAAAGGTTTCACTCGTGCAAAACGTGATGAAAGTGGTCAAATTTCCTCCTTTCGTCGCGCTTATTTTGGGCTTTTTGCTTCGCGGCGTTCCGCTTCCGAAGGTGCTATTTGACGCGCTTACGCTTTTTGCGCAAAGCGTCGTCCCCGTCGCTCTTTTTGCGATCGGCATCGGACTTGGATTTCGCAGTATCAGGAGTTGCTATAAATCAACCGCAGTGGTAATCGCAGGCAAGATGTTGCTAGCGCCTTTTATTTTTATATTAGTCACGATAGTTTTTGGCGTAAATTTCGGTCAAATTTGGATGATAGGCATATTGCAGTGCGCCATGCCGCCGATGGTGCTAGCAAGCGCGATGATTATGAAAGCAGAGCTTGATAGCCAGCTAGCCGTAGCCGCGATTGCCGTAGGGGTCGCGTTTAGCTTCGTTAGCCTGCCGCTTTTATCGTATGTATTTAGCCTGATGGCCTAAATTTCACGCTCATTTCACGTTTCTTAGCTAAACTTCCATCATAAATTTTCTTAAAGGAGATGCTATGAAAAAGTTAGCTTTAGTTGCGCTTAGCGCGTTGTTCGTTACAGGTTCTATCTTTGCCGCCGAGATGAAAGGCGATATGATGGAGAAAAAAGATACCATGATGGAAAAGAAGGACGCCATGATGGAGAAAAAAGACGACATGATGATAAAAAAGGACGAAATGAAGGGCGACATGAAAGAGATGAAAGACGATATGGGTAAAAAGAAAGACGATATGAAAGATACGAAAAAGGATAAGATGTAATGACGCAAATTTTGCTCGTAGAGGACGATGAGACGCTAAGCGAACTCATCAGCGAGTATCTGAGCGAACAAGGCTACGACGTGACCGTTCGCGCCGATGCTAAAGCAGCTCTAGATACCGCCTACGAGCGAAATTTTGATATCCTTATCCTCGACGTCAAGCTACCTAAAGGCGACGGTTTCTCCCTTTTGCGCGAACTTAGGCGGCTTGGCGACGACACGCCTGCGATCTTTACCACCTCGCTAAACGCACTACAGGACCTAGAGATCGGCTACAAAAGCGGCTGCGACGACTACCTTAAAAAGCCGTACGAGCTAAAAGAGCTTTTGCTTCGTATTCAAATTTTACTCAAGCGCAAATTTTCTCACGTAAACGACGAATTTATCACGCTTAATGGCGGATATAAATTTTATCCAAGCTCCAAAACGCTCCGGCAAAACGGGCAAATCGTAAACCTCTCAAACAAAGAAAGCGAGCTTTTGGCGCTATTTTTGGAGAATAAAAACACACTGCTGAGCAAAGAGGCGATATTTGAGAAAATTTGGAACTACGGCGAGGAGCCTAGTGAGCTAAGCCTGCGGGTTTACGTTAAAAATTTACGCCGAATTTTAGGCAAGGACGCGATCGTAAACAGGCGCGGCGACGGCTACATCTATGTCTGAGCGCTCCGCCGTTATAGCCAAAATCCTCTCGCTTTATCTCATCACTAGCGCACTATTTTTGGGATATTTTTTCACGAACGACTATAAAATGAAAAAAGAAGCCCTCATCTCAAACG
>CAUQHH010000048.1:0-11885 GCA_963517705.1 uncultured Campylobacter sp.
TTTGGCACAACGGCGCGCTTAGCGACTTTGGCTCATTTCCGAATTTTTACAAAGACCTCGGTATATACGCGCAAGACGTATTTAGCGTAGGCAGGTTTGAGGTTACTCTGGGCGGCAGGTTTGATAAATTTAAGCGCGGGGTCAAAAAAGGCGATCGCAGCTCATACTCCGAGTCTAGATTTTCTCCGAAACTCGGCCTTGCATACGAGGTCTTTGACGGCGTAAATTTACTCGCGGGTTATGCAGAGACTTTTAGAGGACCTACTCCAAACGAAACGTCATCGGCCGGTCCGCTAAATCCGCACTACTGGTACATACCAAATCCCGACCTAAAACCCGAAATCGCAAAAGAGTACGAAGTAGGTTTTTCTATCGACAAACAGGGGCTTTTAGGCGATGACGAGCTGTATTTTAAGGCTACCTACTACGACGGCAATATCAAAGATATGATAAATTTAAAAGCAAGACCGGGCAAAGGCAATCCGCCGTTTGACGCCGAAGCACCGGGTAGACGCTACGGTATGTACGAAAACGTCGATAACGCAAAACGCCGAGGCATCGAGATCGAGTCCAAATACGCGATAAACAACCTTACATTCTCGCTCGGATACGACCATACGAAAATCTACGACAAAGCGACCAAAAAGATACTCACCGTCTACGCTGATAAGCTAACTTTGGGCGCGATGTATAGATACGAGCCGTGGGGGCTTAGTCTGGGCGGCGATATGACGCATTGGTTTAGGCCTAACAACGACGAGAAATACTACGTCGTACGCGGTAAAAAATACGAAAATGTAGACGAGACCTTTACTATCGTAAACTTTAAAGGTAGATGGGAGCCGAAAAACTTCGACAGCTATCTGCTAAACAAGGGGCTAAAAATCAGCTTCGGCATCAACAATATCTTTAATAAAGAATACATTTACGCTAACGGCTTAAAAGATACTTCTAGAGTGGGTAAAGGTAGAAATTTCTACGTAGATTTTGAAAAGACGTTTTAGCTTAACGCGGCAAGCGGACTAAATTTGGCTTAAATTCGGTTCGCTTCGCCGTTAAATTTACCGTTTTTGACGGTTCGTTTTGGTTTAAATTTTGTATTTGCTGGGAGCAGGGCGCTAGCGTAAAATTTGCCTTTTCTTGCCCCCCAAATTTAACCCGTCCGCTCCCGCAAATCCGCTTCTTAATTTAAATTTGACTATAATGCCTTAAAATTTAAAAGGAGCAAATTTGCAAAATTTCGCCTTGAAATTTCGCCCGCGCAGCTTGGACGAGATCTGCGGACAGCGCGAGCTGGTGGGCGTTTTTAAAAAATTTATCGAAAATAAAAAAATCCCACACAGCATATTTTACGGGCCGGCAGGCTGTGGCAAGACGAGCTTTGCTCGCGTCGTAGCGCGGTCGATGGAGTATGATTTTTACGAATTTGACGGCGGAAATTTAAAGATCGAGGAATTTCGCAAAATCCTAAAAAACCACGAAAACGCGCTTTCTAAGCCGCTATTTTTCATCGACGAGATCCACCGCCTCAGCAAAACGCAGCAAGAAGCCCTGCTGATACCGATGGAAAACTACCGCGCCGCCATCATCGGAGCTAGCACCGAAAACCCATATTTCACGCTAAGCTCTGGCATCCGCAGCCGCTCGATGTTATTTGAGTTTAAACCGCTTGCAAGCGAGGATTTTGAAAAGTTGCTTGAACGCGTGAGAGGCGAGGTCAAATTTGACATCTCGGACGAAGCTAAAGCCTATCTCGTAAAAAGTAGCGGCGGAGATGCGCGCGGACTGCTAAATTTGCTCGAGTTTGCCGTGAGTCTAGGCGAAGAGGTAACGTTAGAGAATTTAAAAACACTAAGAGCTAACGCCGTTAGCGAAGGAGTTAGCGAGGATGACGTCCATTACGGGTTAGCGAGCGCATTTATAAAAAGCCTGCGTGGTAGCGACGAAAACGCCGTCATGTACTATCTAGCGCGGCTTATCGACGCGGGCGAGAGCGCTGATTTTATCGCGCGAAGGATGGCGATATTTGCCAGCGAGGACATCGGTAATGCAAACCCTAACGCGCTAAATTTAGCCGCTAACGCGCTTGCTGCCGTTAGCAAGATCGGCTTTCCAGAAGCGCGTATAATCCTCGCTCAATGCGCGATGTACCTGGCTCACTCGCCAAAGTCAAACTCCAGCTACAAGGCCATAAACGCCGCGCTATCCTACGTAAAAAACGAGCCGCCGCTAGCCATCCCGCCATATCTCATCAACACCGCGCCCGAGGCCAAGGACTATCTGTATCCGCACGATTTTGGCGGCTGGGTGGAGCAAAAATATCTCGAAAAGCCGCTTAAATTTTACGAGAGCAACGGCATCGGCTTTGAAAAAACGCTGGACGAGTGGCTGGCGAAGATAAAGTCTAAGGGTTAAATTTGGACGGCCTATGACGGGCGGCAAAATTTAAACGGCTTACATTAAATTTATGCCGATCAAATTTACCATGTCGTTTCGTCAAATTTTATAAAAAGCGGCGCGGTCAAATTTGCTGCATTTTTAGTTTTTGGGTTTTACAGACTTGTTAAATGTCTCGGCAAAATCTCGTAAAACCGCCATTAAATTTGCAAAGCAGCGAGAAGGTCAAACTAAAACAAAACCCGCCGCCCAAATCAAGAATATCCTTTAAAACCGCCCGCCTTGTCAAATTTAACTCAAATTTTACCTATATTTTTAAAATAGGCTAAAAAATTTTTATTATTTATTTTAGTTTTATATTTTTTTAAATATACTTGAAAAATTTTAAAAAATAAAGGCAAATCCATGCTCACCGACCTCGTAAGCTCTATAAATTCATTCCTTTGGGGGCCGTATTTCCTCATCGCGCTACTTTGCGGCACGGGACTTTATTTCACGATCAGGCTGCGCTTTGTGCAGATTTTTAAGTTTAAAATGGGGCTTAACAGGCTTTTTGGCAACTTCTCATTGCACGGCGAAGCAGCGGGAAAATCAGGTATGAGCTCGTTTCAAGCAGTCGCTACGGCCGTCGCAGCGCAGGTGGGCACGGGCAACCTCGTGGGTGCCACGACCGCGCTCATCATGGGTGGGCCGGGCGCGATATTTTGGATGTGGTGCGCGGCGTTTTTGGGTATGGCGACGAATTTTGCAGAGATCTGCCTCGCGCAAATTTACCGCACCAAAGACGACAGCGGCCATATGATCGGCGGGCCTGCATTTTATATCAGCCGCGGACTAAAGAGCCGCTACGCCAAAACCCTGGCGGCGTTTTTTGCGCTAGCGATCATATTAGCACTCGGATTTATGGGAAATATGGTGCAGGCCAACTCGATCTCGGACGGATTTAAGGGCGCGTTTGGCATACCGCAGTGGGCGAGCGGACTATTTTTGGCTGCGATTTGCGCTATGATATTTATCGGCGGGGTCAAAGCCATCGCCAGAGTCGCCGAAAAGATTGTACCTATCATGGCGATCCTGTACGTCGCGGTCGGACTTGTGATCATTTGCTTTAATCTTGATAAAATTCCCGGCGTCATAGCGCTTATTTTTGAAGCCGCGTTTAATCCGTCCGCGGCATGGGGCGGCGCGACCGGAGCCACGATCGCTACAGCGATGAGATACGGTATCGCTCGTGGACTATTTTCAAACGAAGCCGGCATGGGCTCGACGCCTCACGCGCACGCCGCGGCTAACGTCAAGCACCCGGTAGATCAGGCGGTACTCGGCATCATGAGCGTGTTTGTCGATACCTTTATCGTGCTAAACATCACCGTTTTTGTCGTGCTTAGCGCCGACGTGATACATTTTGAAAACGGCAAAGCCGTGCTAACGGGCATCTCGCTCGTGCAAGAGGCCTTCTCGACGCATGTTTTGGGACATGCGGGCGGCTATGGATTCGTGGCGATTTGCTTGTTTTTCTTTGCGTTTACGACGATTTTGGGCTGGTACTACTTCGCCGAGATCAATGTACGCTATCTTTTTGGAGCCAAATTCGTGCGAATTTTACAGATATTAGTCGTTGGATTTGTGTTTGCGGGCAGCTTGCTAAAGATAAATTTCGTCTGGGAGCTAGCCGATATGTTTAACGGGCTCATGGTGCTTCCAAACTTGATCGCCATCATCGCGCTTAGTCCGGTCGTAGTTAAGCTCCTAAAAGACCACGATGCGGGCAAAGAATACGAACAGAAAAACTATGTAAGAGAGCCGAATTTATTTTAGAAAACTTAAAAATTTAATGTAATTACTATTTTGTATATTTTTGCTGTAATTTTAAGAATTGATTTCAGTTGGATTTGTTACAATTTTCTATATTTTTAATCTAAATCTAGGAGATCGTTATGAATATAACTCAGACGCAAATTTCGGCGCTTTACGTCGGACTCTTCGGTAGATCGAGCGAAGGCGCGGGCAGTAAGGCTTGGCTAGGTGCTGCAAATACGCAAAATTTAAGCATTTCTACTATCGCAAACACGATGCTAGACACCGTAGCGGCAAAAGAGTTTTTCGGCGATAGCGTAAACGAAAACGCAAATTTCGTCGAGCATATATACGCTAACGTATTTGGCAAAGGCGGAGCTAATTTAGACAAAGAGGGCAAAGCCGGCTGGACGAAAAAGCTAAACGACGGCGAAGATAGAGGAAAGGTCGCGGCCGATATGCTAAAGGCCGCTTGCGACCCCGTTCACTCAAATGCCGCCGACGAAGCTACGAAAAACGCGCATAATCTCTTGATAAACAAGATAATCGCCTCAAACGTCGTAGCGGACCTCATTAAAGACGTTCCAAACGGCGGCGATATAAAGGAGCAATTAAAAGCTTTTATCCAGATAAATAAAACCATTACGCCCCACTCAAACGCAAGCGACATCAAAAGCGCCGTGCTAGCGAGCGCTAAAAGCTTAAATTTAACCGTAGACGAGGCAAAGTTAGACGCTGCGCTAGATGCCAACTCTAAGGTAAAAATCATCTCCGGCGTAACCGGCAAAACGGAGGATGAAATCTCAAAAGAACTCGCTCCAAAACCCGCCCCTACACCAGATCCTAAGCCTGACCCTACGCCGGATCCAAAACCTCAGCCCGATCCAAAACCTCAGCCCGATCCAAAACCGACCCCGACTCCAGACCCTAAGCCGCAACCTAAGCCTACTCCAAACGACGGCGTAGAGGGCGCGCTAAAACAGATGCTAGCATCCGCCTCATCGACCGAGGTCATCGGCTACTCGGCAAAGATAGAATACGGCGGCAAAAAATACTTCGTAAGCATAAGAAGCGCGGATAACGACGGCGTAAATTTAAGCGCCGATCAAAAGATAAATTTATCGGTCCAAAACGGCGCGGTTAAAACCGCCGAGGGCAAGACGCTAAAAGCCGACGTTTATACGGTAAAAAACTTCCCGACGGGCGATAGCTTGGAGGCGGAAAAAGGCACGGCGATACTTGGCGCATTTACCAAAGACGGGCACGAATTTAGCGCCAAAGATCAAGAAAACGGCGTCCCTTACAGCCACAGCCTCCAGCCTAGATCGGGCGTTAAATTTAACGACAACGGCTTTTTCGAGCGGCCGTTTGGCCTGGTAGAGGGCACGACAGACGGCGTCAGCGCGCAAAAAGTAGATAAAGGCGCGGGCGGTATGGTTTATAAGCTCGTAAAAGACGGACAAACGACTTATTACGTTACAAATAAAGAGGCCGTTCCGCATTTTAACTCGCATACCGGCACCGTCGTCATAGAGGGCGCAAAACCCGGCGACAAGGTCAAATTTGCAGGAGGCGCAGACTCGCTTACGCAGGCTCAAAACGAGGACGGACTGCAAGCGGGCTCAAAGCAGTTTATCAAAGACGGCGACGACACTATCCTCTACGCTAACGGTAAAAACGCGGGCTTTAGCAACTCGGATGATTTAAAGATCGTATTTAAAGGCGTTAGCATAGATCCGACGGCAAAAGACGGAGTCTTTACGCTAAAGCAAAACGTTTTAGCCGACGGCGCCATCAAGGCAACCGACGCGCAGGGCTTTACCAAGCTCTTTGACGATGCGCCCGCTCTTAAGTTAGACGGCACGGAAAACGTCTATAAAAAAGAGGGCAAATTTTACCAAGACGCGCAAGTTACCAAGCCTTTAGACGCGGATGCGCTAAACATAAAGGCCGTTAAATTCGCTAACGGCGACGTTTATACCTTTAGGTCTGCGAAAAAATCGCAATCCAAAGACGCGGTAAAAGCCTACGACGAACAAAGCCTAAGCTCAAATTCGCAAAAAGGCGACGCGCTAAAAAGCGGCGATACGACTTACGAGTTTTTCGACAAAGGCAACGTCGCAAAGATATCAAGCGATGATTTTACGTTTGAAAACGGCGCACAATATCTAGGCTCGCTAAATTTAGACGGAGCCAAAAACATAACCAAAGAGTCGTTTTTATCCGGCAAGCTAGGAGATAAAATCCTACCTAACGCGTACTCAAACATAACTACTGGCGGAGTTAAATTTGAGCTCAAGCAAAACGGCGATATAAAATCTTTAGTCGCAAGCTTTGAAAAGGCTAAGGAGATATTAAGCGGCGCGCTAAAAGATAGGATCGCAGACGGCGCAGTAGAGCTTAGCAAAGATAGCGCGCTAACAAACGCCCAGCTACAAACGTTAGCTCAAAATGCCGCTAAATTTGCTAACGGCGCGGTAAAATCGGCTGTTCTAAGCGTAGCCGAACTAACGTCGCTCAACAAAGATGCTGCGGATAAAATCGCAAATTCGGCCGTAACGCTAACTGATAAAGACGCGTTTAGCAAAGAGTCTCTAAAAGCTTTAGGCGCGTTTAGCGACAAGCTAAAAGACGGCGCGATAGCTAAAACGCAAAAGCTAAGCACGGCTGATTTTTACGAAATTTTCGGCAAAGGCTTTTTATCTAGCGACAAGCTCTCAAGCTATAAGATCGCAAACGGCGCCCTAGAGATCGAAGATAGCGCGAATAATTTACAAAACGCGGTAGAAAACAGACTTAATTATTTCGGCGAAAAGATAAAATCCATAAAAACCTCAGACGGCGCGGAGCTAAAAATCTCGGCCACGAATTTTAATAAAATCGGCGCAGATAAATTTGATGCTAACGATAACATAAAACTAACGGGCGTTAGCTCAAACGATAAGGATGCTTTGCTAAGCGACAAGGTAGATAGCTTTGAAATCAATAGAACATTAGAAGTAAGCGTAGACGAATACGCTAAATTTGCCGCCAAACTCGCCGGAAAAGGCAAATTTGATATCGCAGACGACTTTAAAAAAATCATGAAATTTTTAAAGACGGCGGACGTTTCAAAGATAGAAACGCTAAATTTAAGCGATAAAAACATCGAGCTTAGCGCAAGCGACGTAGAAGAGCTGGCTAAGCTTGGCGATCTAAATTTGCATACTAAATACGGCACGCAAATCACGCTAAAGCAAAGCGCGCAAGAGCTAAACGCGGACGGTTCAAAGTTGCTAAAGGCCTTTGCGGGGCTGTCTTTTGGCGCCGGCAATGCCAAAAAACAGATCGACGTGCAAGGAGACGGCGTTTTAGAGCTTGATAAAGATACGTTTGAATCGTTTAAATTTGCCGCAGACGATAATCTAAAAATAACAAACGTAACAGGCTCGGTCTACGCAAGCGACGCCAAAGAAACCTTTACCTTTAAGCAAGACGCGTCTAGAGTCGTTATAAATGCCTTATCTAACGGCGACAAGCTTGATTTCTCCAGGTTAGCTTCTAACGTAACGTCTATCGGTGATCTAAACGTAGCCGCAGACGCGCAAACGCAGCTACAAGACGGCAAAATTTACTACGTTAGCGGTACGGCGGCAGGCTTTGCGTCCGGGTTTGATAAGATTTTCGGCGAAGGCAAGGCGTTTTTAACCAAAGCCGCAGGCAACGAAAAATCGATAATCCTAGCTAAAACTTACAGCGGTTTTGAGATATATAAAGTCGAAAATAACGGCGATAACGTAATAACTAAGGATGAGGTAAAATATATAGGCTCCGTTAGCGCGCACCGCGACTTTAATCTTAGCGCGGATAACATCGTGCTAGCAGCCGCGTCAAAAAGCTTTAGCGCGGCGCAGTTTGCGACCGAAGCGGCAAAAGGCGCCGGCGGGCTAAATTTGCTAGATACGGCGGAAAACATAAAGCAAAATTTGGCGAATTTAATCTCAAACAAAGACAAAATAGCAAGCATTGGCAGCAGCGACGATAAACCTATAAATTTAACCGCATCGCAGCTAGGCGAGCTAAAAGGCAAATTTGCCCCTAGCCAAACGTTAAAAATAAGCGAGACGCTAAAGGACGGTAAAACCGCGAGCGCGGACGGGGGCAAATATATCTTTACTCTGGATAAAGACGAGAAAAACTGGCAGCTGGAGAAATTCGGCGCAGACGATAAGCTTGATTTTTCAAAGGTATTTGAGGGCAAGCAGCTAAGCGCGGGCGAGTTTGACCTAAACGCAAACGGGCAAAAAGCGACGCTGCAAGACGGCAAGATCTATAAAGCCGAGCTAAGCTTTACGCCGTCAAATCAAGGCGGCGGCGCAAATAGCGAGCTAAACGCGCTTAAAAAGGTATTTGAAGAGTCGTTTGAAAAAGGCGCAAAAGCCCTGCTCATCGCTAAAAACCTCAAGCAAGAGGGCAACTCGTACTCCTATAACTACGTCTATAAGATCGAGGACGACGGCAACGGCAAGCTAGACCAGGGCGACATCAAGCTGCTAGGCATCGTAAATACCAATAGCGGCTTTCAAAACAACTACGACATAACCGCAGCTAACGCGGAGCTGTAGTTTCGCGATAAAATTTAGTCGGCCGAGTCGGTCGGCTAAATTTAATTTATGCTTTAGCCTAAAATAAAGCGCTTGGCTATAGCTACTAGGCTTACATCTTTATTTGGCTGTAGCGGCGAGCTTGTCGCAAGTTTATGCAACGAACTCGCGCAAATGCAAACAAGCGCGCAGATCAAATATATCGGCACGGGCGGCGGTTTTTATCCACAGTCGCGTCAAACTAAACGCGAATGATCGCGGACGCTCGGCTATGGATATATTTCGCTTCAAGGACGGCAAGATCGTCGAGTACTGGGATATCGTCCAAGGCATACCCAAAAAGCAAAAACGACGATACTGTGTTTTAATTTTAGCCCGTTTTAGGGCTAAATCATCCGTAAAATTCGTAAAATTAAAATCCAAATTTAGTCGCCGATTCGCCCAAAGAGCGAGTAAAATTTAAACCGAAACTTAAGGCGGATATTTTTGCGCTAAATGCGAATTTAAACCGTCTTTGCCTAATTTTCGCCGCCCGCCGAATTTAGCCTTAGACTCAAGCTCTCCCAGCCGTTTCTAAAACCGCGCTTTTTAGTAAATTTACGCCGTTAGCGATATCGCTCCAGCTAGAAAATTCTGCCGGGTTGTGGCTGATGCCGTCTTTAGATGGGATGAAAATCATCGCAGTCGGACACAGCGCGCTCATGTGCATAGCGTCGTGCCCAGCGCCGCTTGGCATGATCTCAAAGCTAAGCCCAAGAGCTGCGGCTTTTTTGGCGATTAGCTCGATGAGGCGGCCATTCAGCGCGCATGGCTCATCGAAGGCTAGTTGCTTGATCTCGCATTTGACGCCGCGCTGCGCTTCTATGCGCGAGATTTCGGCTAGGATCTGTGCGTATGCCGCCTCGCGGGTGTTCAGGTCGATGCCGCGTAGGTCGATTAGCAGCGTCGTTTCGCCTGGTACTACGTTCATGACGCCCGGTTTTACCGTGCAGTTGCCCACGGTTGCCACCACGCCGTTTGCCGCGTTTTCGCGCGCGACGCTCTCGACGGCTAGCACTATCTGTGCCGCTGCGCAAAGCGCGTCGCGGCGGTACTTCATCGCGGTAGTGCCGGAGTGCTGAGCCTGGCCCTGCACGCGCACGCTAAATCTGTGCGGCGCGGCGATGGCGCTCACGACGCCGATTTGGATATTTTCGTTGTCTAGTAGCGGCCCTTGCTCGATGTGTAGCTCGAAAAAACTCTCGTAGCCCGGCGTTAAATTTTTAGCCTTTTCGATGCTTGCTAGATCGATGCCAAACTCAGCAAAGATCTCGCCAACAGGGCGCCCCTGAAAGTCGCGCACGTCTTTTAGTTTCTCAAAGCCAAGCTTGCCGCACATGACCTTGCTGCCAAGTGTTGCGATGTTAAATCTGCTTGATTCCTCGCACTCAAAGACGATGAGCTCGAGCGGTCTGCGCGTCTGCACGCCCTCGTCGTTTAGCGATCTAATCAGCTCTAGCCCACCCAGGACACCTAGGATGCCGTCAAATTCGCCGCCGTTTATCACGGTGTCTAGATGTGAGCCAAAGGCCACCGCCGGTAGTTCGAGCTCTGTACCCTCGCGCCTAGCAAAGATATTTCCGATCGCGTCTATGCGTACTTTTAAGCCCGCCTCCTTACAGCGTGCGATAAACAGCTCTCTGGCGGCCTTGTCCTCGCGCGTGTAGGCTAGGCGGCTCATCCCAGCGCCAAAACTTTCGTCGTTGATCGCGTTTATCTCGCTAAAAAGCGCCTTAAGTCTGTCTAAATTTATGCTCATCACCCGTCCTTCGTATTTAAAATTTACCAAATTCTAGCCAAGAAGCATTAAATTTATACTTTAATATTTTTATTTAATATAATATTTAATTTTTAGGATTTGGGTTTTTGTTAAATTTGAGTAATATAATTTTGCGCCTGTTTGGTTTATGGACTAACTTTTAGCTTGCGCATACTAACAAACACTAACGTTATTTTTATCTAAATTTAGCGTTATATTCAGGCTTTAATAGATATTTTACAAACGAAGAGAAATAAAAATTTGACTAACAAATAGTCCAGTCGAATTTGATGGGTAGAGTAAATAAATTTAACGATATTTTTTGTAGCCTGCATGGCAAAAGAGCAAATTTAACGCCCAAAAATCTTTGGCTCGCAATGTATTTTACGAGCCAAAGTTAAATTTAACCGTTTAAACTAGCTGCGCGCCTTGTCCTTTTACGACCTCGCCGATGACGTAGCCATCGGTGTTTGCCAGCACGAAGTCAGCGTTTTCTTTCGGAACTACGACGATCATGCCGACGCCCATATTAAACGTCCTCATCATTTCGGCGGGCTCTACCTTTTGCGCGATGATTTTAAAGATCTCAGGCGTGCGGATCGCGGCATGCTCGATCTTCGCGCCCAGCCCCTCCGGAAATACGCGCGGTAGATTTTCCACGATGCCGCCGCCTGTGATGTGCGCGAGCGCGTGAATCTTGTCTTTTAAATTTAAAAAGTCGCCGACGTAGATCCTGGTCGGCTCCAAAAGCACGTCGATGAGCGCGCGACCGTCCACTTTGTCGTCAAATTTTAGCCCCAGTTCGGCGATCACTTTTCGTGCGAGCGAGAAGCCATTTGAGTGCAGGCCGCTACTAGGAAGCGCGATGAGCACGTCGCCTTCACGCACAAACTTGCTGCGGTCGATCTCGTCCTCCTCCGCGATACCCACGGCAAAGCCCGCAAGGTCGAAGTCGCCCTTTTCATACATCGAGGGCATCTCCGCCGTCTCGCCGCCTATAAGCGCACAACGCGCTAGTTTGCAGCCCTCGGCGATACTTTTTACGACCTCTTTGGCGTCCGCGATCTCAAGCTTCGCCGTCGCGTAGTAGTCGAGGAAAAACAGCGGCTCGGCAAAGTTGCAGATGAGATCATTCACGCACATCGCGACGAGATCCTGTCCCACGCCGTCAAATTTGCGCGCATCGATCGCAAGTCGCAGTTTTGTGCCTACGCCGTCGGTGGCGCCTAGGATCGCGGGCTTTTTGTAGCCCGCAGGTAGCCTCACCGCGCCGCTAAACGAGCCGATACCGCCTAAAACGTGCGGAGTTT
>CAUQHH010000049.1:0-11873 GCA_963517705.1 uncultured Campylobacter sp.
CCTATAAATACGGCATTTTTAATCTAAAAGAAAAGCAAGTTGTCTCAAATTTAGACGCGCGACCGAGCGATTTAAAATTTATCACCCGTCAAGAAAACGGCCATCTTTTTTACAAGACCTATTTTCGCGCGGACGGCGAGTTTTATTATCTCGTGCTAGCTAAAAAGCAAAACGCGGCTAGGATTTTATTCGTTACGGCTCTAACTCTAGCGTTTGCCCTCGTGGTCGTATTTTTTGCGCTTTATCTGTCGTTTGTTAGCGGGATAAAGCCGTATAAAGACGCTAAAAAATATATGAACAACTTTTTTAACGACGCGATGCACGAGCTAAAAACGCCGCTGGGAGTCATCGGCATAAACCTTGAGATGCTGGGCCTTGATAACAAATACGTCACCCGCATGCGCTCGGCTCTAAAACAGATGCAAGTTACATACGAGGACACCGAGTACTACATAAAGCGCGGGTATATTTTATTTCCGCCCGAGATTTTAAATTTGAGCGAATTTAGCCTCGAGCGAGCACGGTATATGCGAGGTATCGCGATGGCAAAAAATATCAAAATTTACGACTTCATCGAGCCTGATTTGCAAATTTTTATGAGCAAGATAGAGGCGGGCAGACTGATCGATAACAACCTAAGTAACGCCGTAAAATACAGCCGCGAAGGAGGAATAATAAATTTGCGCCTTTTTGAAAAAAGCGGCAAAATCGTGCTCGTAGTCGAGGACGAGGGCGAAGGCATAAAAGACACGAGTAAAATTTGGAAACGCTACGTCAGAGACGAGGGCGTGCAGGGCGGTTTTGGACTAGGGCTAAACATCGTGCAAAGTATCTGCGTGAAAAACGGCGTAGAGTACGGCGTGAGAAGCGAACTGGGTAAAGGCAGCGTCTTTACCTACAAATTTTCGCCGTACTCAAAAAGCCTGCTTGATTAGTCGAACCAAACGCCCAGCTTTGCTAAATTTCGCTCTTTTGAGTCCGAGTTAAAATAAATCACGAAATATCCCACGCGCTCGCCTTTTGCGTCGTTCATCGGCTGGACGGTAAAGGCGTGCGAATCCGTCTGATAAAATCCGCCGCTTTTAAATTTTATATCCTTTAGCATCGGCAAGACGTTTAAATTCGCGTAGTTCTTGTTTACGAAATGAAAGCCTTCGATGATGCCCTCGTCGTTGCCGTTTTGATAGGGTAGGTCGCCGCCGGCATCGAGTAATACGAAAAGATCAAGCCCTTGCTGCGAGAAAAAGTCGCTCAAATGCTTAAAATCAAGCAGCACTTCGATACTGCCGAGCATCTTTTTATCATCAAATATCGGCGCAACCGACCTAATAAAAACTCCCGCGCGACCGACCTCGATGCCTGCGGCTACGCCGTTTTTAGCCTCGGTTAGCAGGTGGCGAAAGTTCGTTAGATCGTCGTTATACATCGGTATCCAGCTCCTAGCAAAGCTCCTCATTTCGGGCGTATGGATGTGAAATTTGGCGTTTTCGTAAATCGGCACCTTGCTTAGCGTTTTTGTAAATTCGCCAAGCGTCTCTAGGCACATCCGTCGGTCGTTTTGGGTCATGCATTTTTTTAAGTGTTCGTTTTGCGCTAGTAGCGCCGCTACAGTCATCGCGGAGAGTTTTTCTTCTTCGATATTTTTATTTAAAATTTGCGTTTGGAAGTCGAGAAATTTTTTGATATTTTCCGTCTGCGTCTGCTCGTCCCAGCGCGCCTTATAAACCGCCAAAACGCCTGCTAGTACGACGATTGCGAGCGTTAGAAGTATTTTTTTATTCACGTGTTTTGCCTAGCTCGCGCGCTAAAATTTGAGAAAATTCGGCAAAATCTGGCAAATTTAGCTCGCCCTCGCGCTGTTTTTTACCCCACATGGACTCCGGGAAAAAGCTATCGCTCTCAAACCTCGCCATCACGTGAAAATGCACGCGCGGCACGTAGTTTGCAAAGCTTGCGATATTTATTTTGGTTGGATTATAAAATTTTCTCATTGCTTTTTCGGCCGTTAAAACCGCTTCAAAAACTCTTTTTTGCGTCGCTTCGTCGCAGTCGGTTAGCTCCTTAAACGGCGTTTTGGTAAAAATTTTTACCCACGGGATTTCGCTCGTTTCGCGCTCGACGAAAATCAGCTCGTCTTCAAAGATCATTTTACGCTCCTTTTTGATAGCGATTTTAGCCAAATTTGAATTTTAATCTTTTTAAATTTATACTTCAGGCATTTTGGCTTCGGCGCTTTACGGCGCTAAATTTATAAAATTTGAAAGGAAATTTGAGCTTATGAGACGTTTGATTTTGCTTGCG
Organism: uncultured Campylobacter sp.; assembly: GCA_963517705.1. Taxonomy (GTDB): domain Bacteria; phylum Campylobacterota; class Campylobacteria; order Campylobacterales; family Campylobacteraceae; genus Campylobacter_A. Next base: position 2,302 of record CAUQHH010000049.1, read on the forward strand.
TTTTTTGCGGCGTTAGCTTTTGGGGGCGAGCTGGCCGATCTTAGCAAAGAGTGCAAGAAGGGAAACGACGAGATTTGCAAAAGGCTCTCGCTCGCGATTAAAAACTTAGAGCTTGCCTGCGATGAAGGCGGCGAGAAAAACGCGATGTATTGCGCGGGGCTTGGGTATTTTTACGAATTTGATAAGGTATTTACAAAAGCCGTGCGATACTACGAAAGAGCCTGCGAGCTAGGCGCTGACAAAGCCTGCGTGTATCTGGGGCTACTTTACCAAAGCGGGCAGGGAGCGGCGCAAGATCACAAAAAGGCAAACGAGCTTTTTGCTAAAGCTTGCGAAAAAGGCGTAGCCGAGGGGTGCGCGAGCCTAGCGTATAGCTACGGCAAAGGTCTTGGCGTCTATCCCGACGGCAAAAAAACGAACGAGTTGTTTGCCAAAGCCTGTGAGCTAGGCGAGGAAACGGCGTGTTATAATCTCGCTCTAAGCTACGCGCTAGGCGATGGCGTAGAAAAGGACGCTGCAAAGGCGGCGCAGATATTTGCGGCCTCTTGTGGGCGCGGACACGTTGGCTCTTGCGCTGATCTTGGGGTTTGCTATTTTAAGGGCGAGGGCGTAGAAAAAGACTACGAAAGAGCCGTTGTGCTCTTTACTAACGCTTGTTCGGGCGCGAGTGCGCTAGCCTGTGCAAATTTGGGCTTTGCCTACGAAAAGGGTATGGGCGTAGAAAAGAATAAAAACGCAGCCAAAGAACTTTACGATCGGGGTTGCAAGCTCGGGGAATTTAACGCGTGCCAGTATCTAAAAAATTTGCGTTGAGGTGAGTGGGGGAAATAAGCCCTGCTGCTGTAAAATTAAAAATACAGTTATTGTGGCGGGCTAGAGCCATACGTGCTAGGATCTTGCTAAATGTTGCCTTGAGCGGACAGAAACGGGCCGAATAGTCCGCCGCAACCAACATCAAAAGCAAAATTTGGCGCCAAAATTAAAATAGCGTGGGCGCGCAAATCCAAAATAAATTTGACGCCCGTAGCTAAGTTTATCGTTTAAAGTCGTGGATTTGTATATTCGCGCCGTATTTTTTGCAAAGTTCGCTTACCTTGTCTTTTAGCCTTTCCTCGTCATAACAGATGAGATCGATGTATGCGCGCTTCTGCCCGGTTGCGCCGCCGATTATCTCCAAAAACGAGCTGCAGCTCTCCAACTCCTCGTCCTCGATTTTATTTCGCAGATCAAAGCCTGCCTGCACGTCGCCGCCGTTATCAATGCTAAGAAAGCAAAATTTGATGCCGAGCTCGAAGGCTTCGTTATAGATGTCGCGCTTGCCGCCTAGGTACTCGCCTATGAGATTTCGCAGGCAGGTGGTGCCCACGATCACGTCCTCGCGCACCTCGCTTCCGCGGGGCTCCATCTTGTAACTGAAAAAATTCTTTAGCGGTTCGCGCGCAGCTTTTTCGCCGAATTTCTCATCGATCAGATCGGCAAATTCGCTTAACGGCACGCCGTTTTCCTGCGGCGCACCTAGCACTTCAAGCATGCCCAAAGTGTTAATGACCGTCGTCTCGCCGATGATATTATCAAGTAGAATGAAGCTTAGATTGCCCGCTTTGCCCTCGTCCTGCGCGAGCAGAGCCGCTAGGTTTTCGTTGTAAATTTTAATATCCACGTCGCTTTCGTTAAACTGCGCGTAGATCATCGACTCCTCGGCGCTTACGCGCGTGCCGTACATCTCAAGTCCGCCGATACCTCGCGGCGCACGCGGCTTTCCGAGCGTGCAGCGCATTCTGCCCTCGAGCTGTTTTGGCATAGCGTTTTTGATAAAGCTTAGCCAAAATAGGCGGTGCCTCATACCCTCTGGGGTTAGCACCAGATCGAGCTTATCGCCTGCAAGCCCCGTCATAAAATACGGCTCGGCAAGACAGATACGAAGCTTCTCGTCGGTCTTTCGCATCGCCTTTTCAAACTCTTCCGCCGCCAGATCGGCCTTGATCTCGTCTATCACGCCGCTAAATTCCGCCCAAAATTTATCCACTCTGCCGGCAAAAGTGCTTGGAATTTGCGCTTTTTCAGCTTTTTTACCAAAACCAAATAACCCCATATTTTCTCCTTAAATCAAATTTTACTCGCATTATAGCTAATTGGTCCGCCTCACGTGCACTGAAAACAGCCGCCCAAAACCTCGCATTTCTCGCAAATTTGCACGTATATGATTCCCTCGCCCTGTATCATCTCGCCAAATGGGATCTGCGCTAGATGCTTCATCGTCCCGCCGCAACTAGGGCAGGTTAGATACTCGGCGTCCTGCACCCACTGCGGATAGCCGCCCACGGTCGTATCAAGCTCGCTAAAGCAGCCGTAAAACTGGGAAACTTCGTCGCCTAGCTTAAATTTCATATCGCATAGCCGCGTCATATCCTCCTGCGAAAAGTAGCTTTCGTCAAATCCTTCGCCATCATGGGTTAGCTCTATCTCGCCGTCTGGGCCGCGCTTGCAAAAATATCTGACCGAACCGACGCAGGTCGGGCAGCAGCGAAATATCGCGTCGTGCTTTAAATTTAAAAACGCAAGCTGCGGATCAGTGGCCTTTAGGCGCAGCATATCCAGTATCTCGCAGCCGCAAAACTCGCACTTTTGGCCCGTAGGCTCGCCGATTTGCACGGCGTCGTCCGCGCTTTGGTTTGGGTTTAAATTTGCGTCTTGGCTCGCGCGCTTGCCATCTTTTATGCGTACCGCGGTAAGACATTTATCAAAAACAAGCGATTTTCGCTCGCCTGTATCGTCAAACGCCCAGCCGCCGATTTTTGCGTAAAATTCGGTACCCACGTAGAGTTTTTTGCGCCACGGCCTCGGGTTTTTATACAGCTCGTAAAAAAGCTCCGCCGTCTGCTCGCCGCCCTGCCAGGCAAGCGCGCAAAGAAGGTGATTTAGCACGTTTTTGGAGTTGTCCTCTAGTGAGTTTAGTTTTGTTATGAGTGCGTCTTTTACATCCTCTGGCGCACCGAAGTAGAGCTCTGGCGGATAGTAGATTTCCTTTGCTGCCGCGGCTCGCGCGATCCTTGGATCGTGGATGTCCAGCAGGCTAAAAAGCGCCCAAAAATCATTGCAAATCTCATCCCATTTTTCGATCTCGTCTATGCGGTCTGCTATTTTTAGGATCATCGCTTCTACATCGTCGGCGCTTAGGTTTAAAATTTCATCCCGCCTCTGCCTTTGTCCGCACGAGTGGCAGATTCCGTCGAAATATATCGTGTTTTTGCCGCATTTTGGACATAGATGAGCGCCCATATTTGCTCCCTTGAGTTTAAATTTCGTCAAATTTTATCAAATTTTGTAGCATTTGGCGAGCAAGCGTGGCTTTAAATTTGACTCCGTTTGCCTGCGCCAAATTTATCTATATCCGTAAATTTTTAGTCCGCTTTCGTCTATTTCGTAGTCAAATTTGCCCGCCTTCGTAATGGCGTCCAGCACCGCTTCAAGCGGATTTGGGATAAAATTTGAGGCGAGCTTTTCGGTTCTGTTCATACGCGTTTGCTCGTAAAATTTAGGCACGAAAACCCAGTGCAGATCTTTAAACAAAATAGCTCCGTTGGCGCAGTCAAAATACCCGTCCTGTAAGCACCCAAAGCCGCAGACGAGCGTGATCTCTTCGCCGCTTGATAGTAGTTTTATGCGTAAGCCCTTGCAGCCAGAGACATCTAAAATTTCGCAGAGTTTGAGTCATTTTGCGTCGTTCATCAGCGACGTGAGGCCGAGCGCTTTTTTATCTAGCCTTTTTGATAAATTTCATATTTTTCGTTTAAATTTTGCATGATATTCCCGGGCGCCGATAAATTTGCATTTAAATTTAGAATAAAATTTGAGAGAAATTTAGGCGGGCAACCTCTCGCCTAAATTTGCAGATTAGGATTAAAAGCGAAATTTAACACCCCACTCGTCAAATTTCGCCTACTAAATTTACTCTACCGTTACGCTTTTAGCGAGATTTCGCGGCATATCTACGTCGTTGCCCAGCCTCACGGCGATTTCCAGCGCAAAAAGCTGCAAGATGATCATCATCTCGAAAAACTCGCTCATCGGGTGAGCTTGTTTGCTGGTCTTGATAAAATCGTCGCTAAGCTCGAACTCATCGGGGCTAATCGCAAGTATGTAGGCGTCGCGAGCGGCTAGCTCCTCGACGTTGCTTTTGGTTTTGTCGTAGAGTATGGTTTTTGGCATCAGCGCGATCGTAAAGAGCCTCTCGTCGGCAAGCGCGATAGGGCCGTGCTTCATCTCGCCCGCAGGATAGCCCTCGGCGTGCAGATAGGATATTTCCTTGAGCTTTAGCGCGCCTTCTAGCGCTAGCGGGTAGAATATATCTCGCCCGATGAAAAAGAAGCCGTGGCCGTGCAAATAGTGCTTGGCTAGGCGGCGGATACGCTCTTGCGGCTCTTTACTGATGTTTAAAATTTGCGGAACGTGCAGGAGCGCCGCGATCTCGCTTTTTAGCTCTTCTTTGCTTATAGAAGATTTAGCCTGCGCGATTTGCAGCGCTAGCATCCATAGCGTCACGACCTGCGTCGCGAAGGCTTTGGTGCTGGCTACGCCCTTTTCGATACCTGCGCGAGTTAGCAGAGTGTCGTCAGCTAGGCGTACGATCGAGGAGTTATCGACGTTGCAGATAGCTAGCGTCTTTAGCCCCGCTTGCTTGGCGATTTTTAGCGCTTCTAGGGTATCGGCGGTTTCGCCGCTTTGCGAAATGACGATAAAAAGAGCGTTTTTGTTTAGTTTTGGGCGTCTATAGCGAAATTCGCTCGCGATCTCGACCTTAGCTCTAGTGTCCGCTAGCCTCTCAAAAAGATAGCTAGACGTAAGGGCTGCATGATAGCTCGTGCCGCATGCGCAGATCACGATATCATCGATATTTCGTAGATACTCGTCGGTTAAATTTTCAAGCCCGACTGCATCCTCTTTGACGCGTCCCATCAGAGTTTCTGAGACTACCGCGCTTTGTTCGTAAATTTCTTTTTCCATAAAAAAGCGGTAGCCCTCTTTTTGCGCGTAGCTTTTATCCGCAGGCAGCGCGGCGAAACTCGGGCTTAGTTTTTTTGCGTCTTTAAAAACTGCTATCTCGTCAATGCTAACAAATCCGTAGCTTTTGTCGTCCAGATAGCACACCTCTTTGGCTAGGCCGATTAGCGGAGCGTCCGAGGAAGCGAAAAATACCTCTTTGCCCTCGCTTTTGCCGATAGCTAGCGGCGCGGCGTCCTTGGCGAAGAAAATTTTGCCCGGAGCCGTTTTGGTGATAAGCAGCGTCGCGTAAGCTCCGTGCAGGCGCGCTACCGTAGCCTCGTATGCTTTAAACGGCTCGCCGATAGTTTTTAAATTTTCCTCAAAAAGATGCACGATGACTTCGGTATCGGTTTGGCTAAGGAAGCTAACCCCCTTTGCCTCAAGCTCCTCTTTTAGCTCTTTGTAATTTTCTATGATGCCGTTATGAACGACGAAAGAGTGCTCGCCTAGGTGCGGGTGGGCGTTGATCTCGGTAGGCTTTCCGTGCGTAGCCCAGCGCGTGTGACCGATCGCGACGCCTTCGCCGCTAGAGCTAAAGCCCTCTGATTTTTTGGCTAAATTTTCAAGCTTGCCGATGGCTTTGAAAAAGGCGATTTCCTGCGCGCATTTGTCGCAGCCGCTATCCAGGCTCATCACTGCCATGCCGGCGCTGTCGTAGCCGCGGTACTCAAGCTCTTTTAATCCGTTTAAAATAAACTCCCTTTTTTCTCTATTGCCGACGTAACCGACGATTCCGCACATGTTTACTCGCTTTCTAATAATTTTAAAATTTCGCCCAAATCCACGCCCTCGCGCTTTTCGATAAGCAGCAAATTTCGCGTCCTATTTTTTACGGTTTGGATTCTAGCGTTGGCTATTTTTACATCAAATTCCTTAAAAACTCCCAATACGTAAGCCATCAGTCCGCGCTGATCTTTCGCGTTTATGCCCAGCTTTGCGTACTCTTGCGAGTGGTTCGCGTCGAAATTTAGCTCGCCTTTTAGTATTGTCGGGCGATTTATCTGCGCTGAGGCGCCGCTTTTTAGCGAGATCTCGATGAGGTTTTTTAAGGTTTCTAGCTCGCTTGATTTTACGTTTTTATTAAACTCTAGCTTGACGTAAAATTTACCGTCAAACAGCTCAAAAATCTCCATAAATCCAAGATCAAGGTGCGCCAGAGCCGAGAGCAAAACGGCTAAATTTGGATAGTTTTGCGCGTAAATTTCGATGCTTAGGCTTTGGTGATTTTGTACCTGCACGCTTAGTTTATCCGCATTTTGCGCGGCCCAGGCGATAGCGATGATGTCTGCTGGTTGGTATTTGGCAAAGAGCAAATTTGACCTGATAGCAAAAATTTTTTCTTTCAAATTTTCGCTTAAGGCGGCAAATTTGGCGTTTCTTCTGATGCTGAGCTCCTTTTTTACGCGCCTTGAAGCTTCATCAAGCAGGTTTTCATCCTCGAAGCTTTGCAAACAAATGCCGTAAAGCTCGCGCAAAAGTCGCGCCAGATAGGGCGTATAGAGCTTTTCGTCGGTCGCGTTTATCACGCAGTAGGCGACGATGTAGGAGAGCTTTAGGGTTTGCGGGTCGCCAAGTTTTGAGATAAAGCTAAAAATCGTGCGCTGATCGTAGATGTCCTCGCGGTTTGCCACGTCGTTCATCAGCGTATGGTAGCGCACGAGCGTAACGCCGATATTTACGGCTTTTGCGCTCAAATTTAGCTTTGCGGCGTAGGCGCGAAAGATATTTGAGCCCACGACCGAGTGATCGCCGCCTAGCCCCTTGCCTGCGTCATGTAGCAGCAAGGCTAGCTTTAGCAGCGTGCGCCCCTCGACGCAAAGCTCGTCGTAGAGCGATTTTACAAATTTATCTTTGATATTTTCGGCAAATTTGACGCTTAAAACGCAGTGCTCGCCGACGCTAAATTTATGATAGCCGTCAAATTCGGCCAAATTTACGGCGTGTTCGAGCGGCTTAACTAAAACGGGCAAAATCTCCGAGTCCAAAAGCGCTTTGATAATGCAATGAGCGTGGTTTCGCATCAAAATTTTTCTAAAAAGCGCGAGCGAATCCTCGGCGTCCTCTTTGCTGATTTGCGCGCGCTTTAGGTAAAAGATCGTTCCAACGTCAAATTTATACTCCGCATCGCCAAGAGCCAAAAGCTGCTTTAGTACGGCATTTAGCGGCCTAGGGCGGACGTGTAGCGGGACGTAAATGGTATTTTCAAACCTATAAAATCCGTTTTTTAGCCGTGCGGCTCGCAGCTCGCTAAATTTAGCCCCGCTTGTAAATTTGCTCCTATAAAAGCTAGAAACCAGATAGCGCGAGAAAACCGCGACCGAGTGCATGCAGAAAAAGAGCTTTTGCGAGATGACGCTACTGTTTTCTTGCGTTTTTTTGGACTTGGTTTGCATGAGCGCGGTGATCTCGTTTAGCTTTGCGGGGGCAAAAACGTCCGAGCCTAGGGTTAAATTTTGAGCCGATTTTACGCAGAGGATAAAATCAGTCGCCAAATTTAGCGCGCTAAGCTCCTTTTCGTCGATAAACTTTAGAGCCTGCGAGCGCATGCTGATCTCGTTTTCAAAGCCGTTTAGAGCGCAGTTTAGATAGTAGATGTCGTTCGTACCGCCCAGGTCGTTTTTAAGATCAGGCTCTTGTTTTATGTTTGGGATATCGTTAAAGGAGCCTAGATTTTTGGCGTAAAATTTGAGATTTTCTTGCGCGTTAAACTCGCGCGTTTCGTAGATCTGTGAGCGTGCGGCCTTGTAGAGCGTGCGCGAGCCGCAGATGTAGCGGATACGGCTAAACGCGGCCTTTGCTTTGTGGTCGTTTTTGTGCGCTTCGTAAATTTCGCCCAGCTCGCAAATTTTGATATTTAGCTTTAAATTTGAGCCTTCAAGCGCGGCGACTAGCTTTTTTAGGATAAATTTGACGTTAAAGCCGGCGTTTTCTTTAAAGACGAGTAAAATTTCTAAAACCGAGCTTGTGGAAATGAGGTTGTCGGCGTATTTTTCGGTAGCGATGACGCAAAACGGGATAAAATCTACATCTGGGTTAAAGTCTGCAAAAATCTCGTCCAAAACCCGCGTGCACAGAGCTTTTATCAGCTCGTCGCTTTGCTTTGCGATGAAATTTGCAAAGCCCTTGCCCTGAAGCTTTTTTAGCTGCGAGGCCAAATTTGCGCCGCCTAAAACGCCGCTTAAATTTCCTTTTAAAGCCACTTTTTACCGCCGTCTTTTTGTGTAAATTTTATCCGATGATACTAAAATTTTGCAAAAACAAAGCTTTTTTAACATATAATCGCCGTTTAATATCTATTTTCGGAATAAAATTTGACAAATTTAATAGAAAAACTCCAAAGCGGCGAACGTCTGGACGCAGACGAATGCGCCGGCTTGTACGACCTAGACCTTTTTACGCTGGGTAAATTTGCAAACGCCAAACGGCGAAAACTGCACGGCAAAAAGGTGTTTTTTAACGTAAATCGCCACATAAACCCGACCAATATCTGCGCGGACGTGTGTAAATTTTGCGCGTTTTCGGCAAACCGCAAAAACCCAAACCCATACATGATGAGTCACGAAGAGATCCTAAAAATCGTCGAAAAAAGCGTCGCTCACGGCGCAAAAGAGATACATATCGTCTCGGCGCACAATCCCGAAACTTCGTGGCAGTGGTATTTGGAAATTTTTAAAAAGATCAAGGAAAAGTACCCGCAAATCCACGTCAAAGCTCTAACGGCCGCGGAGGTTGACTTCCTCTCACGAAAACACGGACTTAGCTACGAAGAAGTCGTAGAAAAGATGCTGGAATACGGCGTGGATAGCATGCCCGGCGGCGGAGCGGAGATCTTTGACGAAGAGGTCAGGCGTAAAATCTGTAAAGGTAAGGTGAGCTCGGAAAACTGGCTCAAAATCCACCGCCTTTGGCACGAAAAAGGCAGGGAAAGTAACGCTACGATGCTGTTTGGCCACGTAGAAAGCAGGCAAAACCGCATCGATCACATGCTGCGAATCCGCGATTTGCAGGACAAAACTGGCGGATTTAACGCCTTTATCCCGCTTGTTTATCAGCGCGACAACAACTATCTAAAAGTGGAAAACTATCCCGGCTCGGCCGAAATTTTAAAGACCTTTGCGATCTCGCGTCTGGTGCTCGATAACGTCGCACACATCAAGGCTTACTGGGCGACCTCGACGATAAATTTAGCGATGGTCGCGCAGGAATTCGGTGCTGACGATCTAGACGGCACGATAGAAAAAGAGAGCATCCAAAGCGCTGCCGGAGCGAAATCGGCAAGCGGTATGAGTCTTAGAAATTTTACCGATCTCATTCAGACTTCGGGCTTTGTTCCCGTAGAGCGAGATAGCTTGTATAACGAACTAAAAATTTACGATAACTAAGGAGGCGGAATTGGATTTTTTTAAACTCAAGCAAAACGGCACTAGCGTAAAGACCGAGTTTAGCGCGGGACTCACGACCTTTTTAACGATGATGTATATCGTGCCCGTAAACGCGATAATCATGAGCAAAACGGGTATGCCGATGGA